>CAZEWS010000040.1:0-343 GCA_964515985.1 uncultured Rikenellaceae bacterium | reverse complement strand
ATTCGGTCGGAGGATCCATCTTCCGTAATCTGGGTGAAGTTGAGAATACCGGTTATGAATTCAGCCTGATCGGCAGGATAATCAATACCAGTGATTTCAACTGGTACTCGACCTTTAATGCTTCCCCGGGACCCCTTGTAACATAGGTTTCCGGATCGGTACCTCCATAATTGGTCAGTGTCCACAAATTGATGGCACCAATTGATACGGAACCGTTAACACCTTTGATCTGGTTCTCGGGCAGTTTATAAGTAAGACTCAGGTTTTTCAGCCTCAGGAAATCACCTTCCTCCATGAATCTTGAGGATTGTAGCTCCCCCACATCCGTTCCACTGAATGCAGG
>CAZEWS010000039.1:0-16848 GCA_964515985.1 uncultured Rikenellaceae bacterium | reverse complement strand
AATTGCTCTAATTAATCTAAAAAATGACCAAGCCACAATTCACAAAAATTTAGATTTTGGAAATCAGGATTTGATTAGGTCATACGCCAGCTGGCCCTGTGAAATAAAGGCGAAGCCTTTACTGCAAAGCAGTATTTCACAGGGCTGGCGGAAAGAATAATTATGCCTGCCAAAGGCCTGCCCGAATGACTTCGGTCGGGCGGGCATCCCTTTGGAAAAAGACATCCCTTGGGGAGAAATTGAATTATCGATCCCGATCTTACGGGAGTAAGTTTTGTTTTTTAAGCGCCTGTTAAGGGTTTTATAATATGCATAGTAGCAAAAAAAAGGATTTAAAATCCTTTAGGAGCGATATATTATGCGAATATATATGTTCTTCACTATGTTTATATTCTAAAGATTTATTTATTTTAGCAGCTAAAATTTTAAAAAACCGGATTATATGGGACATGAAGTATACCACACAATTGAGCTATACACAATTATTCCTTTCCTTTTAATGCTTTTGGGGATTGCGGTAGGCCCAATTTTCTTTCACCACCAATGGAAAAAAAACAGTACAAAACTGATCCTGTCGTTGATATTGGGAATTCCTACAGCTATATTTTTATTATTAAAAGGATTCTCACATGAACTGATATATCAGATGCTTTTTGATTACATTCCGTTTATTATATTGCTTGGTGCACTTTTTGTCATTACGGGGGGTATTCTGCTAACTGGTTTCATCCCGGCCAAACCAGGTATAAACACCTTGTTCGTGGGTATTGGAGCCATCCTGGCATCATTTATGGGAACAACCGGGGCAGCTATGATACTTATCCGGCCTCTACTGGTTACTAACGCAGAACGTAAAAACAAAGTTCATACTGTTCTTTTCTTTATTGCAATTGTTGCTAATTGTGGAGGTTTATTAACACCGCTTGGAGATCCGCCCCTTTTCCTTCTTTACCTGAGAGGAGTTCCCTTTACCTGGTTTTTTGGATTATTACCCGAATGGTTATTCATCAATATTTCGTTGTTATTGGTCTATTATATGGTTGATTTGTACTTTTACAAAAGAGAAGCCCCTGAAGACATTCAGCATGACCTTGAAAAGAAAATACCAATTCGTTTACGAGGAAAATTGAATTTTATATGGCTGGGTGGCGTTGTATTATCTGTTGCCTTTTTGAATAAACAATTTTTTCCGCTTATTGAGCACTATCATTACCTTAAGTTTATTCGTGAGGGAGTTATCCTGTTAATGGCTGTTTTATCATTGGTGTTTTCTCCGACCAGCCACCGAATGTCTAATAATTTTACCTGGGAACCAATTATTGAAGTAGCATTCTTGTTCCTGGGTATATTTGCAACTATGACTCCTGCACTGTTATACCTGCAGCAAAATGCTTCACATATGGGAATTGAAACACCAACTCAGTTCTATTTCGTTACCGGCACATTAAGTAGTTTTCTGGACAATGCTCCAACTGCAGTATCCTTGCACTCTTTAGCCCTGGGACTTCAGGATCAGTTTGCCACCCTGTTTACTGGAGATGCGCTGATCGCGGGCATTCCCGTTTCATTGCTCATTGCAATTTCAGTAGGGTCAGTTTTCTTTGGCAGTATGACATATATTGGAAATGGTCCGAATTTTATGGTAAAAGCAATAGCCGAAAACAATGATGTTAAAATGCCTCATTTCTTTAGATATATGTACGGTTTTTCATTGATTGTGCTTCTTCCGCTATTTATTTTAGCCAGTTTAATTTTTATTTAATAATTATTATCAGCACAGGCATTCCAAAGCAGCTTTTATTGTAAAACTTATTACCGGTTGTTTCGCATCTGGTAAAAAATCAATCAAAGAGCGTTGACAAATCGGGTTGGCCTTGCAAGCTCTTTGACAAGTGTTGGCTCATGTGGTAGGCTTTGGAGTGAACTTGGCAATGTGCTTGCGAACCGGGCAGGAAAACCTTAATCCAACTATCCTTTCCTAAACAAAACCTTAAACTCTGTAATCCTGTCACTCCTGGTTTGTAATGAGAATTTACACCCATGGTTAACAAGTATTTCCCTGATCAGAGTTAATCCAATACCCTGGCCTGTTTTTTTAGTTGTGAAAAAGGGTGTAAAGAGTTTTTTCTGAATATCCGTTGAAATGGGTTCACCGTTGTTTTCTATTATAAGAGATAAAGGTGAGGAATACATTAAGAAGTTAATGTTTCCGTTCGATTCAATTGCCTGAATGGCATTTTTTATAATATTGATCAGTACCAGTTCCAACTGCTGAAGATCAAACGAAATAACCACATCATCATCAGATTTAAAGTGAGTATTGACCAGAATATTTTTTTGTTTTAATTCTTCCTGAAAATAAATCAACACCCGGTTTATTATTTCCTTTAAATTACATTTCTGAATATCAGGTGGCGGAATACGAACAATTTCTGTAAATCTTTTTGTAAAATGGTTCAGGTTGCTAATCCTTTCTTTTGCAACATCAAGGGCATTAATAAAGTCATGTGTGTGGTTTTGGTTTAAATTTTGAATATAATGCACCGTAGAATCTATGATCGAATTCACAGAACCCATACTGTTATTTACTTCGTGTGATATCATACGGATAACCTTCTCATACGCTTGCCTTTCTGCATGTAACAACTCTTTTGTAAGTTCTTCGACAAAAAAGAAGGTTCGTTTAACTCCCCTGTCGAGAAAATTAGATCTGTAACATTTATATTGATTAATTCCGTTTACCTGAATCACACGCGTAGTGTTTTCATTTATTTTTGATAACTCTGTATTCCACGGTGAATCAAGTTCTTTAATTTCAATTTCACTGCTTTCAAGATTAACGTTTAATAATTTTTGTGCCACCGGGTTAATTGATTGTATTTTATTATTTGTATTAAGAACAATGATCCCGGCAGGAGATGCTTCTATCAGTTTTTCAAGAAAAAAGTGTGTTTCAGTGGCTTTTGTTCTTTCTAACCTTAGCTGTTCAATCATTTTATTATATACGTCAATCAACTTATCGGGTTCGGGCTGGCCTACATGTAAAAATTTAATGCTAAAATCCTTATCTGCAATTGATTCAACACCTGAACTAAGCAATTTATAAGGTTTGATAAGTGATTTATAAAACAGAATGAATAAGACCAAAGATAAGATGATTATTCCCTCACCGATCAGGAACAGATATTTGTTTTGATCGTAGAGCAATACGGTTAAAGCAGAAAAAGCCAAAAGCGTGAGCGAAACGAATATTATATATTTTGTTTTTAACTTCACGTTATATTTTTTTGATCATAAGCCGATCCCATACTTCTCAAACCGTCTGTAGAGTGTGCCCCTGCTAATGCCTAACGACTTTGCTACCTTTGACATATTGTTTTTAAATTTATCTATTGCCTTAAGTATCATCTCCTTTTCTATTTCATCAAGTGTCATAGAACCGACAGGAGGAAGCTTTCCTGTTGAAGCTTGTATTGGAACATACTCAAGTGCTTTTTCAAAATCAGGAATTTCCGGTTCAATTTTTCCTGAAATAAGCCAGGTTCTTTCTATCAGGTTCTTAATTTCACGAACATTACCGGGAAACGGCAGGTTTTGCAGCCATTTTAAGGTTTTATTTGAAAGTGTTATTTTTTCAATGTTGTAAATAACTGCCATTTCATTTAAGAAATGCTTCACCAACAAAGGAATATCACTGCTATGTTCTCTAAGCGGTGGCAGGTTTATCGTAATAAGGTTAATCCGATAAAAAAGATCTTCCCTGAATGTCCCCTTCTCAACCATTTCATTTATGTTCCGGTTGGTAGCACAAATAACCCTGACGTTTAACTTTTTTGTTTTGCTGTCGCCGAGAACCTGGTATGTTTTATCCTGCAATACCCTTAGGAGTTTCACCTGTGAATTATAATCCAGGTCGCCAATCTCATCAAGAAATATCGTACCGTAATTTGCCAGCTCAAAACGTCCTTTCCTGTCGTTGTATGCATCGGTAAAAGCACCTTTTTTATGACCAAACATTTCACTTTCGAAAAGGCTTGATGATACTCCGCCCAGGTTAACTTTTTCAAAAGGATAATTTTTCCGGTTGCTGTTATGGTGTAAAGCCTCTGCAATAAGCTCTTTCCCTGTACCGCTTTCACCGAGAATCAGTACCGGGGCATCAGTTTTGCTGACTCGCCCGATAGTTTCCAGTATGGAAATCAGTTTTGGACTGCTACCTATAATATTGGCAAAATTATATCTCCGGTCTAACTCATTTCTTTTTAGGCCTTTAATGGACTTGTATTCCTTACTTAATTCAATAGCGGTTTTAATCGTCTGCAAAAGGACTTTATTATCCCACGGTTTGGTAATAAAATCAAAGGCCCCTTTTTTAATTCCTTCAACGGCAAGCGATATCGACCCCCAGGCTGTAATTAAAAGCACCGGGACCTTAGGTAACATTTGTTTCAGGCGGGGTAAAAACCGTAAACCTTCCTGTCCGGAAGTTTCATTGCTGAAATTCAGGTCAAGTATAATTAAATCCGGTGTGTGGCTGTGTAACACTTTTAACGCCTCTGCAGGATTGGAAGCACAAACGTGCAAAAAGCCCGATTGTTTAAGCAACAGGCTTATGGATGTTAGTACGGCGTTATCGTCATCAATTACTAATATCATTTTGTTTTCCGGCATTTATCTCTTTTTTACAAAATCAATTTAAGAATACGGAACACCGATTAATGATTTATTGGAAATAAATATACAATATTCCAATTCAAATGGAAATTAACTATCGGTAATAACTAATATCAATTGTTGTTATTTTATATGTATCTGAATTTCAAAGTTTATTAGTTTTTTTAATTAATAAGCGAATATCGAACAAGGATTAACGATTCTTGATTTTTGAAGTTTTTTACTTCATCATTCATTATTCCTTGTTGGAAATTGGATATTCATTTTTTTATCAATTAATTTACCTGCATCCCGTCAAACAAATGGATAATCCGGTTTGTTTTATTTGCTAACCGTTCATCGTGGGTTACCATGACGATTGTGGTTTTTTCATTTTTATACAGGTTTCCCAGAATATCCATAATTTCACCACCCATTTTACTGTCGAGGTTACCGGTTGGCTCATCGGCAAGGATTATCTCAGGCTGGCCGATAATTGCTCTTGCAATGGCAACACGTTGTTTCTGCCCGCCGGAAAGCTGGCTTGGATAGTGTTTGGTTCTTGCAGACAGCCCTACTTTTGCAAGCGCTTCTAAAGCTTTTTTACTTCGTTCTTTGCCTGATACGCCCTTTCTGTAAAGTAACGGCAACTCAACATTATCCAAAACAGGTAAATCGTTGATAAGGTGAAAACTTTGAAAAATAAAGCCCAATTTATGGTTTCGGAACAGAGCCAGTTTTTTATCTGTCCATGCATCAATTAGGTTATCATCAATTGTTACTGAACCTTTCGTGGGGATATCCAACAATCCTATCATATTGAGCAACGTGCTTTTTCCGCAGCCCGATGGGCCCATGACCGAAATAAATTCGCCTTTTCCAACAGTAAGGTTGATGTTGATTAAAGCGACTGTTTCGATTTCGTCTGTTTGATAAACTTTTTCGAGATTTTTTAGTGTAATCATTATTATTCAATTTTTATTATTAAAAAAATCATTCTTCATACAACGCAATAGCGGGCTGTATTTTTACAGCCTGGGCGCTGGGCAGTAAAGCGCAAAGCGTTACCAGAATATAAATGATCAATGCTGAAATGATCATAGCTGTTATGTAAACCTGAGTTTCCATATTAAACAGGTCTAATAAAGGAAGCTGTGCAGCCACGATTATTCCGGGGATAATCCCTATGGTTGCCAGTAGCAGCATTTCTTCAATAAATTGCCTGTATATATGTCCCTTGTTTGCTCCCGCCGCCATGCGCAGACCTATCTCGGATTTACGCTGCGATATGTTATACCAGAGAACGCCAAACAAACCGAACAGTACATTTAGAAACAAAGAGGTAATGACCAATAAAATAGCGATCAAAGGCGCCCAGGTGCTTCGGATATATTTTTGACGGATTTTTTCCATTGGTGAAATTTTAAGATTATAACCGGGATAATTTACAGCTACTTTCCGTATCAGTTCCGACTCGAATGAAGCGGGCAAATCGGTATTGCATTTGAGGAACCAATTTGGCCCGCAATTTGAACCATCCATGCACATCCAGGTTTCATACTGTAAATTCTCTACATCAACACTCCTGATAAACAGTGTATAATCAGGCTGCGTATAGTCTCCTTTATGCTTGATATTGTTATAAATACCGACAATTATGCATTGTTGTCCGCAATAATCAACTATATGACCAAGCGCATTTGACTTTCCAAACACCCGTTCTTTCAGGTTTTGGGTGAGCACCACCGGACGGTTCTTTGAAGCGTTATCTTCCACACCAAACCAACGCCCTTCAAGCAGTTTTAAATTTAAAATATCAGCCAATTCATCGTTAGCGAGCATCTGGTTGACCTGATCGGCAGGAATTGTGATGCCGTTACTCAATAAAGGTTTGTAAGGATGCATATAACCCTTCATAAAGAAGAAACTACTCTGACACATGCCCATGTTTTGAACGCCTGGATAGGTTTTTATGTAGTTCTTAATATTCTTTATATTTTCCATCATTGTATCCATGTCATCAGATTGTGTAGTAATGTCATAGTCAACCTTGTATAAATTATCATAATCAAAGCCAAGCGGGTATTTGGTGTTATTGATTTCTCTGACAATAAAGGAGAGGATAAAGAAGAATGCGATAAACGAAAAGAATAACTCGATTACGAGCATTATTCTTTTTTGTCTTCCTTTCAACAAACTTTTTAAAATATATCTTTTCATTTTATTCCTTTTTTGATTTTTATTTTGTTTCGGAACTGTTTAATGATTGAATAATTTTAGCGCGTGCCATGCCAATCGAAGGCATTAAACCGGAGAGAATACTAAGGATAAATATTGCCAGCAGGCTAAAAGCTACGGCTTTAAAGTTTATGGTTAGATAAATGCCTGACAAAGCATTTGTTTTATTAATAAACAGGATAATTAACCCCGATAATAGGATTGAAAATATACCGCCAGTCAGGATTATTAAAATGTTTTCGAACAAAAACTGGCCGATTAACCTGCTCGTTGTAGCGCCAAATGTTTTTCGAACCCCGATTTCCGATAATCGTTCGTAAACACGGTTGATATTGATGTTTACAAGGTTAATAGCGGGAAGGATAATAAAGAAAAAGAACAAAAGCGCACCGGCGAGATAGAGCGGCTTTTTGACATCGCCATAATACCGGAAGAAAGTAAAAGCAAGATCTTTAATTCGTTCCAGGTAGTTATCTTGTTTAAATGAAGCTTCAATATGATTGAGATTACCTGCGTTCTCAAAAGACACCGTTGTTAACTTTTGCTGAAACTCATTATCTATTTTTTGAAAATCGCCCAGGTTGTTTGTTAAAATAAGCGCCCGGGAAAAATTCAAATACATTGAATTTGACAGATAATTATCCAAACATGAGTATGGCAAATAAATATTAGCCCAAATCCTGAACATGGTAATATCCACGTTCTTGACCACTCCAATTACCCGGAACAGCTTGTTTTTTATCTCCAGGCTTTTACCTGCGGCGTTTGTGGTCCCAAAAAACGAACGGCTTGTTTTTTCATCAATTACAACGACCCTTGCTCCCTGTTCAAATTCGGATTTGTTATAAGGACGACCATGGATAAATTTAAAGTCGGTGATTTCCCAGAACTCGCTATCAGAATATTTGATATTTACTTCATTCGGGTTATCGTTCATATAAATAATATCACTGCCACTGAAAAAATTCACTGACACTGCTGATACCAACTTTGGCGAATTGAGTGTCTTTACGTAATTATTAATAAATGAATAAGTTGGCGGATTCTCACTTCTTTGGTTCACATTGCCATCTTCTTTAATTTCTTTCCAGGTAACCCAGTCCAGGTAAACCACATTTTTAAAACCTGATTTTGGCGGATTGTAATTATTTATATGAACCAGAAACGATGTGATCAGCACGATAAATGTAACCGGGATGATAATACCAGCCATCGTTACAATCGTGTAAACCTTTTTTCGTTTTAAAACTTTCCAGGTTATTTTAAGATAGTTTTTAAACATGGTTTTCCTATTTAATTGTTTATTTTTAGTTGCCGCTTATTATCAAAATCGTACAGGGTAAGGATTCTAATTGAATAGTAGGTTAACCAGTAATCGCGCAGTGCCGTGATATAATCCTGCTTTGCACGGTCTTTTTCCTCAAGGGCAATGTTATACTCGGTAAGGCTGATGTCTTCTGCCAGGTATCTCAAACGAGCGATTTCGAAACGTTCGGCAGCCGTTTGATCAGCTACTTGCGTATATTCAATTAAATTTTTGAGCATTCTGAAATATTCGATCTCAGTAATAATCTCTTCCCTGAAATTAATTTCTTCCTGATGAACAGAGTATTCAACCATTTGCATATTGGCCTCGGCAGTTTTCCTTTTGGCTTTTGCTCTTCCCCAGTCAAGTATTGGTACAGTGAGTCCGAAATTTAAAGATTTCATTGCTTGAGGGTTATCATAAATGTGAGGCAATTCCCCTGCAACATTGGTAGTTCCGTAACTCAGGGTTAAATTGGCATTTAACCCGTTCTCGCGTTTGGCCTGTTCAACCTCCTGCTTTGCTTCCAGAATTGAACGTTTAAACTCAACTGAACGCTGACTGTTTTCCAGTGCTTTTTCAATGGCAAGTGAGTCGTCAATTATAAAAACTGAAATATTGTCGGGCAAGGAGAGGGTAGAAGCACCAATGTTCTGCATACCTGTATAGGAGCCTAATGCCAACTGGGTGGTTTCCTTTGATAGTAACGCCTTCGAAACAGATTTTTGTGCCGATAAAAGTCCGAATTTCAACTGCAATAATTCGTTTTTAGATATTTTGCCCATGTCGGATTTTTCCTGACCCAGTTTGTATAGGGAGCTTGCGTTATCAAGGTTTATTTTAGCTATCCCGAAATTTATTTGTGCAATCAACAGGTTGAAATACCTGAATGTTGTGTTATAGGCTATCTTTTCAATGTCTTCTACATACTCTTTTAAAGATTCTTCGTATTTAAGGGGTTCAATGCGATTCATCCATTTCAAATGATTGAAAGAAAAAAGCGGTTGTTCAAGCCCGATAAAAAAGGGAGAGCCGCTATAGCTATATGTTTTCATATTGAAATTGTCGATACGGCTCAAATCAGTGCTCACAAACATTTTGCCTCCTGTAAGGCTTATGTTTTGTTCCAATGATAAACTAGCCTGTGCCTGGCTACGGTTCACATTCCGGTAAATGATGCTCCCGTCTTCCTGCAAAACCGGAATATTGTTGTTTTGATATGCCGGTAATGTTGAGTTTAATACCAATTGAGGTTTGTAATTTGACTTATATGTTTTCCACTGCCAGTATTTGTTTTCTTTCGATGTTTTGTTCTTCATTGCCTCGGGTGAGTAGTTTTGTGAATAATTTACCACCTGTTCCAAACTATACGTTTGAGCTTGTACTGTTTCGGGAAGCAGATATATAATCATTACTACTACAAAACTATTCAGCTTTAGAAATCCTGTTTTTTTGTAATTACTCATTCTTTATATTATAAGTCCACAGTCTCCAGTCGTCTGCCTAATTCCTAATTTTTAATTTTTAATTTCTAATTCCTATTTCTTCATACCTTTCATAATCCGACATATCGGAAATAACTACTTCTTCATCAGTGGATAAGCCGTTCGTAATTTCCACATAATCGAAATTGCTAACACCAAACTCAACATCTTTTCTCTTAAGCTTATCATTTTGTACAACAAACACATTTTGTTTTGTCCCGCCTTTGTAAAATGCACCGTTTTTAACCAGTATAACATTCTCTTTAAAAGAAGTAATCACGAATAGATCAACTTTCAGGTTTGGTCTCAATAAGGGATGGATCTTCTTGTCCAGTTTGACTTTGAATTGAATAGTATTTGCCTCAACCGATGGAGATATACTTACAATTTTTCCTGTCATATCCGTATTTTCATCCAGACGTATTACCGCTTTCCCTTCGATGGCAAGTTTTACGGCATGCATATCTGAAATTACTCCTTCAACCCGATAGCTTTGCAGGTTTGCAATTTTCACCAACTCTTCCCCTGCACTTACAGTTTTTCCTATTTCACTATTAATCCATGTAATTACACCTTTTTTGTCGGCTGTTATTGAAGAGCGATTCAATTTCTCCTGCAACTCGTTTACATTTTTTTGCCCTATGCTGATTTCGTAATTTAGACCATACATATCAGCTTCCATTGATTTCTCACTGTTGATTATGGTTTGCTCAATTTGTTGAAGTTCAAGCCCGGCAATTCTGAAATTCAGTTCGGCTTTTTCAATTTTCTCCTTTGTCCCCCCTCCAATTTCATTTAGATACCTTTCCTCTTTCAATTCAGTCTCCATATTTTCGACATGAAGTTTTTTTATTTGGTGTTGGGTTCTGAGGTCGATAAGGCTTTTCTCGAGTTGAAGTTTCAGCTTGTTCACATTATTCTTTTTCATCGCCAGTTCATCTTTCATCTTTTCAAGTGATACAATAGCGCTCTTGGTATCCAACAACAGAATTGTATCTCCATTAGTTACCTCATCACCGGTGTTCTGATTGATTTTAATTATCCTTGAAGAAATTGGGCTGGAAATGATTTCTTCGAATTCAGGCACCACAGTTCCTGATGCCGATACAGAAGCCTGGATATTGCCCTTTTTGGTTCGTTCAGTATAAAAATCTTCAACTTTAATAGAAGGCTTAATAACATTTCGCAATGATACTATAAGGGTAAAGAAAACAAGACATGCAATTGCAATTCTTGTTATTAGCTTCCTTTTACGTTTTCGTTTTACTGAATCTGATATTGCCCTGTCCATATATTAATAAATATTGCCAGCAGTCCTTATTCAAAGAACATGCCATTGTGTATGCTTATATGTATCAGGTATATAGTGCATTACGGCACTTTAAAAAAGTGTCCGTAAATGGTCAGTGTGTCCGGTTTAATACTAAAAGAAATTATAAAAAGATGGGCGGATGGGTTAAAAAAGCTCTTTGGTTTTTTCCTTTAACTTCAAATTGCGTTATTCAATTTCAATGTATGCAATCGCCTCTTCGCTAACGATTGTATAACGGCATTGCCGTTATTTTTCATATATGTGCACTTGTTGTTGGTTTAAAATTACATTAACCATATAACAAATGCAAAGGGCTTCTAATATTTTTTTGCAACAATCTCTATACTTAATCGTCTTTAGTTTATATAACCACACTACCCGATGATAAAAAATTACCTGCTTGTTGCCTTACGCAACATTTTCCGTCAAAAAGGATTTTCCATAATCAACATTTCAGGCCTTTCAATCGGATTGGCTTGTACCCTTTTGATCCTTCTCTGGGTTCAGGACGAACTCAGTTTTGACAAATTTCACACCAGTGCTTCCAGTCTTTACCGTGTTGAAGAAGACCAGTATTATTCAGGGGAAGTATACCATGTAAATGTAACTCCGTATATTTCCGGACCGGTATGGAGAGATGAGATCCCTGAAATCGAGGAAGCAACAAGATATGCCGGTACAGGTGGATTGCTCTTTCGATATGGGGAAAATTCATTTTTCGAAGATGATATCCGTGCGGTGGATCCGTCCTTTCTCAAAATGTTTAATTTCCCGCTAATAAGGGGTAATCCGAAAACGGCAATCGAGGAGCCTTACTCCATCGTCATCACGGAAGAAATAGCCGAAAAATATTTCGGAAAAGAAGAACCCATGGGAAAAAGTTTCCGGGTAAACAACCAATATGATTTCAGGGTAACGGGAATTTTGAAAAAACTGCCAAAGAATACCATCCTGCAATTTGAAATCCTGGTACCCTTCGAGTTTATGAAAACAAGAGACGGGTATACAGATAGTTGGGGATCTAACTCAATTCGTACTTTTGTGAAACTTTACGAGAATAGTCCAACCGACTCAGTGAATGCGAAACTCACACTGGTTGTGCGTAACCACAACCCCGAATCCACAACAGATTATATGATTGCACCTTTTACAAAAATTCATCTATACAGCTACGGTGGATATGGCCATTCTCCGGGAGCCATTCAATTTGTATATATCTTCTCAGCAATTGCCATTTTTATTCTGTTGATTGCCTGCATCAATTTTATGAATCTGTCCACAGCCCGGTCAGCAAACAGGGCTAAAGAAATAGGTATTCGAAAGGTGGTTGGAGGAAAAAGAAAAAACATTATCAACCAGTTTTTTGGTGAATCCTTTATCCTTACTTTAATTGCCCTGTTATTGGCTATTATCCTGGTTATCTTATTCATTGAGGTATTTAATACTATTTCAGGGAAAGAAATCTCAGCAAATATTTTATTAAAACCGGAATTTATTATTGGAACAATAATCGTTGCAATTATAACAGGCTTTCTGGCAGGAAGTTACCCTAGTTTATTTCTCTCCTCTTTTAAACCGGTTAATGTTCTAAAAGGTGATCTAAGCTCCGGTTCAAAACGTGGTTTATTGAGAAAAATTCTTGTCGTTGTTCAGTTCACTCTCTCTATTTTCTTAATCATAGGAACCATCGTGGTGTTTAGTCAGCTAAACTATATGAGAAACAAAAAGATAGGTTTTAATAAGGATCATTTGCTATATATACCCATGCGTGGTGAGATAAAAAAATCATACCAAACCATTAAAAATGAATTCCTTAAAGATCCACGAATTTTAAGTGTTACTGCTTCATCACACCGTCCTTCGAACATAGGAAGCAACTCCGGTGGAGCCGATTGGGAAGGAAAGGATCCAGAGCAAACGGTTTTGATAGGAATAAGTGGTGTGGATTTCGATTATATAAAAACCCTTCAAATTGAAATGAAGTCCGGGCGGACTTTTTCAAAGGATATCACCAGTGACGCTCCCCATGATACCATTGCAAACTTCCTGATAAATGAAGAAGTTGAAAAGATAATGGGAGCAGATGACGCGGTGGGGAAAAGATTTTCTTTTATTGGATTCCATGGTCAGATTATCGGGGTAATGAAAAGCTTTCATTATCAACCGATTCATTCCAGGATAGAACCTCTTGCTATAGTCGTTGCACCAATAGAATGGCTAAGTTACATATTGGTCAGAATCCAACCCGATGAAGTTCCAAAAGCAATGGATTATCTGAAAAAAATCTGGGGAAAAATTATGCCCGGTTATCCGTTCGACTACAGTTTCCTGGATGAAGATTTCGACAGCATGTACCGGACCGAAGAAAGAATGGGTGCATTATTGAAATATTTTGCCTTCATTGCCATTTTTATTGCATGTCTTGGACTTTTCGGACTGGCCTCTTTTACTGCTGAACAGCGAACAAAAGAGATCGGAATCCGCAAAACGATGGGAGCAACCGTTTCCAGGATTGTTTATCTGTTATCAACCGAATTCTCAGTTTTAGTAATCATATCTATTTTTATTGCCTCACCTGTAGCCTGGTATTTCATGAGACAATGGCTGCAGGATTATGCATACCGCACATCTTTGAGCTGGTGGGTTTTTGCTTTAGCCGCTGTTTTGGCTTTGTTGATCGCACTTTTTACCGTAAGTTTTCAAGCCATTAAAGCAGCATTAATTAATCCAGCCAATGCTCTAAAATATGAATAAAGGGCTGTATCAAAACCTTTGAATATATCATTCCTGACGAAGCGAAGCGGAGATCAGGAATCTATAATACTTTCATTATTAGCTAAATATGGATTCCTGCTTTCGCAGGAATGATTAAATAAATGGGGTTTTGATACAGCCCTTTAGTTAAAATTAGTTTGGAAAAACGTTTTCACACAGCCTTTTCAGTTTAGGATACTATAGTAAAAGTAAATTCCAGAGCAATTGCTGTCTTCCTGGCTCATCTTGGCATGGGTGTACCGGCTGAGTCAATGAAGCTTACTCCTTTCAATTGAAGGGCTTTCAAAAGAAAGACTGGGATTGCTTATTTTAAAAAATGAAAAGATTCAGTTTTTACTTGAACCGGATGACTTGAAAGGGTAAATGAAAAGATTCAGCCAGGTTGCTCCTCTGTTTCGATAAAGGTAAAAGGTGATTTTACAAGGGATTTGAAAATTCTACCGAGTTCAGCCATATCATCATCGCCTTCTTCATAATACCAGTTTATTTTTATCATATCTTTTATTTCATGCTTTTTACCAAGGACCTTCAACATATTGAAAACCCATTTGGTTGAGCTGGTATTTATGTATTCAAAATTAAGCTCAATTTGAGTATGGGTATGCATTGTTTTTGAATAGTTAACTATCCAATCATAAATAGGCTTATAAAAAATAGCTGAATTTTCTGGAATTGACCTTCCGACAATTTGAATCAATCCATCCTTTAAATGAACATAAGGAGTTCGATGGGTTGATTTAATAACAAAATCTTCCATTATGCACTATTAAAAAAACCAAGATACTAAAAATAAACAATTTTTAATAAAATCATTCATTATCAGGTATGGGAAATTAGCATAGGCACTTTGCAAGGTTCGGGGAATTATCCAATTAAAATACAAAATTTTGCTTTGCAAAACACCAGTCTCACGAACTTTTTTAATTGTTTTGCGAAGCTATGTTTTTATTTAATTTTGAATTCAACAGGATGTGTTAAAATAACCTTTACTTTAACTCCTTGTTGTTTACCCGGTTTCCATTTAGGGGATGAAGATATTACCCTGACCGCTTCTTTATCCAGGAGAGGATTGACCTTTTTGGCAACTTCAATATTTTTGATTTTTCCGGTAACATCAATAACAAATTGAACCATTACAATACCACTTATTTCTTTTTCAACCACTTCTTCAGGATACCGGAGATTTTTCTGAATGTATTCCTCAAAATCCTTATAACCTCTCTTTTTAAATTCCGGCATTTCTTCAACAATATTAAATAGTTCTGATTCAGACTCTTCAGGTGTGGAATCATAAACAAGGGTCTTGGTTTTTTTTCTGCTTTCAGGGCTGTATTCTACGGCCACCATTTCAATTTTTGATTTTTCGATTATATCCCTGCCTTTAGCAGTGGCTTTTTCCAACATCTCCGGCTGATTCTGAACAATTGCTTTAGTATCTATAGTTTCCGCAACACTTTTTGTATAAGCTACACCTGCTACCTCAAGTAAAACACCTGTTGTATCTTCCCCCTGGAAATTCACTTCAGCAATTTTATCTTTAGTCCTTTCTATCTTTTCCAGGAGCAATATATCTTTTTCCGGTTCAATTTGTAAAACCTTAACGTCTTCTGATCTCAGATCCCTCTTTTTTGCCGGTTCACTAATCAGTTCCTCTATTCCTGCTAAATCTTCCGTTTCTTCTTCGGTATAGGCAGCTTCTTCTTTTACATTATCAGCAATCATTGCAGGCCGGGGGAAAAAGTCAGAATAAAAAATTCCAAATAAGCCCATAATAATAGCGATTGAAGCTGCGACAGAGATATACACAAGTTTTCTGTTGAATCTTTTGGAACTTACCTCTGCCCATTTTACCTTCCTCTGCCCGATCTTTTCCCAAAGTTGTTTTTTCAGGGAGTCAATATGTTCCTGCTGTCTCACCTGATCGGGAATACGTGCAAACCCTTCGAGTGCCTCCCTGCATAGCTGACATTCCTTCAAATGATTTTCCACCAGTTCCCTTTCTGATGAATTCAGATTTTTTCTTTGATACCGTTGTAATGTATCAAAATACAGACATCCGGACTGGTTAAAAAGCCGACCTATATTTAAGTGGTTATTCATATGGTTGTTTTAACATTCTTTCGAGATTGCGTTTACCATTCTGTATGTAGCTTTTTACCTGCTTTAAATTATAACCGGTGATTTCAGCCACTTCCTTATATGATTTTTCCTGAAGATACATCAGCTCAATACATCTTTCCTGCTCGGGTTTTAATTGACCCATAGCTTCTTGAAGTTTATTAAACATTTCATCGATTTCCTGCTCTTTATAGGGATGCAATTCCTGCATGAATTCCACAAAGGAATGATTCATTTTTTTTTCTGTGATCTCTTCTGTACGGGGAATAATCTTTAGTTTCCGTAATTGCATTAAACAAAAATTCTTGCTTACGCTATATAACCAGGATTTGAAATTCTTTACATCGTGAATCAACAAATCCTCAAAAAGACTTTCAAATATCTCCATCACAGCATCTTTTGAATCTTCCTCATCTTTTAAATACTTCAGGCAAATACCAAAGACCAGATGGGTGTACCGTTCAAACAATACACCAACCCATTCCGGATTCCCCGTCTCTTTATACAATTTTATTATTTCAGAATCCGGTAGATGTTGACCAGATGAATCCATTCCCGAAGAGCTGTTGAAGATTTTAATAAACAATGCCGGATCAATTTATTCAATTACAAATCTAACGAAAACACCATACAAATTCAATGCCGCAATTATCATGCTATATATGTGTTGACTATTTCAAAATCGTTTTAACTTAACAAATAAGTGCTTGTCTAAATAGTGTCTGTCTATAAAGTAGAAGTTTTTCTAATTAAAAGCACCAAAAATCAAAACACAAAATACAAACAAATCGCAAATCACAATGACTAAAATATCAATATTGCTTTTATTAAGAAGGGTTTGGAGTTTTGAATTTAGAACTTGAAATTTACCTGCCCCGTGAAATAAATCGTAGATTTAATGCGGAGCATTATTTCACGGGGTAAATTTTTTGTTATTTGTGGTTTGGAATTTCATACTTAAG
>CAZEWS010000038.1:8506-17018 GCA_964515985.1 uncultured Rikenellaceae bacterium | reverse complement strand
TGGGTTTTTGGAGTATGGAGAGCAGATTTATCTTTTCCCAACGATTCCAGGTAGTTGACTACTTTTTCTGATTGGGAGTAATGCTGTTCTTCATCGCCTGAAATTCCTGCATTACGGCTTAACAGTGGCAGAATAATAAGAAGTATTAAGGCTAATATGTAAAAGGCGTTCTTAAAATTCAGATTTTTAAGGTTCATCCGGGAAATGCGTAGTTTTGGCTTTTCAGTGAATATATACTAAAAAGAAAAATACCGCGTAGCGGTTATACTATTGTAGCCTAATGTAGCCACACAGAATATTTTCGTTGTAGACGATTGATAAATTATCGATTTGTGAACATAGTTTAATTTAGCCAATTTTGTTTAACAATCTTAAATTTAAAATAGATTATGATGAGCGGTTTCTATTTGATTTTTTTGATTGATTTAAAAACAAATTTTTATATTAATCCCCTACAGGGAATACATAAAACTATAATCTATTCTTCTACAAAAATGAATGCCCTACGGGCAATTCAGGTATATAAATCAGCTTGGTGTAACCTTCATAGTTGAATTTGATTTATAGAAGTATTCATAATATTATAATATCACAAACCTATGCATTATCCGGATGAACCTTATTTATTTACTAAGAAAGGCATAAAAATTTATACAGGTATAATTAGGGTTTGTACATAAAGTTTAATTATTTAAAAATAGGCTCTAAAAAACAAATCACAAAATATTTTCTCATTCACTTCATAAGTTCTGAATTAATAGACAGACACTAATTAATCGTCATAAAACTCCTTTACCAGGTAAATCGGCCTGTTTTGTGATTCCTTATAGGTCCTGAACACATATTCTCCCAGGACTCCCAGAAAAGTCAACTGGATTGAGCCGAGGAAATAAATGCTTAACAAGGTAGAGGACCATCCCAATAATGCAAACCCGAAAATTTTAGCGATAAATACATAGATGCCGGCGAGGAGAAAAACAACAACTCCAAAAAGTCCCAGGAAAAGACAAATTTTAAGTGGGATCTTTGAAAAGGAAAAAATAGCATCTGATCCAAGCAGCCACAATTTCCAAATGTTCATTTTAGATTTCCCCTTTTTCCTTTCTTCACGAATATATTCAATATATCCCTGTTTAAATCCCACAAAAGATCGTAATCCGGGAAGGTATCTTACTTTTTCCTTTAAAGCCAGCAAACCATTCAGGGCATTCCTGTTCAGCATTGAGTAATTTCCGACATTTTCAATTTCCCTTAGCCCGGATACCCTTTTAAAAAGTTTATGAAAAATGTATGTCAACATTCTTCTTCTTATGTTTTCCCTTCTTGATCTCCTTTTGCCATTAATAACGTCGCATTCCCCTGATTTCAGTTTTTTATACATTTCTCTGAGTAGTTCCGGAGGGTCTTGCAGATCACCATCCATCATAGCAATATAATCACCTTTAGCATGCTCTAATCCTGCAGTTAATGCAGCCTGATGTCCGAAATTTCTTGAAAGGGAAAGAATCTTAATCCGTTTTTCATTATCACGATGCTTAAGCAGTTTTTCCAGGGTTCCATCTTGACTGCCATCGTCAACAACAAGTATTTCAAAGTGATCTGTTATTTCTGCCAAAACCTTAATTGACCTTTCAATAAGTTCATCAATTAGAGATTCTTCATTGTAAATTGGTATCACCAAGGAGATCATAACATACAAATATCTAATCACAAATCAACCCAGACATTACCTTCCTTATTCGACTTTACTGCACCTTCAATAAATTTCATTCCTCTCACACCATCGTATATTGTTGGGAATTCTCCGTCGAAATATTCTTCGCCTCTAATAGCCTTAGCGGTGCCTTTATAAATATTTCCATAAGCTTCATATATCCCTTCAGGATGCCCGGGAGGCATAACATGACTGATTTCAGCAAAACCGGAGTTGAAATCATGGGCTGGTTTGTATATCTGAATGGGTTTGTCATCACTTAAAAGGTAAAGATAATTTGGATTTTCCTGCTCCCATTTCAAACTTGCATTAGAACCATAAACAGCAATTGAAAGGTTATTTTCTTCACCTCCTGCAACCTGACTTGCGCGAATGACACCGCGAAGGTTTTCTCTAAAACGTAACAGCACAGTTCCATCGAGGTCAAGCACTATATCTTTCTTAACATTATTAAGGTCCGCCAGTAGCTTTTCAACTTTCAGTCCGGTTGTATATTCAATCAGGTTAAAAGCATGAACACCTATGTCGCCCATACAACTACTGGCTCCGGCATATTTAGGTTCCAATCGCCAGACACCGGTGATCCTTGAAGCTTTTCCATGTATGATGGAATTAATCCATCCTTGATAGTACTGAGCATCCACGCGTTGAATTTCGCCTAAAATGCCCTGTTTAACAAGTTCACGCATTTGCCGGACCATGGGATAACCAGTATAAGTGTGTGTCAGGCAAAATACAACTTTGTATTCCTTTAGAAGTCGATTTAGATCTTCAGCCTCTTCCACACTGGTAGTCATGGGCTTTTCACAGATTACATGGAATTTATTTTCGATAAGTTTTTTTGCAAATTCGTAATGCAGGTAATTTGGTGTCACAATTGCAACAGCCTGTATCCGGTCTTTTTCAGGTAGTGCAAGCTCTCCTCCAATAAATTCATTTATGGAAGCATAACACCTGTTGAGGTCAATACCTTCCAGTTTTGCAAATTCTTTACCTTTTTCATATTCCACGTCAAAAACTCCTCCCAATAATTCGTAATCATTACAAATTCTGGAGGCACGGCGGTGAGCATCCCCGATAAATGCCCCAATACCACCTCCTATCATTCCCAGTTTAATTTTGTTCAAATTTTTCATTTTTAAACGGTCATTTTATTAATCAACTTTTTAATCAGTCAAATTATCAAGTTCTGGATTTTTTCTTGTGAGTAATATATAACAACCCAAAAGCGATAATCAGTAATGCGGGCAATATTGCCATATAACGTAAGGTTTCGACCCCTGAACCTGTCATATCCATGAATTTCCCCATAAGAGGCAATACAATTGCTGCTGATAAAAAGCCAAGTCCTCCCATCAGGGAAAGTCCCAGGGCTCCGCTTTCAGGAATATTTTCAGAAACGAAGCCGATCATGGTTGGCCAGAAATAACAGATTCCGATGGCAAATACTGCCGCAGCAATAAATGTTGAATATCCCTGGGCATAGCTTAGCCAGATCAATCCGAGGAACGAGAAAATCGCAGAGAAAAATAACATTCCACGGGTACTGAGTTTAGCCACTATCGGACCTGCAAAAACTCGTCCAATAGCCATAATTCCGCTTATGAATGCCAATACCAGCAGAGCTGATACTCCGGTGCCCTTTAACAATGATTCAATACGTTGGTTTGTTCCTAACTCGGTAGCAGCAGTAAGCAGCATCAGGAATGCCATAAGAAGAAACAGGGGAGTGATTACTGCCTTCCACATGTCTTTGTTGGATACCCCCATTTCAACGCGTTCAGTTTGGGGTATTTTTTGTCCGAAAAACATTACGCCGTATATTACTAATGGAATGAAAAGCATAGCAACGTAAACATGCCAGTTTAAGTTCAATTTATCCATGATCAGGTATCCGATGATAGCGCCTATTACTATTCCTGCCGGCCACCATACGTGAAAACGGTTAAGCATTTTTATTTTTTCGTTGGGAAACATGGAGGCAACCATAGGATTAAGAGAAGCTTCAACCATCCCGTTTCCAATACCAATTGCAAGGGTTCCGAAGAATAATGTCCAGAAATCATGAGCAAGAATGGTTCCCGTTATTCCAAGAGTATGACAGATGAAGGCAGTCCAGATGATTCGTTTTATCCCCAGATAATCCACGAGTGGTCCCCCAATAAACATCGCGAGGGTAAAACCCCAGAAGGCAGGACCAAAAGCCCAACCGATTTCCTCCAGAGTTAATCCATAACCCTCAGGGCCAAATACGGTTTCCAATCTTGCTCTAAGAGCAAATGAAATTGCAGTTACAATCAGAGCGATGCAGCTTGCAAAAAATAAACGTTTAGAATTAATTTGATTTGTCATAGTGTTTTATATTTAATGATTACTACTCAAAAGCCGAGTCGAAAGAAATCTCTGAAGGATTAAAGTCAACATTTTTAACATACTGGCAAGCTTCCCGGGCTCCATCTTCCCGATACATTGCGTTGTCTTCCCATTCAACGGATAATGGCCCATTATAACCAATCCGGTTCAGAGCCCGGATAATTTCCTCAAAATCGATACTTCCGCGGCCCAAGCTTCTGAAATCCCAGAATCTTCTTCTGTCACCAAACCCGATATGGCCGCCAAAAACTCCGGCTTCGGTTGGCACCGGTGACCATCCTACATCTTTCATATGAACATGAAAAATCCTTTCCTTAAACCGGTAGATAAACCCGACATAATCCACTCCCTGGTAACCAAAATGGCTCGGATCATAATTAAATCCAAACGCAGGATGGCAATTTATGGCTTCCAGGGTGCGCTCAGCCGAAACAATATCAAACGCAATCTCGGTAGGATGAGCTTCCAGTGCGAATTTCACTCCAACTTTTTGAAATTCATCCAATATGGGTTTCCACCTGTCACTAAAATCCTGATAGCCTTTCTTAATCATTTCAGGCGAGACCGGCGGAAAGGAATATAAAAGATGCCAGACAGAACTTCCGGTAAATCCATTAACGATGTCAATACCCAGGCGATTGGCTGCCTGTGCGGTTTTGATCATCTCTTCAGCTGCACGCTGTCGCACACCCTCCGGATCGCCATCACCCCAAACATAATCAGGTAAAATGCCTTTATGCCTTTCATCTATATTATCACATACAGCCTGTCCAACCAGATGGGAGGATATGGCAAACAACTTTAAATCATGCTTTTTCAAGATTTTAAGTTTTTCGTTACAGTAGGCCTCGTCAGCCTTATCGACCTCAAAATGATCGCCCCAACATGCGAGTTCAAGGCCTTCGTAACCGAAAGATTTTGCCTTTTGGCAAATGGTTTCGAATGGGAGATCAGCCCATTGTCCGGTAAAAAGTGTAACTGGTCTAGCCATAATCGATGTTTTTATGTAAAAGTCAATCTGAATCTTAAATTTAAGTATTAAATAGTCGAGTTCAAAACAAAATTTTATAATTATCAGTAACAGAATAAATAATGCAACGGGATGTGAGGGTTTTTAAATTTTAGGTAATTCCCATGGAGAACTGTATTCCGGACTTATTAACTGGTTTGCGGTAATGTTACCAGTAAACTCATTGGTTTTCTTATTCCATTTCAGCCTTTCTCCCGTACGGAAAGCAAGGTTTCCCATATGGGCAACCATACCAACCTCTTTACCCATCTTTACCGTACAATTTGGTTCTCTTCGGGATTTAATACACTCAATAAAATTTTGAACGTGCTCTGTAAATCCACCAGTACCTGGTTGGGGTGGGACTTCTTCCATTTTAAATTCGTCTTTGTTCAATTTTTCGGGATAAACTTGCCATCCATTGCGGGTAACGATCAATGTTCCGTTATTACCCTGGAAAGCAACTCCATGACTTCGGTTTTCAGGCCCTTTGCCCAGGCAAACAGAATGCTCCCAGCTAATCACATAATCCTCATATTCATATAAAACCTGAAGGGTATCCGGGGTTTCTCTGGCACCATCGGGATAAGAAAATTTGCCTCCCATTGCAGTTACAGCATTTGGTGTTTTTGCCTGCATGCCATAAAGGGCAAAATCAAGCATATGAACTCCCCAATCCGTCATAAGGCCACCCGCATAATCCCAATAATATCTGAAATTATAATGAAACCTGTTTTTATTAAAGGGTCGTTTTGGCGCCGGGCCAAGCCATAATCCGTAATCGACTCCATCCGGTACCGGTCCGTTTTCCACGACCGGAAGTTTGGGTTTTCCGGTATAAGCCCAAGCTTTAACCCTGCTTATTTTCCCTAATTCACCTGTATGGACAAATGCCATAGCATCCTGCCAGTGTTTTCCGCTCCGTTGCCATTGACCAACCGTGACTATCCCTTTATATTTCCTGGCTGCTTTTTCCATTATCTGACATTCAGCAATAGTATTTGCCAATGGTTTTTCCACAAAAACATGTTTGCCGGCCTCTAATGCCATCACCATCATTATGCAATGCCAGTGGTCAGGTGTACTAATAATAACTGCTTCAATATTTTTGTCCTCAAGCAATTTTCGGAAATCTTTGTATAACCTGGGCTTTATTCCTGTTTCCTTTTCAATTTGTGCCGCTCTTCCATTCAGTATAGTTGTATCCACATCACACAGAGCTGCACACTCAACATTCGGCTGGGAAAGAAATTGCCTTATATTTGCAAAACCCTGGTTCCTGATTCCAATTGCACCTATAACGAGCTTGTCATTCTTGTCGGAACAACTTACCTGACCAGGAAGTATTGATGCCAGACTTGTCCCGGCAACGATTTTCAGACTGTTTTTACAAAATTTTCTTCTTGATGGTTCCATTTTCAAAATGAATTACAGATTAACGAAAGTTTTTCTCTGGTTGCTATTAAAAGCGAAAGAGGTTATAACGATAATTTCAGAATAATTTTCTTTTATAACCATACGGATTAATGTAAACAATAATTTGGATCACCATTCCAAGATAATCCATAAGTCCAATTATGGCTTAAATTACGAATAAAATCAATACCATAAACAGTAAGCCGGTATTTATGTAAAAACAGAAATGAAAATATCAATCTGTGTTTTCGGTTATAACTCCCTGATCCAGATATTACGATATTGTATGGGATTACCATGATCCTGCAATAAGAGGGGCAACTTACTTTCATGATAAGAGTATTCCGGATAACCCTGATATACTGTTGGTCCTTTTAGCTCAACATGATTCTGGATAAGTAAACCGTTATGAATAACTGTAATATATCCGGGATCTTTCAAGGTTTTGTCCGCGTTAAACTCCGGAGCCCGGAAAATTATATCGTAGGTTTGCCATTTCCCCGGTTTCCTGCAGGCATTAACAAGAGGACTGTATTGTTTATAAATACTCCCTGCCTGACCATTATAATAGGTTTTGTTTTCCCAGGAATCCAGAACCTGTACTTCATAGAGACCCAGCAGGTATACACCGCTGTTCCCCCTGCCCTGTCCCTCATCTTCAATCTTTCTGGGCGTTTTCCATTCAATATGTAACTGGGCATTTCCAAAAGGTTGAACCGTTTTAATATTGCCGGTTCCTTTTACCACCTCCATGGCTTTGCCTTTGATTTTCCATTGAACTTCACCATCACGTCCGGACCATTTTGAAAAATCTGATCCGTCAAACAAAACGATCGCATCGGATGGAGAACCATATTTTTCCCCTGGGGTAACAACCACGGGTTTTACAGACCAGTCTTCAGTTTCCTCAGGATACTGAGAATAGCTATAAGCTGGTATTAAAAAAATAATAAACAGGGAATAAAAACGAATAGGTACTTTTTTATTTACAAACATAGATAATGAGATTTAAACAATATTAGGTTCTTAAAAAACAAAACTTACTCCCGCACGTGCGGGATCGATAATTCAAATAACCAAAACAAAGGTTTAGAATTTGATGCTTGTTTATTGGGTTTTACCTGCCCTGTGAAATCCACGGAGTGGAGCGAAGCTATTTCACAGGGTAAAATATTTGATACTTGTAGTTTGAGATTTCACCGTCAGCTTGAAATAATAGTAGCTTACTAACAAATACTAAATATCATTTATTTCATTAACAAAATGTTATGATTGCTATTCAGCTTTCAGTCTTTCAAGCGCAAAGGCTGCCATCTCGGCTGTAGCTTCTTCTTTTGCCAGTTTTTCCAGGGTTGGGATTGATTTTCCTGATCCCATCCAGCTTAATTCTCTGCAAATAAAATTTTTACTGTCAATAGTTGCCTCAGAATTTAAAAAATCAAGCATTTTCTTTTCAAATTCTAAAAGTGTTTCGGGCGAACCATCCGACTTCCTGATCCTGTTTGACAGATCAGAGATGTATTTTCTGCTCATGCCGATTTTATACCGTGATATTTTTGCCATAAGTTCATCAAGGCTTAGCGGAAGGAAGTTTTCCCAATGATGAGTACTAACCGCATTTGGGAAATCAACAGGAACAGATTGGGTTACTGAACCAGTTGCTGCCCACTCAGCGCCTCTTTGAAAAGTAGTAATAAAGCCAACACATTCCAATGTGGATTTTTCTTCATCACTAACGGTATACCCCATGGCCGTATGAAAAATCCTGCCTTCACCGAATTCAACGGTAAAGAGGATGGGCTCATGCCTTCCCGTTCCATCTTTTAACGAATCAGAAAAGGCGGTCGAAAGAACCTTAAGGTTTTGAGCCGGTCCTTTTAGTCTGTTTATGATTATATCATCTGCATGCATCCACCTTTCAGGCAATCCACGGGTGACCGGATGTGCCGTATCCCTGTTAACAACCTGGTATGCCTCTGCTTTCAAAAACAGTTTTCCAT
>CAZEWS010000038.1:0-8496 GCA_964515985.1 uncultured Rikenellaceae bacterium | reverse complement strand
ACTCGTATCGGTTACAAATTCATCCTCTTCCCAATAGAGATAATTACCCGGCATTTCGTACCGGTTTTCCCATCCACCCAGACCGATGATCTCATGGTATTCTTTCCAATCGGGAAAAGCACTGTTTGCTGATTGGAAGACTATTACACCTCCTCCGGTCTTTATGTAATCCACGAAAGAAATTCTGGTTTGCTCCGGCCAGGAGTCTCCGTTATAATTTAAAACAACTACATCATAGTTAGAAAAATTGGGATTAAACCCTGACATATCTTCTCCTTGCTTTGGACTGATATGTACATTAACTCTAAAAAGACCGGAATTTTCTAAAATCTGCTTAAGTGCCTCACTGCTTGCCTTCCAATTAAATGTATTCTGTCCTGTAACGATAAGAACCTTATGTTTTGGTTGTTGCTGGCAGGCATTAAATAATGTGGAGGTTAACAATAAAACAATTGGAATTATTAACAATTTAGACCAAACAGAAATTATTTTTTTCATAATAGTATGTTCTTCTCTTATGATTTTTTATTTAGTAATCCAACTCCCAGGGCTTCCTGTATGGCCTGAACAACAGTCGGTTTGCAATCTTATTTCCAATGAATTGCTCTTTAACCGGATCCCATTGAAGCTTTTTCCCGGTAAGCATGGCTATTTCACCTATCAATGCAACGCTTATTGAGCGATGGGCAATTTCAGCAGGTGTGATGGTTTCTTTTCTTGATTTCACACAATCGAGAAAATTTTGATAGTGATCCTTGCTTTCATACAATTTGATATCATTCTCTCCAATTTTCTCATCAAGGATTTTTAGATCTTCTGCGGTAAGACCGCGACGGTCGACGTTGATCCAGCCTTTTTCGCCATACCAGGTTACTCCCATGCCCTGGGGAAGACGACTCCGGTTGGCCACCCTCATTTTCATTCCGTTTTCGTAAACAAAATGGATGTCATATTCAACAGGTACATCATAAATTCCTTCACGCGGATAGATTCCTTCACCTTCAACTTCAACCGGACCAGACCGGTCAAGTCCAAGCCCCCAATGGGCAATATCCACATGATGTCCGGCCCAGTCGGTTAATTGACCACCCGAATAGTCCATTATCCACCTCCAATTCCAATGACAAACACCACGGTAAGAACGTGTCGGGGCAGGCCCCAACCAGAAGTTCCAGTCTAAATCCTCCGGAACCGGCATAACAGGAGGAGTTCCGATGGATTTTCCGCCATTTGGTAATCCGACATCAACATACATAACATTCCCAATCTTTCCATTTCTAACCAATTCGCAGGCATGGTGAAAATGTGGCACTGATCGTTGCCAGCTACCTGTCTGCCAGATGATATTATTTTGCTCTGAAGCATCAACAATAGCCCTGCCTTCTTTAATCGACCTTGCAAGAGGTTTTTCGCCGTAAATGTCCATGCCCTTATTTGCCACGGCAATGGAAATTATCACATGCCAATGATCCGGTAAAGCAATACTAACAGCATCCAGCTTTTCCTTTTCAAGAAATTCTCTAAAGTCCGTATATGTTCTGCACTCAGAATTTTTATATGCTTGGTCAACCAGTTGTTTTGCTCTTTCCCTGTGCTTCCGGTCAACATCACACACAGCAATAAACTGTGTCTCTTTCTTTTTAAGGAAATAAAACATATTACCTGTTCCCTGGCTGCCAACACCAATGGCTCCCATAACAATCCTGTCGCTGGGTGGAATAAAACCATTCCTCCCCAAGGCTGAAGCAGGAACAATATGTGGAAATACAGTAATTCCTAATGCGGTAGTTACTGTTGTTTTGATAAACTTCCTGCGGTTTGTTTTATTTTTTGAGTTCAAAATATTAAAATTTAAAATAGTTAAACATTAATCGGTGTTCCGGGTACCGGAAATTCAAATTCCATATTTACAAGTCCCATTTTATATTCAGTGGGGCCAAGACGCTGATCTGAGTTCATGATTTCATCCCATGTAATTCGTTTTCCTGTGTAGGCAGCCTCCCTTCCCATAATAGCTGTTAATGTTGACAGAGCAGTTTGTTCTGCTTCATTTACATATTGATTTGTTCTGATTGCAGTTACAAGGTGTATATGTTCCTGGATATAAGCCGAATTAGCTTCCTGTTTTAAAGGGTCATCATCACTCTTTGGATATTCATATTCCCAAATCACTGAACCGTTAAAGTTATAGATTTTATTTGCATTATGAGTACAAATTGAATATCCTTTGGTTCCAACCACCACTTCACCAACCCCATCGGCACAACCGTCTATTTGGCGGCACATGCTGTGGGAACTTAATCCGTTTCCATAGTCGAAATCTATACTGAAAAAGTCATATTGATCACCGGTTACCCTTCTGTGTCTTCCTCCGTATCCGATTGCACTTGACGGGTATTTTCGGGTAAACCAATTTATTACATCGATATTATGCACATGTGTATCAAGGATGTGATCGCCACTCAACCAAATGAAGTTATTCCAGTTCCGGAGCATGTATTCCATATCAGACCAATCTTTCTCCCGGGTACGTAACCAGACATGGGACTGATTCCAGTATGCTTTCGCGGCAACAATCTCACCAATTGCACCATTAGCAATCTGTTTAAAGGTTTCAATGTAATCCTGTTGATGCCTTCTTTGTGTACCGGTAATTACACATAAACCCAGTGATTCAGCCCTTTTGGCTGTGCTAAGGATGGATCGTATTCCGACCGGATCAACAGCCACTGGTTTTTCCATGAACACATGTTTCTTGTTCTGGATAGCTGCCTTAAAATGTTCCGGCCTGAAGTGCTGAGGAGTGGCCAGAATGACTACGTCAACATCGGTTTCCATCAATTTTTTATAGGAATCAAATCCCACAAAACAGTTCTCCTCAGGAATTTCGATACCATATTTTTTAAACCTTTCCCGACAGGTATTGATTCTCTCCTGAAAAACATCTGCTAATGCCGTCACCTCCAGGTTTGGGCCAGCCCCCAAAAAATTAAAGGCTGCTCCGGTACCCCGGTGTCCTGTGCCAATAAGTCCGGCTTTGAGTTTTTGACCATCCGGAGCATGGTCTAATATGGGTGGTAATCCAAGTTCTTCATTCGATTTCTTCCTTCCGCAGGAAGATATAATAGCACCAACACCCAATGCTCCAACTGCACCTGAAAATGCGGCTGTTTCTAAAAATTTTCTTCTGCTGTAACAGTTTTTGTTATTCTCCATCTCCGAAAAAGATTTAATTGTTTTACTGTTCTGTCAAAGATAATCATAAGTATTTTTTTCGTGCCCGGGACGACATTTCTTTCATTTTCTACATTTTAAATTTTCTTATTTTTTATCTGAAATGTAATATTCACAAACAACCCTGAAACCTACATGAGCGCAGTCTGAATACCACCAGATGCTTTTAGGTATCTGAGGATCAGTAATCAACCATTTTTTAGTTTTGGTAAAATCCCTGGTAGCACAACGCACATCAGCCGCATCATTAGGAACCTCCCCGGATGACATGTTCCAATCCGTCGGCAGGCCCCCTGGGATCCATAATAGTTGCTTCGTTATAAGAAACATAGGTGTCGGGCGAGTACCAATCCTGACAAAATTCACTTACATTTCCAAGCATATTCAGTAATCCGAAAGGATTGGGTTTTACTTCTGATGGCAAATGCGTTTTACCATTACTGTTAATAGAATAAATCACATAAGAATTAATGGTAGTTGTATCAGGGCCAAATAGCTTATTCTTAAAAGTGTTCTTTGAAAAATCAATATTTACTTAAATTTCAATTATAAGTTATTTTTTTTAATTTAAAAATCTAAATTGAAAACTCAACAATTCCGCTTCAAAATTTATTTTTTTGATTAGTATAACAGCAAGCCCAAATTCTATCAATAAAGTAAATGTTTGTTATGGCTCTTTTTCAAAGATAGTGCGAAAATTATTTTTTCCAGACCTCCTCTCCATACTTCCAACCATCGCGGACTGGCTCTTTAATATATCTATCGAACTCCGGATGGTTTGTAACCTTCATATTCTTAGCATCATATTCAATACGAGAGTCTGTTTTTTGAGCCAAAACTGCTACAAGAGCCATTTCATTTAAACGTGTAGAGTAGTCGAAGTTTGAACCTGGCATTTCTCCAACACCTTTAATAGCATCTATCCACTCTCTTTGAGGGTTCTCCTCTTCAACACGTGGAATTGTTTTAGCAGGTGGATTTTTCTGAAATTCTTCCCATTCCTCCGCTGGTAACAGTAGTTTTGGATTATTTGGACGACCACCAGTCATTAGTGAGATTTTATCACCAACCATTATCATACCATTGCCAGGAAGCACTTCTATATTGAATTCAGGTCGATTCTCTGGCTTTAGTCCGCCTTCGTACCACTTAAGAGTAACAGGAGGTTTACTCCCACGGTTAGGGAAATCTAAATGTACAATTGATGAGTCGTTTACAAATCCTTCAGGTGTCTCAGAACGAAACACAGACTCTCCAACATCAGGCATACCAAGATCAAGCGACCAGAAAGGAGCATCTAATGTGTGGTTTGTCCAGTCACCTAACTCACCATTTCCAAAGTCGTACCAACCTCTCCAGTACTTCGGGAGATAACAAGCATTATAAGGACGATATTGAGCAGGGCCGATCCATACATCCCAATCTAAGGTTTCCGGTATCGGCATCTCTTTTGGTGGATAGCTATCAGGCTTAACGAAATATCCTCTGGGGTTGAACACCGGCCCATCAAACCATGCTAACACCTCAGTTACATTTCCTAAGAGCCCTGCTTCATACCACTCTTTTACCAAACGGATACCATTTGTTGCATGACCCTGATTACAAGTCTGAGTTATCACTTTGTAGTAATGAGCTGCCTTTTGCAGTGTTCTTAGTTGCCAAATGTTATGGGCCAAAGGTTTCTCACACGCAACATGTTTCCCTAATTGCATTGCAGCCATTATTGCCGGAAAGTGAGTATGGTCTGGTGTGCAAACCAGTACTGCATCAATCTCCTTGCCCATTTTGTCGAACATTACTCTGAAGTCTTTAAACCTTTTGGCGTTAGGGTAAGCTTCATATGTTTGTGCGGCTCTAACATCATCAACATCACACAGGGCTACTATATTGTCTATGTTTTCGGGAGTAGTTTTTAATGCCTTAGCGATATTGACCCTACCTTGACCACCAACTCCTATAATTGCAATGTTTAGCTTGTTGTTTGCAGAACGACTGAACAGGTTAGGTAAAAACATAGTGCCTATTGCAGCAACAGATGTTCTCTTGAAAAATGATCTTCTGGTAAGTTTTTTCATAGTTCTAATTGTTTTAGTTGTTAATATTACTGAGTCCAATTTAAAAACCAATTAAATTTAAGTTGTTGAAAATTGCATGTTTGAAAAACATTTAGTTTTAGTCCATAAAAAAAAACTTTTTTACTGTTTGAGATTCAGAAACGAAGATAAATATTATCATGCCGAATACCAAATATATGTTCCGCGTGGAATATTTAATATCTTGATTATAAAGGTGCATAACAACTCCGTATCCCCACCAACTCCACCTTCCTACCTGGCCTCCCTTCCGGGAAGTGAACCGGTAGGCAGACGCCCACCAACTTCGTGTCGCCAGGCTCCTACACTAAAGCTTCTGCGTAAGCGTAAGCTTTAGCATAGGTGGGCTTTATTAACAAATTATAATAGGGTAAGCGGGTTGAATCCATTCTTCGGCTGGTAAATATTTACTTTCACTGGCCCAGACAATGCCCCGCTTAGTGATCTCCAACGCCTCAGGCACATCGAAATCCTCAGCGTGATGACCCACGGAAGCATAAAACACACGTCCCTTACCATACATTTTTTTCCAGGCAACAGGTACTACACAACCATTTATCCAGTTAGCATGGTCAGCATTAAATGTTGTTGTAGCAAGCACTTTTACATTAGGATCGACATGCATATAATATTGCTCAGAGTGCAGTTTGAAATCGGGAATACTTCTTGTAACCGGATCGTTATGATCCGTAATATTTACTTTATAATCGATTACACCACCGGGATGCGCCACCCATTGTCCACCAACCATAAATTGGTATTCGACATTATTGCGGAAAGAATCCGCCAACCCGCCATGCCAGCCGGCTAATCCAACCCCATTACGGACAGCATTCAACAGTGCTTTTTCCTGCTTCCTTGTAATGGTACCCATAGTCCATATCTGTATTATCAGATCAACTGAACTCATCAACTCCACGTCAAGGTAAGCATCAAGTGTATCTGAAACTGTGACCTTTGCTCCCTGCTCTTCAATCCATGGTGCGAATATATCGATACACTTTTTGGGCTCATGCCCCATCCAGCCGCCCCAGACTATTAACACAGATTTGCCCTGAAGAGAGGGTGATTTTGGGTTATTTGTGGTTATCTGAGAAAAGGTTCTGGCTGATATCAAAGTACCAGCGCTTGTTAATGCAATTTTTTCAAGAAATTTTCTTCTGCTTAATGAATGTTGTTCCATTTTGATTAGTTTTTAAATTAAAGTTTAAGAAATATGTTTTCAATGATACTACTAGTTCCACCCTTCCCGGTAAGAATGTCTGACATATTCACGGGCAGATTCTTCTGCGTTAAATTCTTTCCAGTCATCGTAAAATTGTGGTTGTCCTTCAATCTTTTTGTACTGATTTTTTTCTGTTGTTTTTGTTTGAATTCATAGGGGGATACTTTCTTTGTTTGTTATCAAAACCATTAGAAGGTTTGAAATTTACAAAAAATTTTTAAAAGTCTTTCTTTTTCTCCATTGTTTATACTTGTTTTCAGGAATTATAAAAGGCCCACATAATTTTGCTTTCTCGATTTATGGCTCTTATTTTGATAGGTTTAAACTACTTTTTTACTATTTTTGTTTATTTGTATGATCAATATATATTAATTTTTTAAAAAGGATTCAAAAATGCAATTTATAGGATATGACATTGGAAGTTCATCAATAAAGGTTTCGGTTTTGGATGGAACTTCAGGAAAATGTATCGCTTCAGCTAACTATCCCGAAGATGAGATGCCCATTTCATCTATAAGACCGGGATGGGCAGAACAAAATCCTGAAGATTGGTGGAACAACCTTATTTCTGCAACAGAAAAACTTTTCTTAAATTCAGCAGTAAACCCTGACCTTATTAAAGCGATTGGTATATCATACCAGATGCACGGTCTGGTAATGATTGATAAAGACCGGAATGTTATCAGACCTTCCATCATCTGGTGTGACAGTCGTGCTGTTAATGCAGGGAATAGTATTTTTTCAGAAATAGGTGAGGAAAAATGTTTAGATCATTTTCTGAATTCCCCTGGTAACTTTACAGCATCAAAACTGGCATGGGTAAAAGAGAATGAACCTCGTCATTACGAAAAAATTTATAAAATCATGTTACCGGGTGATTATATAGCAATGAAATTGACTGGTGAGGTGAATACCACTGTGCCCGGTTTATCGGAAGGTATATTCTGGGATTTCAAGGAGAATAAGATTGCAGATTTGATATTGGATCATTTTGGTTTCGAGAAGGAACTCGTTCCTTCTATTGTTCCAACATTCGGTGACCAGGGAAGATTAACAAAAAAAGCAGCTGCCAAACTAAAACTGAAGCACAATATACCTGTTGCCTACAGAGCCGGAGACCAACCTAATAATGCCTTTTCACTGAATGTCCTGGAACCAGGTGAAATAGCTGCCACAGCAGGGACCTCCGGTGTAATATATGGAGTAAGTGATAAACGTAAATATGACCGGTTTTCAAGAATAAATACTTTTGCCCATGTCAATTACCAATCACCTGAAGATAGGTATGGAGTACTGTTATGCGTTAATGGAACAGGTATTTTAAATGCCTGGATTAGGCGTAATATGACTGACAGCCGTATTAGTTATAACCAAATGAACAAAATAGCTGCAGAAGTAAAGATAGGGTCAGACGGACTATTCATTCTACCATTTGGAAATGGCGCAGAGAGAATGCTTTTAAATAGAAACATTTTTTCACAGATTATCGGACTTAACTTTAATGTGCATTCTCAAAAACATTTTTTCAGAGCTGCACAGGAAGGCATTGCATTTGCACTCAAATACGGGTTAGATATCATGGAAGAAGTAGGTATACAGCCTAAAGTAATTAGGGCGGGAAATGCAAATATGTTCTTAAGTCCTGTTTTTTGTGAGGCTTTATCAAATCTCATGGGAGCAGTTATTGAATTGTACAATACCGATGGTTCACAGGGGGCAGCCAGGGGTGCAGGTTATGGAACAGATTACTATTCATCATTTAATGAATGTTTTCTGAATTTGAATAAGATCAGAATATATGAACCGGAAGCCAAAATACAGCAGGAATATAATGCAATATATGGAGATTGGGAAAATTTATTAATGAAGTTCCTTGCAAATCAAGTCTGATCAGGAAAACTATTCCATTTTGATATTATCAAAAGAAATTTTAGCAAATTGTCT
>CAZEWS010000037.1:5051-17147 GCA_964515985.1 uncultured Rikenellaceae bacterium | reverse complement strand
ACCGGGTCGCAAGGCAAAGGCCAGGCTGTTGAAATTCAGGCAAATGAAATAGAAGTATACGGTACGGCTGATCCGGTCGGTTATCCTTTACAGAAGAAAGGACATACGTTGGAGTTCTTAAGGGAAATTGCTCATTTACGACCCCGAACCAACACTTTTGGGGCAGTATTAAGGATAAGGCATGCCATGTCGTTTGCTACTCACAAATACTTTAACGATAAGGGTTTTTATTATATCCATTCGCCTATTATTACCGGGTCTGATGCTGAAGGGGCAGGAGAAATGTTCAGGGTTACGGTTCTTGATGATAAAAATCCTCCTTTGAAAGAAGACGGAACGGTTGATTACAACCAGGATTTTTTTGGCAAGGAGACCAATCTTTCGGTTTCCGGTCAGTTAGAAGCCGAATTGGCCGCTCTGGCATTATCGGAAGTATATACTTTTGGACCTACTTTCAGAGCGGAAAATTCAAATACCCCCCGTCATCTTGCTGAATTCTGGATGATTGAACCCGAAATGGCTTTTTATGATATTCATGATAATATGGACCTGGCTGAGGAGTTTTTAAAATACCTGATCAGCTATGCACTTGAGTATTGTTCTGAAGATCTTCGATTTTTAAATAACTTTTATGATAATGATTTGATTAGCAGGCTTAACTTTATCGTGGAAAACAAGTTTGTTCGGGCAGTCTATTCCGAAGCCGTTGAAATACTATTGAATTCCGGTCAGAAATTTGAATTTCCGGTTAAGTGGGGATTGGATCTGCAAGCTGAACATGAACGGTATTTAGTGGAAAAACATTTTAAAAAGCCAGTGATCCTGACTGATTATCCGAAAGAAATCAAAGCCTTTTACATGAAACAGAATGATGATGGAAAAACAGTACGGGCTATGGATGTGTTATTTCCGAAGATAGGTGAAATTATCGGAGGATCACAGAGGGAAGAAAATTATGATCGTTTATACAGCAGGATAAAGGAATTGAATATCGTGGAGGATGAACTATGGTGGTATCTGGAAACAAGGAAGTTTGGAACTGTATTTCACAGTGGTTTTGGGCTGGGATTTGAGAGAATGATCTTGTTTATGACGGGTTTGGGAAATATCCGTGATGTTATCCCATTTCCGAGGACTCCCAGAAATGCTGAGTTTTAATGAGCAGGTGACTTATAGTGAAGACCCTTAGTGTCTCGTTTCTTAGGGTCTCGTTTTTTGTCGGTATCGTATATGTTTCCCAGCACAAATTATTTAGATATTTTTTATTAATTTTATTTAAAATTGTTGATGGATAATTTTTCATTGTTATAAATAGGATGGATTAGCAAGGTTAATCGGGTAAGATAATGTTAAAGCAGAGATTACAGCAAAAGTTATTGCAGAAGCTTTCACCCCAGCAAATCCAAATGATCAAGTTGCTGGAGATTCCAGCCATTCATCTTGAACAGAGGATAAAAAAGGAGTTGGAAGAAAATCCGTTATTGGAAGTTGGAGAAGAGAATGAAGAGGAAAGCAATAATGAAAGCGAAGTTACGGAAGAAACGATTAATGAGGAAGAAGATGAATTCTCGTTGGACGATTACATGAATGCAGAGGATATCCCATCCTATAAGTTATCAGCAAGGAACTATTCAAAGAGTGAAAGGCAGGCTGAAATTCCTTTCTCGATTGGTTCGACTTTCCATGATTTTCTTGAAAATCAAATGGGGTTGAGGATATTAACCGAAGAACAGAAAACGCTTGCCGCCTATGTTTTGGGAAATATTGATGAAGACGGATATTTACGGCGAAAGATTGAGAATATTGTTGATGATCTGGCTTTTTCCCAGAATATTGTAACCACTGAAGAAGAGCTTCAAAAGATCATGCGGATTGTTCAGGATTTTGATCCTCCCGGAGTGGGAGCAAGAGATCTGCAGGAATGCTTATTGTTGCAGATTGAGAGGAAAGACCTGGAAATTCCTGTTATTAAACTGGCCAGGCAGATCCTGAAATATTATTTTTCTGAATTTACAAAGAAGCATTACGAGAAGATCCTTACCCGTATGAACATATCGGAGGAGGAACTAAAAGAAGCAATAAATGAAATACTTAAGCTAAATCCAAAACCCGGAAGTTCCTTCAGTGATCCCCTGAACAAAACATCTCAACATATCATCCCCGACTTTATACTTGAAAGCAAGGATGGAGAGTTGGAATTGAGTCTGAATTCAAAAAATGTACCCGAATTGAGGATCAGCCGGACGTACAGCGACATGCTGGAATCGTTTCAAGCTAACAGGAATAATCAGACCAGGGAAGAGAAAGATACTGTAAGCTTTGTAAAACAGAAGCTTGATTCGGCAAAATGGTTTATTGATGCCATTAAACAGAGACAAAACACCCTGTTGCTAACCATGAATGCAATCATCAACTTCCAGAGGAAATACTTTACCGATGGGGATGAAACCAAGCTAAAACCCATGATTTTAAAGGATATTGCAGAGAAGACAAATCTTGATATTTCAACCATTTCCAGGGTCGCAAATAGTAAATACATCCAAACCCATTTTGGCATATTTACATTAAAATATTTCTTTTCCGAGGGCTTGCAAACGGATTCCGGTGAAGAGATTTCGACAAGGGAAATAAAGAAAATATTGGAAGAATGTGTTGAAAATGAAGCAAAACGAAAACCGCTCACCGATGAAAAACTTACAAAGATCCTTAGGGAAAAAGGATACCTGATTGCAAGAAGAACGGTAGCCAAATACCGTGAACAACTGGGAATTCCCGTTGCCCGGTTAAGAAAGGAACTTTAATTTGCAAAGGAATATCTTTGCGCGAATGACTTCCCGATGCAGAGGACTTTAGCCAATATTATATCGATCTTGTTCCATCCCATGTTTATGCCAACATACGGGATACTTATTCTGTTTAATTCGGGCACATTCCTTACCTATTTGCCTTTTGAATATAAACGATTGATATTCATCATTGTATTGGTTAACACAGCGATTTTGCCAATGTGCCTGGTTCCTTTATACCTTTACCAAAAGATCATTAGTACTATCCACATGAGTAGTAACCGTGAACGGATAATTCCACTGCTTGTGAGCACCCTTTTGTTTTATTTTGCCTATTATCTTGTTAGCCAGTTGAATATTCCCCATTTGATAAAATCGTATATTCTGGCAGGCGCCGTTGCTGCGTTTATAGCTTTTCTGATATCATTCAAATGGAAAATTTCTGTCCATATGATGGGAATTGGTGGTTTATTCGGTGCCGTTTTAGTGATTTCATCCCGGTTGATGGTAGACCTGAAGTTTTACTGGGTAACAATTATTATTATTGCAGGTTTGACAGGGTTCGCACGTTTACGGTTAGATTCCCATAATCCCCTTCAGGTGTATGTTGGTTTTGGGATAGGGTTAATTTCTGTATCAGGTGTATTGCTTATCAAATGACCGTTTCCAGGTTTTCAAGTTGTTTTTCCAGAAGAGTTGTATTATGCTTTATTGTCGGAGACTTTAGTTTTTTTAATTTTTCAAGTCCTTTTTTAATATCGAGTTGCCCTTGTTCCATACAAATAAAAAGTTTTCGGCTATTCATATAGTTCCCCAAATATTCCTGTTCGGTTTGTCCCGGTGTTGGTATAATAAGTGCAGGTTTCCCCAAAACAACCAGGTCCATAATGATGGAATAGCCCGAGCGGCAAATTACAAAGTCAGAATGAAGAATATGGAATTTAAGATCTTCCGGTGACAGATGGGATACTTTGGTTATCCGGCCCCATTCATTGGATGTGGTTTTGATCCCCGGTTTTCCCCTTACCACCAGGGATTTTTTGTTTAATTGTTGCAATTGGCCAAGAATTTTCTCTTCAAGTATAGTACGCTGTGGTTCCGGCCCGGATAATATGACAATAATTTCGTAGGGAGGGTTATTGGATTTAGAATTAACTTTCAAAAGAAATCTGGACATTACACCGATAAATACAGCGTTTGATGGCAAGGGATATTTATGTGAAAGTTCGCCTGAAAGATTGCTTTCGGTTTCTTCATCAGGAATCCAGCAAAGACCGTATCTTCGGATGATTGCCTTATGGATCAGGTAAGCAAGGTATTCGAAAGCACTCAGGACTTTTGGAAACTTAATATTTATCTGATGGGTGATATAAATTGATTTTGTTTTCCTGTTCCACAAGCCAAAACGGTTATCTGAAATAACAAAATCAATATTGTGTCTTTGAATCACCTGTTTTAGTTTTTGATGCTCCCGAAGGATACTTATTAGAATTTCAGGAAGATTAAAAAAGATTTTGAGAGCCAGAGGTGTCTGTTTCGAATATCTGAGTGTAAAGGAAGGGAATTTTATCCAGGGTAGTTCAGGGAATTCCGTACGCAACAAAGCAAGTGGAAGATTATCGGCACCAATAATGATATTATATCCCTTTTCTTTTAGTTTGTGAATAAGATAGATATCCCTGCTTGCATGTCCCAGACCCCAATCCAGAGGGCAAATCAGTATTGTTTTGGAAGTATTAATAATATTCTGTTTTTATGAAACTACGCATTTCCCGGATGAACCTTATTTATTTGTCTCAAACTTATATTAACCCTTAAAAGTAAGAATTTTTGAAAAAACGGAAGAGAGCTTCCGTCCCATAAGCTGTATGACAATTATCATTGTATGAATTCATTTACAAGACACCTTTGTATCAGGTATATTGATTAACCAGGGACAGTGATGTTAACAAATATTTCACCAGAACCATTATCCTGGAAAGAAGAGTATAATGTAGATATCGGTTTGCTGGATAAGCAGCATAAAAAATTTCTTGAAATTTTCAACTTACTCAAAAAGGCGATAAATGAAGGTGTCTGTGAGCGAAATATTTCTGATGTATTTTTCTCGTTGGTTTATTATGCCGAACATCATTTGATACAGGAAGAAATTTATTTTAAAAACTATAAATACCCGAATTTTAACCTGCACAAGGAGGCACATAACCATTTTATTAACCGTATTATTAAGTTTCGGGAAGATTTTGAGGAGGGGAAGGAAGATGTTTGTGTTGAAATGTATTATTTCCTTGAAGAATGGTTTAACAACCACATATTGAAGTATGATAAAGAAGCGGTTGAATTTTTTGTGAAGAAAGGTGTAACATAAGCAACAACCACAATGACTAAGATCAGACAAGCGCCCGTACTGTAGAATTACCGGTAAGCCTCATTTTCTTAAAATCAAAATTTTCTATAAGATTTATTCCCGGGTTTTTCCCCTTTTCAAAACTACCAAGTGTTTTATCCATTTTTAATGCTTTTGCTCCATTAAAAATTGCCCAACTCAATAATTCATTGACGGAAATTTCCGGTAGGTGAGCGGATATGGTTTTTAATTCTTCAAAATTGCAAAAAGCATTAATAAACCCGGGTACCAGAATACCATTATAGAATTCCAGATTTTCCTCTTCTTTCAGGTTCCCTCCGGTATCGATCAAATCAACTATCATCCCTTCCTTATCGATAATAAGGATACCATTTTTCAATGGTTTGCCGGTAACGGGGAAAATATAGTTTGCTGAAATTTTTCTCATTTAAGAAAACACCGGGAATAATTTGAGATGATTGTACAATATTTACTTTGTTGTCCGGTTGTATTCTACTTTAATATCCAAAACATCAACATGCTTTGACCATTTACTTCTCTTCTTTTTATGATATAGTATTGAGCCTTTCATATGTGTGACCTTGGGATCGGTTAATATTTTGGAGATTTTATAAATGCTATCCTGCCCGGTCTTTTCAATTTTAATTTCCGGAAACGGGTCACGAAACCCATACTTCGACCCGTCATTATACCAATAATAAACGAATACAGATGGATTCACTGATTCATCGTCCTTATACATTTTAATCCTGGCACTTAAAGAATAGATTCCCGTAGCATAAACCCGGATATTAAAACCAATTTGTTCCTTTTCTCCATCTTGAGGTAAATGCCATTCTCTTTTTCGATTCCAGAGGTTACGTCTCATTTGACGGGCTGCTTCTTCGGTATATCTTGCAGGGCCAATAATTCTTACCTCCATTTTGCTTAATTCACTGATCACCAATTCATAAATTTCGTCCAGTTCATCCGGTTTGTTTGAATAAAAGTGAATGGTTTTATCAAAATCCTCTTTTTCGAAACCGTGTTTATTAATTACATCTGTGTAGTTGCTAACGGAATCCCTTCCCGGATATTCTTTATTCACTTTTGAGAGGATCAGCAGTCCTTCCGAGAGATGAATATCAACCAGCAACGGCACTAAATCTTCTTCCGGAATGATGTCCGATCGTTTTATTTGCTCTTCAGGATTGCTACAAGCAAATTGTAGAATAAGGAGAGAAGTGATAACTATGGAAATGTATCTCATGCTTCAAAATTACGATTTTTCACATAAATTGATTCTTTAAAGGTATCAAATCTTTGATAGTGCATGAAAGTGTAGTCTCATTGATTTAACGGGGATCAATTAAAAATTTCCGGGTAATATAACGTACCGGGTACCATGCAGCCAGATACCCGATGAACAAGACAGTCAGGAAGACGTAGATAAAATCAGGGAGCTCTATATTAACCGGATAGGTATCAATTACAAAGGAGTCGCTTCCCTGGATTTTAATTAATCCGAAGTGTTGTTGGATCCAACAAATAATTGTTCCTGTCATTAAGCCGAGAATAGCCCCCAGAATTGAAATCATCCAGCCTTCGAAAAGAAAGATCTTTCGCAATACCGACAAGTTTGTTCCCAGGCTTCGTAAGGTATCGATGTCCTTCTTTTTTTCAATGATCAACATGGTTAAGGAACCGATCACATTAAATGACGCAATAATTAAAATAAAGGTAAGTATCAGGAAAATAGCCCATTTTTCTGATTTCATGATTTTGTACAGCAATTCCTGCTGCTCAAACCGGTTTTTAACTTCATAACCGGTTCCAAGGTGTTTTTTAATTTCTTCCTGTATTTTATTCTTGTTGAAAACCGGATCGAGTTTTAATTCAATTGCACTAACCTCATTTGAGTAATCCAGCAAATCCCTTGCAAAGTCAATCGGGACGATAATATACCTGGAATCAAAATCCTGCTGGATTGCAAAGATCCCGGAGGGGTATATATATTTCCGGCTGAACGCTTTTTCGGGGTTTAGTGAGACTTTTTGAGTTCTTTTTGGAACATAGATGTTTATAGGGGTGATGAAATTCAGTCCAACGGCTAAATTCAGTGCAACTCCCTGACCAATTACCGCATAGTTGTTTTTATTTTCTTTTAAAATAAACTCACCATCGATAATCATACTGTCAATGCCGCTCATGTTTATAAATTCGTCGCTAACGCCCTTTACAGTGACGATGTATTGTCTGTCATCGTATTTTAGCAGTGCATTTTCCTCGATAATCTCTGACATATAAAGAACCCCCTTAAGCTTCTTCAGGTTTTGAATCCTTTCAGCACCGGATGAAAATGTTTTACCTTCTTTTATGGTGATTTTTATATCAGGATCGAATGAATTGAATAAAGATTGAACCAGGTTGTTGAACCCATTAAATACCGATAAAATTACGATCAAGGCCATTGTTCCTATGGAGACGCCAACGACCGAAATTGCAGAAATAATATTTATAACATTCTTTGATTTCCTGGCGAAAAGATATCTCTTTGCTATATAAAAGGAGAAATTCAAATTAACCCGGTTAATTATAAAAAGTTAAAGTTATAAACTTCGCCCGGAACAGAAAAGGAATTGATACCGAAAAGAAAGAAGGCCTCTGACCAGGACTTTAACCGGCACCTTCCCGGGAACTCCAGGACGTTCTGTCAATTAAACCACAGAGACCTTCAGTAGTTGGGAATAAATAAATTTTTGCTAAAATAAGAATTATTTCCAAGCTTTGACGATCAATCCTGTACCAGTTTTATGCATTTTATTAACATCGATCCAATTCAATAAACAGCAAAAAGGAAAAGTGATCAGGTAATAGAAGGGTAAAACCAGGGAAAACAGTTTATGTATACCGAGGAGTAAAATTGGATATTTCATTGATAGTTTCCAGGATATTTTACCAGGCAAACCATAGGTATAGGAAACATCAACTTTTGAATAACCGGCAGTCAGCAACTTCTTTTCAATGTCAAGTATGTTATATCCATTCCTAACATGTTCCTCAATAAATGATTCTTCTCCTTCGTGGTGAACATCTGAACCACCCTGATCGGAAGGGGTGGATATCAGGAGTAATCCGTTTGATTTAAGTGATTGGTAAAAATTTTTAAATACGGTTCTGTCGTCAAGGATATGCTCCATTACATCAACCGACAGGATCAGATCATAGGCTTCTTCCTTTTTGTATTTTGTAAGATCTGCCTCTTCAAAGCTTACCGTATTTTTTGATTTTCTTTTGTTAAAAAAGCGGATACAATCCTCGATTTGTTCTTTGTTAATATCAACAGCTTTAACTTTCCAGTTTGGCGAAAGGGAAGAGAGATAATAGGTATATTGTCCAAAACCTGCTCCGGCATCCAGAATTTCAGCTTTATCTCCCTTTATTTTCCTGAATTTACTGATTTCCCTTTTGATATACCATGCCCTGAGCAACAGGATATCCAGCAATTTATAAAAAAGTATTCTGGTGAAAGAGGATTGATTGAAAGCGTTTCCGAGGATTCGCTTAATGGGATCGTATTGCATATCAGAAAATCAGGGTTTGAGCAGATTCTCAATGTTTTCTACATAATCAAGGGTGTCATCGATATAAAAATAGATTTCAGGAATGGTTCTTAGTTGATACCGGACTCTTTTTCCAAGTTCATGCCTGATTTTTTTTACATCTTCAGATATAGTCTTAATGACCTCCTGTTTATTCTTTGAGGGGAAAATGCTCAGGAATACTTTAGCATGAGAGAGATCGGGAGTTACTCTAACCACAGTGACGGTAATCATACTTCCCTGGGCAAATGTTTGTCCTTCCCGTTGAAAAACATCCCCAAGTTCTTTCTGGATTAGCCTTGCAATTTTCCTTTGACGTGTCGATTCCATACTGGCTTTTCTCTATCGGTTATCTATTACAAAGGTATAATATTTAATGTTTGTAACTAATCAGTTATTTTTTTATTCATTTGCAATTTATCGATTTTTATTGCCGTCAAACCCGAATAATGGAATGTTGGAACAGTGGAATAGTGGAATAGTGGAATAGTGGAATAGTGGAATAGTGGAACAGTGGAATAGTGGAATGATGGAATAATGGAATGATGGAATAATGGAATGATGGAATAATGGAATGATGGAATAATGGAATAATGGAATGATGGAATGATGGAATGATGGAATGATGGAATAATGGAATGTTGGAACAGTGGAATAGTGGAATAGTGGAATAGTGGAATGATGGAATAATGGAAGAGTGAGGAATAATAGAATGACGGAATAATGGAATAAAGGAAGAATGTGCCTTTTGGAGAATGATGAATTATGAGTAACGGGTGACGAGTCCCGAAATTCTTACAAATCGAAGATGTGAGAATTGCGGCATAATGAGTGATGAGTTACCGGTTGCGAGTTTCGGGTTTCGGGAATGAGTAATAGTGGAAGAATGCGCCGTAGGCATTCCTTCGGAATAATTATATGCCAAAGCCGGATATTATATACGTGTTTATACATTTATGATTAACTTTAAGGTCAATCAAAACAACATATAATACGATATTTGGCTAACATTTTATAGTTTTGTAAAAATTAAGGAAAAGTATGGATATTATTGTCAGTGGCATCAGGTCGACAGGGAATTTACATCTTGGAAATTATTTTGGTGCGGTAAAGAATTTTGTGAAAATGCAGCATAAAAATCATTGTTATTTTTTTATTGCTGATTTTCATTCCTTAACTACCCATCCAACACCTGACGATTTACATGGAAAAACAAAGCAGGTTTTATCTGAGTATATTGCATGTGGTATTGATCCGGAAGTCGCAACCATTTATTTGCAAAGCGATCTGCCGGAAGTAGTTGAATTATACCTGCTTCTTAATATGAATGCCTATGTTGGTGAACTGGAAAGAACCACCACCTTTAAGGAAAAGGTCAGGTTACAACCAAACAATGTGAATGCCGGGCTTTTAACGTATCCTGTTCTGATGGCCGCTGATATTATTATTCATAAAGCGGTTAAAGTTCCGGTGGGCAAGGATCAGGAGCAAAATCTTGAAATGACAAGAAGATTCGCCAAACGCTTTAATCATATGTATAAGGTAGATTACTTTCCGGAACCTGTTCCATATAATTTTGGTGAGTCCCTGATTAAGATCCCTGGTTTGGATGGTAAGGGAAAGATGGGGAAGTCAGAAGGAAACGGAATATTTCTTTCTGAAGATCCGGAATCAATCCGCCAAAAAGTAATACGCGCAGTTACCGATAGTGGACCAACCCGGAATAACCAGGAAATGAGTGAACCGGTAAAAAATCTTTTTACCCTTATGAATGTTGTTTCGGAATCGGGTACGGTAGAATTTTTCCGCAACAAATATAACAATTGCGAGATCCGTTATGGAGAAATGAAACAACAGTTGGCTGATGATATTATACTGTTTACCAAGCCTTTTAGAGAAAAAATACTTGACATTTCATCCAATGAAAATTATTTAAGGAAAGTAGTAAGAGAGGGGGCTGAAAAAGCCAGGGAAAGTGCAGCAAAAACAATAAGAGATGTACGGAAGATTATTGGTTTTAAATCGTTTTGATTTTCTACCCGAAAGCCGGATTTTGTTTATTCCTTCATAAAAAAAAGCCAGGTGATTCACCTGGCTGCCCTGAAATTTTATTCAAGTATATGTTAAGATTGCCTGTTGGTTTATGAAGAGCAAATAGTGTGCCAAAAAATTAATACTAGTTTACTTTTCGGGCTCTTTTAAATTCTTTTGTGCGGTCGAAGAGATAACGGTAGGTTGTATGGGTTTTCCGGATTTTGGCTCCCACCCTTTCAGCAACACGCATCATGGTTGGATTAAAATCACCAATCCAGTTCATTTCCATCTCCTTGTAAGGGAATTTGGAACTGAACGCTAATTTGGTGAAAGCGATCACCAGGGCACCTTCAACTCCTTTTCCCTGATGTTCCGGTATTACTCCGTAAATTAAGGCCAGGACCTTTTTACAGGATTTTTTAATTTTTCTGTAATAGAAGAATTTAATTTTACCGATCAGATCAAGTTTTCCGTTCAGGCGTTTTATGATTTGGTTTATTTCAGGAAGCATGAGAAAAAATGCAATGGGTTCTTTGTCGTAATATCCAAACCAGAACAGATGTTCTTCGAATATGGGTTTTATGCTGTTCAGTATGGCTTTAGCGCGCATATTAGTTATTTCGTGTGTGCCGGGAAATTTAGCCCAGGCTTTATTATATATGATGCGAAACTCATCTGCGATGACATCCATTTTTTTTCTGTTGCTGTGAAGAAAGGTATACCTGGGATTTTTGAAGACACGTTCAGCTGCGTTACGTAAAGCATCATCAAATCCTTCACCAGTTATTGTGGTGTGATACGTATATTGGTTAAAATAATTTTTGAAACCATAAGTCTCAAACAGATCCTTATAGTAAAGAAAGTTATATGGCATGCAATAATTCGGTTCGTAAAAACCATCAACCAGTAAACCCCACCACCTATCGCGATCACCGAAATTTATCGGGCCATCCATTGCTTCCATGCCCCTTTCCTGTAACCATTCTTTGCATTCATTAAAAAGCATAAAAGCAGCATTTTTGTCATTGATGCACTCAAAAAAGCCCGTTCCCCCGGTAGGTTGATCATTATTTTTAGCTGTTTTTCGGTTAATAAACGCGGCAATTCTTCCTATGGTCTTATTAGTGTCGTTTTTAAGTATCCATCGAATGGCTTCACCGTGACGAAAATATTTGTTCTTTTTCGGGTTAAAAACGCTTTCAATATCCTGATCAAGCGGACGTATCCAATTCTTTTCGTTTTTATATAAAAACACCGGCAGGTACAAAAATTCCCGGATCGTCTTTTCATCTTTAACTTCAATAATTGTAAGGTCCTTCTTCATTCC
>CAZEWS010000037.1:0-4951 GCA_964515985.1 uncultured Rikenellaceae bacterium | reverse complement strand
CCCGGATCGTCTTTTCATCTTTAACTTCAATAATTGTAAGGTCCTTCTTCATTCCGGTTTTGAATTGTTACTAATAAAGATAAAGATTTTTTTTCGGATTCGACCATTCGAGTAGAATTCGAGCCACGTTTGTTGCCTGGCCGGTAATCATTTTTAATGTACTCATAAGTTCAAGGTGGATTTCACTACTTTCAATGGATTTCCCAACATCTTCTTTTAGCCTGGAAAAATGCATTCGCTCGAGTTCAATAGCCAGATGGCGATATTGTTTGTATTTGGCTTTCATAGCTTTAGCTTTTTCAAGGTTCACATCCCGAAATACCTCAATAGCACGGCTAATCTGTTTCTGAGTCTTTACATGATAATCCATGAGCTCCTTTTTCCCGGCATCTGAAAATTCAAGTTTATTTAAAGCCCAATCTTTAGCTTTTGGGATCAGATTTTTAGAGATCAGGTCTGCCATTTGTTCGAATTCATTAACCGTGTAAATGATTTGAAATGCTTCCTGAACTCTTGCTTCAAGGATATCTTGTTGGGTGATTTTAATTAAATAGCGTTTTATTTCATCCCTGAGAAAATTGACCTTTTCTTCTTTCATTTCAATTTCATCTAAAATAGTGGTTTCCTTTATAAAAAAAGGCAAAATGATATCGCTTACCATATCCTGAACGTTTTGTCCCATCCGGATCACCTCTTGTTTTGCCAGGTTCAGAGCAAGTGTTGGATTGTGTATATACTTTTCCTCAAGGTATTTTACTCTGAAGGTAATTTTCTCCGGTTCTTTTTCTTTTGGGGCCAGTTTATTAACAAGTTTGGCAAACAGGGATGTAAAAGGTAATGCGACGATGGTGAGGGCGACATTAAAAACAGTATGCGCATTTGCAATTTGACGTGGCAGGACATGTGTAAGCAGGTTCATTTCTTCCAGACCGGGAGGGCCCTTCGGGGAAATACCTTGTATGAATTGCGCGAAATCAGGGATCCACCATGCAAATAATAAAACACCAACAACTTTGAAGAATGTATGAGCCAGTGCTACTTTTTTGGCTTCCCTGTTGGTATTTAAACTAGCCAAAATGGCTGTGACAGCCGTACCTAAATTCGCTCCCAGTAATAAGGGAATAGCTGCTTCAAGACTCAATAAGCCCTGGGTTCCGAGTACAATAAGTATTCCGACAAATGCAGCGCTGCTTTGGATTAATGCGGTGAATAACATACCTATTAAAATACCGATAAACGGATTCTCCAGTTTATGCAATTTTTCAATAAACGGTTCATGTGATCGAAGGGGGACCATTGATTCCGACATGATATGCATTCCGAAAAACAAAATACCAAAGCCTAAAATGATCCTTCCTATGTTTTTCAATCTTGATCCTTTGGAAAGAAATTGTACAGCAAATCCAACCCCTATCATTAAAAGTGAATAATCGGTTAATTTAAAGGCAATCAATTGGGCGGTAACAGTAGTTCCGATATCTGCGCCGAGTATAATTCCGAGACTTTGCGCGAATTGCATTAAACCGGATTGGACGAAGCTGACCAACATTACAGTTGTAGCACTGCTGCTTTGAATCACCATAGTTACAAATGCACCAACCCCAACAGCAATCAAACGATTGTGTGTTAAGCTACTTAGAAGGGATCGCGTTTTATCTCCGGCTGCTTTCTGCAGACCATCACTCATCATCTTCATTCCAAGCAGGAATAAACCTAAACCGCCGGCTAACCCAATAATCAGCATAAAGATCCAATTGGATCTTCGGGCATGAATTTCAAAAATCAAAACATTTTCTTGATAATTTCCCCTGATTTTAGCGGAAATTTCATATTCTCCCTCTTCAGATCCCAGTATTATATATGTTTTTGCTATTCCGGTACTATCAGAGTAAACAACCGGGTTTTGAATAAGAAAACCTTTAACATTTGGTGGTGTTGAAACCGTTTCAAAATATACAGGGAAATTTACGACGGGTTGCATATCCTGATCCATTACCTGAACCCGTAATGGTTTCTCTGTTTTGAGTTTTACAATTTGATATTGATTATCGCCGGAGAAATTAAGCACACCGGCTGAAACAGGCTTTACAATTTTTATTTCTTTCTCTTCTTGCTGATTCCCGGCTATACAAAACGGCTGATAAACGAGAATAAATAAAAATGCCAAAAGCGACCTGTATTGTAGTACTTTACTCAACTTTCGTATGAAACTTAAAAGATTTCCGGATATTTTTTATAAAAATACGATTTGTTTTATCCAATTCCAATGATCTAAAGGGATTGCCATGGGAGAGATTTACAAGCTAATTCTCAAAGCAAACATCAGGTTCCTTCCCGAAGCAACAATTCCGGAAGAATAGGGGCGATACCTGTGGTCTAAGATGTTATCAATACTTGTGTTCAGAACAAGTTTGGAATTTAATTGATAAGAGATTTTCAGGTTAAGTGTATACCATGAAGGCGAATAAGGATTTCCGTTTTCATCTTTGGCATACATATAGGTTTTGGATTGTTCGGAAGGAGCGAGGAATTTGTTTGGTCTTTTTCCGTTAAACAAAAGATAAAATTCAGTTTGTAGTTTTTCGGCATGAAGTTGAATACCAACAGAACCAAACAGTGGGGGTACATGTCGAAGGGGGACGCGATCCTGATCTTTACCCCGTGTATATGTAAGATTGGTTTTAAACGATATTAAGCGGGTAACATTTGTTTTGAATGAAAAACTTCCTCCATAAATGAAAGCCCGGTTGGCATTAACTACTGCATAAACCTTGCTTAATTCACCATCATAGACGATTGAATCCATACCATTAAATAAAAACTCTCTTCTTACCATTGCATTATTTAGTATGGTATAGAAACCGGTTAGCTCGAAATACAATATGTCCTCAACTTTTTTTACAATACCCAGGTCCAGGTTATAAACATATTCAGAGTGAAGGTCTTTATTGGGTACAACCACATTTCCGGGTTCGGAGTCGAAAATTTTAGCCACATCATCCAGGTTCGGGGCACGGAAACCTGTGGCAAGATTAAAATTAACCTGCCATTTTTTATTCGGGCGGTATACTATACCTGACGAACCGTTTATTGCTCCGGTATTAAGGTTAATTTGGTCGAAAGGGAAATGATAATATGATGTGTCAAAAAGGGTTGAGTGAAGGGATACATTATTATAGCGGATCCCGGTATTGAAGGTCAGATATTCGGAGAGGTTATATTTATAACTGCAATAGGCAGCAACAGCAACATAAAGATTCTTCCCATCAGGATACCTTGTGGGCGCTTGAGTTAGTATACCGGTAAGAATATCTTTTTTATGGGCGGTGGATTTAATATTATTGTAAGTTGCCTCCAGACCATAATAAACAGTGGCATTTTCTTTTATTTTTTTATCGAAATCTGCATTGACCGAGAGAGCATCAACGTTTTCGGTCCGGTTTCTGAGTTCCGGTTTCGCAAATTTACGATCATGCCTGCTTTCTTCGAATTCCTGAAAAGCCAGAACGATTTTTGTTTCGTCAAAAAGCCTGCATGTTCTGTCATAACTGACATTCAGGGCATGCATCGTCCATTTCTGTGGACCGTAATACCATTCCCCGTATTTGAGGGTTTTTTCCTTATATTCTATCAAACGGTCATACCTTGGAACATCAGACAATTTTGAAAAAAGAAAAGAATAGGATATATCAATGTACTCATCAGGCCGGAATCGGATTTTATGCATCAGGTTTATTTGATTGTAGCCGGTAATTTTCTGTATGTCAGGATCTTCATTGGCAATTACAGTATCGTTCCCTTCAATATTTACGGCATATTCAAGACGTTTATAATCTGCGTTTCCTAAAGACCCCATTCTCAGGTCCCCAAATTCAGAATACGTAATGCTGGTTAAATAAGCCCATTTATCCCATCCAAGATTAAAATCCAAATGACCGGTTTTTTCGTTGTTTGCGGAAGAGTAGCGTGTCAGGGCGTTGGCCGAGATTGAAAATTTATGACTGGTAGAAAGGATTGGCCTTTTGGTGTGGAAGTCCATAACACCACCCAGGGCATCGCTTCCATACACTACCGATCCGGGACCAAAAATAATTTCAGAACTTTCGATAATATTCGGATCGAGTGAAATTACATTATGAAGGTTACCGCTTCGGTAAATCGCGTTGTTCATTCTGATGCCATCGATGACAAGGAGAACTGAATTTGCGGCAAAACCCCTGATCATAGGACTGCCACCTCCCATCTGGCTTTTTTGAATGAATACTTCATTTGATGAACCGATTAAATCGGCTGCCGTTTGGGGATTGTGAAATTGAATATCGGATTCAAAAATTGATTTTATTTTATTGGGAATTTCACTTTTATTCTGTTCCCATTTGCTGGCTGAAATAACGAACTCTTCCAACATCCTGATATGTCTTCTCAGAAATACCCTGTGGTCCATCAATTCCAGTTCTTTCTTCGTAAATACTTCTTTGTGGTATGAAGGATGTTGGAAATAAATAGTATCCTTATTTCCGAATTTTTCAAGTTTTGCCAGCCCGTTTTTATCAGATATAACCGATTTGGTTCCTGTAAGGTTAAAAAGTGCAACATCTTCAATTGGTTTGCCGGTTGACAGATCAAGAATTTGTAAGATCTGGGCATTGAGGATCAGTGGTAATAACCAAAATACTCCAAAAAACAGAACGAATGTAAATCTCCGGTTTTTCAATGTTCAACTTATATAGGCTCTTAGGGTGCCACTTTTACCAACATGTTGTTCAAATTTGAATGTTGTCTATATCCCGCGAAGCGGTTTTTTTTCAGGCTTGTCCTGAAAAAACGTAGAGTCTTTATACACAATTATTGAGAATCGCTTGTAATATCCTGAAAATGAATTGCCAAATTATAATGTGAATTAGAAATCCACCTTCTTTGATGGTGGTTATGTTCTTTTTTTGTTATACAT
>CAZEWS010000036.1:4863-17339 GCA_964515985.1 uncultured Rikenellaceae bacterium | reverse complement strand
ATAGTTGAATTTGACTTATAGAGGTATTCATAATATTATAATATCACAAACCTATACATTATCCGGATGAACCTAAATTATATTGTGAGGCAGCTCGATTCAGCTGCCATGTACCTTCCCCTTGTACAACCTAAGGCTAATGACAAGGGACGTGCCACCAAAGGAGCAGCCCTGGCGTAAAGCAAAAGGGTATTAAAATCATGAACGATGGATGCCACTGATAATCAAGAATTGTATGGACCACTTAAGTATTGTTATTCATCACAGCATAAACCACCCATGTATGCAATAATGTTTATGTGAAATGAAGATATTAACAACAGTTATCCACAAGCTAATTTTTTGATAAAATTAAACGAATCGATATCTATTGGTTATATTTGTCTGATTTGATCCCTGAATGCGGTTGGAGATATCTTAAAGTGTCTTTTGAACTGACGGTTGAAATAGGAAGTATTATCATAACCGCACTCAAAGGCTATCTCAATGACCGTTTTATCTGTTTCCGAAAGAAGTTTACATGCATGCATAATACGGGTTACATTTACAAATTCTGTAAATGTCTTTTTTGTTTTTCGCTTAAAGAACCTACAAAATGCAGCCTTTTGCATATTGGCAACAGCAGCCGCGTCACTGAAAGAGATTTCTTTCTGAAAGTTTTCTGCTACATATTTATAGACATCATTGATGATTTTAGAGTCACTTAAATTGACGTTACCAAAGCTATTTTCAGTGCTTAAAAGTTTTATATTTTTTTCCCCTGCAAGCTCATTCAGTATTAACAATAAATCAGCCAGTCTTTCCAGGTTCTTTTTATGGTTCAGCTTAATAATTCTGTTTATTAGAGCTTTTGAAGGATTGGTTATGTGTACACCGAACACCGACTTACTTATCAGTCTTTTTAATTGGACAACTTCCGTTTTCTCAAAGAATTCGCTTCCAAGAAAATCTTTTTTGAATAGAATAACCACCGCATGAGCTAATTCATTTCCACTTTCGTATCCGCGTGTATTGTAAAAACAATGAGGCAATCCGGGAGCAAAAAGGAACAAATCACCACTGGAGAAATTGGTCACATTATTCCCTACATAAAGCTTACCGTGGCTCTTGACAATTACTATCAGTTCAAATTCATCGTGCAAGTGAAAAGGTGAGGTAAACCGGGGTTGTATAAATTCCTGGTAATGAAAAAAACTGTTACTGTCTATTATAAGATTTTCATAAGCTATTTGCATAGTATAATCAGATTCCGGTACTAATGTTAATTGTCATGTAAATATAGTTCAATATTTTGCAAATCAATTGCTACACTTTTAATTTTTTTAAGAATAATTTCGATACAGTCTTAATGGGGACCAACATCTTGTTGGATGCCATTTCCCTGTATGTGAAAATTAATCTGCTTGTATATGCATAATTCCGGTGTCAGCATAGGTGTGATAGTAAATAATGCCTGGGAGAAAGGAATTGTTGTTCCCGGATTTAATATACCATACCTTCCTATGATGGAACCGGTGATGCAGGCATTGCGGGATACGCACACTTTCGGACTAATTATGGTCGCCCGGCTGGAATGGATAAAATTCAAATCGGGAAGCTTGAGATCAATCCGTGAGGAATATGAAAAATTGAAGGATATGCATTTTACCCGGCTTCACCTGGATCATGTACCAGTAATTGATGAGGATAATCAATTAACCGATTTTGAAAGCATTATCACTGAGGCTATCGAACTTGGATACGATTCGGTTATGATTGACGGATCACGGCTTGCGCTTGAGGAAAATATTGAAAAGACCCGTAAGATTGTGAAATTAGCTCATCAAGCAGGTATTCCTGTTGAAGCTGAACTTGGTGCAGTGATGGGACATGAGTCAGGTCCGCTACCCCCCTACGACGAACTATTTACCACAGGAAAAGGATTTACTTCACCTGACGAAGCAGTACAGTTTGTTCATGAAACACAAACCGACTGGCTGTCAGTGGCTATCGGTAATATTCATGGTGCCATATCTGCTGCTGCACGTACTGAGAAAAAGATTGAAGCTCGCCTTGCTATTCCCAACTTAAAAAAAATAAATGAATCTGTGCATATACCTCTTGTATTACATGGCGGGACAGGTATTGCTAAAAATTATCTTATGCAGTCCTTTAAACATGGTATAGCTAAAATAAACATTGCAACAGCTATAAGACAACCTTATGAAAGTCTTATGAATAAATCTGTTAAGGCAGCCCAGGACGCTGTTTATGCCGAAATGTTAGATATTATTAACAACCAGCTTAAAATTGCCGGATCGGCGAAGCACATTAATGAATAGACAATTCATCATTTATTTATACCAAATAAATTATTTACAAAATTAGGTTATCAAATAACATAAAATAAAAATAGATGAAATCTACATTCGCTCTCTACTTTGGAAACCGGGGATTTTTTCCCGTGTCATTAATTGCTGAAGCTCGTAACGAACTATTTGATACCTTGAAAAAACTGGGACATGAAAGTTTAATGCCGGACAGTAACTTAACACGATATGGGGCAGTTGAAAGTCCTGACGAAGGCAGGAAATACGCAAAATTTCTGGATAAAACCCGGGGAAATTTCGACGGCGTGATTTTGTGCCTTCCCAACTTTGGAGATGAAACAGGTGCTGTTTCCGCCTTACTTGATGCCCACGTACCTATTTACATCCTTGCATATCCGGATGAGCTTGATAAAATGAATTTTCACCAGCGTCGTGATGCTTTCTGCGGGAAATTCTTCATAATGGATGTCTTTTACCAATATAATTTACCGTTTACTGTTTTTCCTCCGCATACAGTACATCCATTGTCAAAAGAGTTTGAAAAACAGATTGACACATTTGATAGAGTTTGTAAAATTGTCAAGGGCATGAAACGGATGAATGTGGGAGCAATAGGTGCTCGCACCACAGCATTTAAAACCGTCCGTTATGACGAATTGGCGTTACAGAAATATGGCATTACCACCGAAGTACTTGATCTGTCGGATGTATTCATCCGGGTTCGAAAGCTTAATGTTAATTCCAAAGTAGCGAAAGATAAAGCAAACAGACTGCGGAACTACACAAACTTCAATAAAGTGCCGGAGAAATCATTTGAGAACCTAGTACGATTTGGTGTTGTTTTAGATGAGATTATTGCAGAGTATGGATTAAATGCACTAGCAATACGATGTTGGATCGAGATGGAGAAGGAATTTGGGGTGGCCCCTTGCGTTTTATTGAGTGAAATTAACGACCGGGGATTCCCCGCTGCCTGTGAACTCGATATCTGTAATGCCATTACAATGTATGCCCTAAACCTGGCATCAGGTAAACCCGCTACCTGTCTCGATTGGAACAATAATTACGGGGATGATCCTGACAAATGCATACTTTTCCATTGCGGGCCTGTACCACAAAGTCTAATGACTGCAAAAGGGGAAGTTATTGACCATCCTATGTTTGCTAAATCGTTGGGTGCAGGATGCGGTTTTGGATGCAATGTCGGACGGATCGCTCCAAATAAACTCACCTTTGCCAGTTCCAAAACACAGGATGGTAAACTTCATGTTTACATGGGAGAAGGGGAATTTACGAGCGATCCCATTCAGGAAGGCTTTTTCGGTTGCGGGGGTGTAGCCAGAATTGACCGGTTGCAGGGAAAATTCTATAAAATCGGTTACAACGGTTACCGTCATCATGTGAGCGTAACACCCGGTCTTGTTGCCACTGCCTTACGTGAAGCATGCACCCGTTATCTCGGTTATGAAATTACTGAAATTTAATAACTATTGATTTGAGCTACCTGGGTTTAGACATAGGTACTGGGGGATGTAAGGCAGTAGTATTCAACAGCGAAGGGAAGGAACTTGCCTCCGCATTCCGGGAATACCCTGTTTTACATCCTCACCCTGACTGGGCAGAGCTCAATCCGGATGAAGTGATCGACAAGTGTTTTGAGGTGATTGCAGAAGTAAATGCAAAAATCTCTGACCCTGTAGTATCCATGAGTATCTCCAGCCAGGGCGAAGCATTTACACCAGTTGGCAGGGATGGTCGATCCTTAAGAAATGCCATGGTTTCTTCAGATGCCAGGGCCAGGGACATTGCAGTTAACTGGAGTAAAAACTTCGGAACGGGAAAAATATACCACATCACCGGTCATACTCCTCATCCACTGTTCACACTTTATAAAATTCTCTGGCTTAAAGAGAACCAACCTAATGTATGGAAGGATACAAAGTATTTTCTGTGCTTCGAAGATCTGTTTCACTACAGGGTGGGTCTTGAACCAAAGATAAGCTGGTCGATGGCAGGCCGTACAATGTTGTTTGATGTGATCAGGCACCGATGGAGCAAAGAAATACTTGAAGCTGCTGGACTAACGGCTGAAAAACTTGCGATGCCAGTTGCACCGGGAGAAATAATAGGAACTATAGGCATTAACACGGGTAATAAACTTGGATTTAAAAATCCTGTAATGGTGGTAGCAGGTGGGCATGATCAAACCTGCGCGGCACTGGGAGCAGGGGTTATTGAACCCGGTATGTGTATGTATGCAACCGGAACGGTTGAATGCTTTTGCCCGATACTTGAAAAGCCAAGTTTCTCATCTGAATTACAGCGAAATAATCTTTGCTGCTATGATTATACTATCAAGGGTAAATATACAACCGTTGCTTATAGCTTAACAGGGGGGAACATACTACGTTGGATGCGTAATGAACTTGGCCAGTCAGAAGTTGCCGTGGCAGCCGGAACGGGGCAAAATCACTATTCCTTGCTCCTGGCTGCGATGCCGGCATCACCTACTGAACTGCTTGTGCTTCCCTATTTCTCAGCCACCGGGACTCCCTATTTTGATACCAGGGCTAAAGGAGCCATTATCGGACTTCAGCTTACAACAACAAAGGGCGAAATTACTAAGGCACTCCTCGAAGGAGTTGCCCTGGAAATGAAACTAAACCTTCAGCTGATGGAGAAATCAGGGATGAAGATCCATGCTTTCATTGCCACAGGAGGAGGCACACGAAATAATACCTGGACCCAACTGAAAGCAGATGTGCTGAACAAAAAGATCATCGTACGCGACGTTAAGGAAGCCGGGTGCTATGGAGCAGCCCTGTTGGCCTGCGGCGCCATTGAGAATATTCCTGTCGAGCAGTTGTTAAGGTATAGCATGACCGAAAATGAAATTTTCTCTCCGAATCCGGAAAATGCAAGATTTTACAACAAGAAATTCGAATCCTATAAGCAGCTGTACCCTGTTTTGAAGCAGTTCTGGAAAGCATGACCGGCTTATTAATAGATAAATGAATCAGCGATCTGTTGACAACATTAAAAACAGCAACATGGACAAATCTGAAATATATATCGGAAACCTTTCACAAATAGGAGGATGCCGTCATTACACCCTAAGCGAAGGATGGGGACGCGGGATGAGGGCAGCGGACATTAACACCGGCAGTGGCCTGCAATATACAGTGTTGCCTGACCGTGGGCTGGATATTTCCCTGGCCAGTTACAAGGGGATGAACCTCGTTTATCTTACCTGCAACGGTGAGACCCACCCAGCTTTTTACGAACCCGAGGAACTGGGCTGGCTACGTACATTTGCCGGAGGACTGCTTACCACTTGCGGGCTTACCCATCTGGGTCCTCCCTGCATTGATGACGGGGAACAACTGGGCCTCCACGGAAGATTTTCAACTATTCCTGTCAAACAATTTGCCGACCTGTCGGATTGGGAAGGCAATGAATACCGTTATAAGGTAAGAGGAATCATTGAAGAGGGCTTTCTGTTTGGCAAAAAACTGAAGATGGAACGGGAAATATCTTCAGTCCGCGGACAAAATGTGATCCGTTTAACGGATAAGATCACCAATTTCGGGAATAAACCCAGTCCCTATACTATTCTTTATCACATGAACTTTGGTTACCCGCTTTTATCTGAAGATGCTGAACTGGTGATCGATCCATCGGAAACGGTACCCCGTGATTCGGATGCGGTTCCTGGTATAAAGGAATTCAGGAATTTTATCAAACCTCAGCCGGCCTACAATGAGCAGGTATTCTTTCACACCATGAAGGGAAACCAATACGGTGAAACCACCGTCACGCTGAGAAATAAAAAGGTAGGAACCGCTGTCAGCATTAATTTTAATATGAATCAACTTCCTTATGTCACTCAATGGAAAATGATGGGTTACGGCGAATATGTCCTGGGAATTGAGCCCAGCAATGTTCTTTGCAAATCGCGCAAGGCACTCCGCGAGGAAAATGCTTTGCCCATGCTGCAGCCGGGGGGAAGCACCCTCAATATCATAGAAGTTATTGTTAATGATATTTCCTGATAAACCGGTTTAAGAATGAAGAAGCTTGTTTTATTCGGCGCAGGTAAGATCGGACGGTCTTTCATCGGTCAGTTGTTTGCGCTGTCGGGTTTTGAAGTGGTATTTGTGGATATTTATGAGCCTGTAATCAGGGAGTTAAACCGGCGTAATGAATACCATGTTGTAATCAAAAGTGCTCAGCCTGATGTGATTATACGGGTTGGCAACGTACGGGGCGTTTTGGGAAATGAGGAGGATAAAGTGGCAGAAGAGTTATCCGATTGTGACATTGCAGCCATTTCAGTGGGACAAAAAGGCTTGCCGCAGGTTATCACCACGGTAGCTAAAGGACTTATCCTGCGGCAAAAGAAATTTGGCAGAAAGCCTTTGGATATCATCCTGGCTGAAAATATGCGTTATGCTGATCAATATGTAAATGATATTCTTCACAGTGTTCTGGATAAAGACTATCCTGTTGACGATCTTGTGGGACTTATTGAAACCAGCATTGGCAAGATGGTGCCAATAATGCCTCAGGAGGAGCAGGAAAAAGATCTACTACAGGTATATGCAGAACCTTATAATACATTGATTCTGGATAAAAAAGCATTTAAGAATCCAATACCTGAAGTTAAAGGGCTGGCACCTAAAGACAATATCAAAGCTTGGATTGACCGTAAATCTTATATACATAATTTCGGTCATGCCGCTGCTGTCTATGCTGGGTTTCTGGTAAATCCTTCAGTACAATATTTAGCTGATATTCTTAAAATATCTTCTGTTAAAAAATTCGCACGTAGTGCTATGCTTCAAAGCGTTAATGTGCTAATGAAAAAGTATCCTGGAGAGTTCACCCTTTCTGAACTTTCGGATCATATTGATGACTTATTGCACCGTTTTGAGAACCGTGCTTTGGGTGATACTGTTTTCAGGGTAGGGTGTGACTTAAAACGAAAACTTCACAGGAATGATAGAATACTTAGCCCACTTATTGATGGTATTCAAGTCAGTGCTCCAGTAAACAAAATAATGTTGACTTTTGCCTATGGCCTTTGTTTCAGGGCTAGGGACGAAAATGGGAACATGTTACCAGACGATGTGGAATTTTCGAAAGCCCTTCATGAAAAGGGATTATCTTTTGTATTATCCAATATATGTGGTTTGAGTCCGACTGAGGATAGTAAAATTATTAATCGTATTCTTTCCACTACATGGAATGTTCTACCATTAAAATTAACATTGGAGCAGGTTTTTTCAAAACAAGTTTCAATCAAGAATAGATGGAGTTAAAATACTAATATCACCTAAAATACTAAAGAATGACAACCCTTGATTGGATTGTATTGGTGATCTTTTTGGGAGGTCTTTTCGGCATAATCCTGTGGGTACTTAAACATGAAAACCAACACGAGAGTGAATGGAAGAAGTACGTTTACATAGCTCAAAAATCAGAAAATAGTGGGAATAATCCCCTAAACGCAAAGGCAAACAAAATTTTGTTAGGAGCGAATTCAATAGTGAACCTGTTCACTATTATTGAGTGACGACGCAAAATCTATAAATATTTAATCTCGGATTTAAACTAATTTGGCCGCAATTGAATAGCTTTTGCAGATATATCGGATTAATTCCGATTCAAATATTTCAAATTAGATAATTAAGTAAATTTTTAATTAAATAAAACAACAGTATGAAAAAAGCTACTTTTTACTCATTTTTGGTTGCCATTACCTGTATCATACTTTTGATTTCATGCAGTGTAAATGAGCAAAACAATGACAGTTACCGCACAAGACCGATTGATGAAGGCTGGAGATTTATTAAGGATAACCCGAACGGAGCCGAAAATCCGGAATTTGATGATTTACAATGGAGGATAGTGGATCTACCTCATGACTGGAGCATTGAAGACCTACCTGATCAAAAAGAGGATAGTGTGAGAGGGCCTTTCTCAAAATCTTCCCCCGGCAAAATGATGACAGGATTTACAGTTGGAGGGACAGGATGGTACAGAAAAAGCTTTACCATAAATCCCAACGATGTAAATAAGATTATTTATCTGCAATTTGATGGGATTTATATGAACGCAGATGTCTGGGTTAATGGGAAACATTTGGGCTACCATCCCAATGGCTATACTTCTTTTTATTACAATATAACGTCGTATCTGAATCCTGGCGGACAACCGAATATTATTGCCATTCGGGTTAGAAATGAAGGAAAGAATGCACGTTGGTATTCCGGCTCAGGTATTTACAGGCATGTCTGGCTTACTATGGTGAATCCGATACATGTTGGTATGTGGGGCATGTACATCACAACCCCTGTGGTTACAGAAAAATCTGCTGAGGTGAACATTGCTACAACGTTGATAAATTCAACTAAAGAAAATACCTCTGTAACGGTACAGACGCAATTGTTTGATCCTTCCGGAAAACTTGTGGGTACTGCCTGAATTAATTATTCTTTAGTCGTAAACCAACCAACTGATTTACTGCAAAAGATAGAGGTTGAAAGTCCTGCCCTCTGGTCGACCGAAACGCCAAATCTTTATCAAGCTAAAGTGACGGTGCTTGTTAACAACAAAGAGGTAGATAAAACGAACACCACCTTTGGTATACGCAGCATTAATTTAAATGCTCAAACCGGATTTACCTTGAATGGGAAAAGCATGGAATTGAATGGTGGGTGTATACACCACGACAATGGTCCGTTAGGATCAGCCGCCATTGACCGTGCAGAGGAACGTAAAATCGAGTTGTTAAAAAATGCAGGATATAATGCAATCCGGTCGAGTCATAATCCGCCATCAACGCAGTTGCTGAATGCCTGCGACAGGCTGGGAATGCTGGTGATTGATGAAGCGTTTGATATTTGGGAGAAATCCAAATTTTCAGAGGAGGATCATCATGTATTTTTCAAAGAATGGTGGAAAAAAGACCTGCAATCCATGATTCTAAGAGACTGGAATCACCCTTCGGTTATTATGTGGAGCATAGGAAATGAAATACCGGAGGTTGCTGATACATCAGGTTTTATATTGGCTCAAAATTTAGTAGCTGAAGTACGCAGATTAGATACTACCCGTAGCATAACTGAAGCTGTGGTGGACATGGCTGGTTTCATGGGCGGTCAAAGTAAATGGGATGATATGGCGCCTCATTTTGCACTTCTGGACGTCGCAGGATATAATTATGGTTATAATAAATATGAAAATGATCATATAAAATATCCCAACCGTGTAATGTATTCATCAGAGTCTATGACTCCCCAAACACTTGAGAATTGGCAATTGGTAGAAAAACATAACTATGTTATCGGGAATTTTAGCTGGACAGCCATAGATTACATAGGTGAAGCTGGCATTGGTCTTTCACGTTTGGCATCCGGTACTGCAAGTACTAAGGAGGAAGGCCAAGACCTTAACGTTGAAGTTTTAATGTCTTTTTTCAATCCCGAATCATGGCCTATCTTCAATGCTTATTGTGGTAGTATTGATCTCATTGGCAACCGAAAACCCGTATCTTATTACCAAGACGTAGTATGGAGGAAGAGTAAAATTGAAATGTTGGTTCATCGCCCTATACCTGAAGGTGAAATGGAAATTACCACTCCATGGGGCTTTCCTGATGAGCTGAAATGCTGGAGTTGGCCCGGTCATGAGGGTGAGAAACTAAAGGTACAGGTATATACCAGAAGCTCTCTTGTAAAATTGGAATTGAATGGCAAAGTAATCGGTGAACAAACCATCGATGAAGAAAAATCAATTACTGCCACATTTGAGGTACCTTATGAACCAGGAACATTAATTGCACGGTGTTATGATAATGGACAAGAAACGGCATCTGATACACTTGTTACGGTTGGTAAGCCGGTAGCCATCAGGTTAATCGCCGATAGAGAAACGATTAAAGCAAACAGGAATGATTTGTCCTATGTAAGTACTGAAATAATAGACGCCAACGGCAATGTTGTACCTTACGCAGATGATGTGGTAATTAACTATGAAATCAGCGGGAATGGTGAAATTGCGGGAGTAGGCAACGGTAATCCCAGTGATATGTCCAGCTTCCAGCAACCACGTAAGACCACCTACCAGGGAAAGTGCCTGGCCATTGTACGACCCAAAGGCAAGGCGGGAAAGATAATATTGAAAGCCAAAGCTGAAGGATTACAGGAATCCGCAATAACTATTGTAACCCAAAAATAAAAAAAAATGAGATCTCTGCCGATCGCATTTGTATTTATTTTTTTCGTATAATGGTGGTCTTTAAGTTATTAACTAAAAAAGAACTTAATATTTCTTCCGTGTCTATTTCTATAGGTATTCTTCCGAAGGGATTCTCCCATAGGGACTCTCCCACAGGGACTCCTTCGGAGCTATGAAGCTTCGGGAATTCGGAAGTGTAAAAAAAAGTTTAAAACCATCTTTATATGAAATGTATTGTATGTAAGGAACCCGGAAAGTTGGAAATACAGGATATTAGCAAGCCTGAACTGACCAAAGGTACTGCAATTATCAAGATTAAGCGGATTGGAATTTGTGGTACGGATATCCATGCTTATAAAGGCACCCAACCCTTTTTTTCTTACCCCCGTGTACTGGGTCATGAATTATCGGGGGAGATCGCTGAAAGAGAGATGGATACTCCTGGTTTCAGGATTGGCGATCCCGTGACTTTTATTCCTTATTATCCTTGTGGTGAATGCATTGCCTGCAGAAGAGGTAAACCAAACTGTTGTGTGAATATCCGGGGAGTTGGTGTTCATATCGACGGGGGAATGGTTGAGTACCTCTCCTTGCCGGTTTATGCCCTTATACGTGGAAAGGAATTAGGCTATGAAGAACTGGCCCTGGTTGAACCATTTGCGATCGGTGCGCATGCGGTTAGATTAGCTGCAGTGGAACCGGGTGAATTTGTATTGGTTACAGGCAGTGGTCCAATTGGTATGGGGATTATGGAATTTTCAAAGATTGCAGGTGCTAAAGTGATATGCATGGATGTTATTAAAGAAAGACTCAATTTTTGCAGCGATGTGCTGGGTGTTGATTTTATTGTACATGCTATTGAATCACCTGAAGAAAAAATCAGGGAGATAACCCAGGGTAACTGGCCTACAGTGGTGATTGATGCAACCGGAAATGCACATGCCATTATGAATGGTTTTGGATACCTGGCACACGGGGGAAGGTATGTAATGGTTGGAATTCAGAAAGGTGATATCTGCTTTAATCATCCGGAATTTCATAAACGGGAAACCACCCTGATGAGCAGCAGGAATGCTACCCGGGAGGATTTTGAACATGTGATAAATACCATGAAAGAAGGAAAAATAAAAGTTCAAAATTACATTACACACCGTGTTTCATTTGACAAATTAACCGGCGAATTTGAAAACTGGCTGAAGCCTGATAGCGGGGTTATAAAAGCTATGGTGGAATTGTAACTTAATTAATATTTCAACCATCCGTCGGACCATTTTAAAACGGGTGGACAGATTGTAAAAGATAGCCCGGTTCGTCCCCGCCAGGCGGGATCAGACGGGTAAAAAATAATATTTACAGAAAACCATGAAAATCGATTCTCATCAGCATTTTTGGATTTATAATCAAGAGGATTACAATTGGATTGATGAAGGAATGAATGTTCTCCGGAGGAATTTTACTCCTGAACAGTTATGGAAAGAACAGGATAAAATTGGTTTTCAGGGTTCGGTTTCCGTCCAGGCAAGGCAAACCCTTGAAGAAACCCTATGGTTGCTTGAGTTAGCCTCAAAAGAAGACCGCATACTGGGAGTAGTCGGCTGGGTTGATCTTTGTTCACAAAAGATTGAAGAGCAGTTAAAGGAATTTTCCTCAAATCCGGGTTTGATTGGAGTGCGGCATGTGGTACACGATGAGCCGGATGATAACTTTATGTTAAGAGCTGATTTTCAGTGTGGAATTAGCCTCCTTAAAAAATATGGATTGACCTATGATATCCTGATCTTTCCAAAACATTTGCCTGCCACAGTTGAATTTGTGGAGAAATTTCCCGATCAACACTTTGTCGTGGATCATATTGCCAAACCTTTAATAAAAGACCAGGTTTTCTTACCATGGGAAGAGGATATCCGGATGCTTGCACAGTTTCCG
>CAZEWS010000036.1:500-4853 GCA_964515985.1 uncultured Rikenellaceae bacterium | reverse complement strand
GTGGCAGGCAAATGTTTTGGAAAGATCAGGATGGTAACCGAAGCAGACTGGAAAAAATGGAAACCGGAAGAAATACATCCATATCTGGATATTGTTTTTAATGCTTTTGGCGAAGACAGGTTGATGATAGGAAGCGACTGGCCTGTATGTACTCTGGCTGGAAAATATGAAACGGTCATGGGGGTGGTTGTTAATTATTTTAAACAATACCCGGAAAGCGTTCAGGGAAAAATATTTGGTGGAAATTGTATGCACTTCTATGGCATCTCGGTAAAGGAATGAAAAAACTAAAAACAAAATCCAAACTGGGTAAAACAAGTTTGTTTACACCTCCAATCATTTTCGGAACAAGTTGCCTGGGTAATCTGTACGGGGCATTGGAAGAAAATATTAAGTTATCGATAATGAGCGAGTGGTTCGAATGGGTTGAACCACCGGTAGTGATTGATACCGCCGGTAAATACGGTGCAGGACTTGCATTGGAAGTCATTGGCAAGGGATTTAAAAAACTGGGTGTTCAACCTGATCAAATTCTCATCAGCAATAAACTGGGTTGGTTCCGGACCGAACTGAAAACACCGGAACCATTATTTGAACCGGGTATATGGGTGGATTTGAAACATGATGCTATTCAGAAGATCAATTATAAAGGCATACTTGAATGTTGGGAACAAGGATGTGAGCTTCTGGGTGGAGATTATAAAACAGAAATTGTATCGGTACATGATCCTGATGAATATTTAAGCGAAGCGACCACTGAAAAAGACCGGCAAAAGCGGTTTATTGACATACTAAGTGCATATGAGGCACTGGAGGAGCTAAAAGGAAAAGATGAGGTTGGTGCAATTGGAGTGGGTGCCAAAGACTGGCGGGTAATACAGAAATTGACGGAACATGTCAATCTCGACTGGGTGATGTTTGCTGTCAGCTTTACGGTTATGAGTCACCCTCAAGAGTTACTGGATTTAATAAAAGATCTCACACAAAAAAACGTTGCGATAATCAATTCAGCTGTTTTTCATGCGGGCTTCCTTACCGGTGGAAACTTTTTCGATTACAGGAGAATCGATCCTGCTTCTCCTGATGATAAAGAGCTGTTTGAATGGAGGGATAAATTCTACAAAACATGCAATGAATTCCAGGTAAAACCTGCAGAAGCATGTGTACAGTTTGGTATGTCGCCTCCGGGAGTAATAAGCATTGCACTTAATACGAGTAAACCAGAAAGAGTGCGGCAAAATGCAGAATTGGTTCAGGCTGAGATGCCTGAAGAATTCTGGGTTACTATGAAAAAAGAAGGATTAATTGATAGAAATTATCCGTTTGTTGGATAGAAAATCAATAAATGAAATTAAAGTAAATAAAAATAGGTGCTGTTTAAAAAACCACTGCTTCTTTCTTAGCCCAAGTTTCGCACTAGCCGTCCTGTTGTAAAACATATTAAATATTTAATTCACTAAATATCAGATAGTTACAGTTTGTGAAGTTATTTTTACGTAATTCGTATATTGTTGATAATCAGGTTATAAGATTTTTGACTTCCGTTTGTAGTGCCTATGTAAATTACCTTATAATTTGCTTTTTGTTTTTCTATTTTGTATCTTTTGGACGAAATAATACTTAACGATATGTTTTTCAGAGAGAAAAAGTCACCTACATCCAAACGGCCAATACTGCAATTAGTAGAAAATCAACGGGTTAATGACAAAGTGCGCCAACACGTATTGGTTTCTTTGGGTACACACTTTGACCTTCCCAAAGAGCTGCGTGCAGAAACAGCACGAGTGATAGAGCAGAAATTACTTGGGCAAAATACCATATGGGTACAAAAAAGAATGTAATGAATATGCTGAGCGAGTCATAAAAAAATTACAGACAGACGGGAAATGGCACTCTTTACGGAAACAGGTTTCAAAAGGTGTAGAGGAATCCTCAGAATCAACCCCAACGGCAGAAGTATTTATTGACCAGGTTGATCATAGTGTAAGCAGGGAACTGGGGCCATTATTAATAGGCTGTAAAATATGGAATTTGTTAGGCTTTCAGGATATCCTGTCTGAAGCCGGATTAAGTACTCCCCAAATAAAAACTGCACAGATAAGTATTCTAAACCGTTTGATTATTGGGGATAGTGAACATTCGATCCCTTATTGGATAAAGACCACAGCGGTAGAAGACCTGATAGATAAAAAAGCTTCATGGTCCAATATCAATGCAACAACTATTTGTGGACAATCTGTTGAAGAAAAAAGATTTAATAGAAAAAAGGTTATATAAAAATGCCAGGAGTTATTTTGGTCATGAAAGCAGTATTTATTTATATGACTTAACCAATACATACTTTGAAGGCTTACAGTCAAAGAATGCCAAGGCAAAATACAATAAAAACCAGAAAGAGAATCGTACAGATTGCCCACAAATAGTTGTTGCATTGATATTGGACCATGAAGGTTTTTTGCGTAAACATTTTGTATTCGAAGGTAAATTAACAGATATCAAATCTTTAATAAAAATACTTGAGGGTTTAGAAGAAGAATTTTCGACAAGTATACTTCCAACCATCATCATGGACCGGGGGATATCCAGTGAAGAGAATATCGGGTTACTCAAGTCAAAAGGCTTGAATTACATTATAGCTTCAAGACGAGATGAAGAAATAAAATTATCAGACAAGTTTGCCGGTTCAGAATTTAAAGTAATAAAACAGGGAAAGAATAATCGTGTAGAAGTTAGCATCCATGAAGAAGGTGAAGAAATAAAGCTATTATGTAAAAGTACTGGTCGGGAGAAGAAAGAGAAAGCTATACGTAATAAGCGTGAAGAACGTTTTGAAGAAGACATGAAAAAGCTACACCGAACAGTTATGGAAGGCAGGCGGATCAATCCGATAGATGTTGAACGTGGGATAGGCAGGTTAAAAGAAAGGCATTCGGGTGTTGCACAATATTACCTGGTAGAATTTAATCCTTATCAATTTTCATTTCATATACCAGGCAATGCAAATATATCCAAACGATTAATCAACTCGCTAATATCAAGAAAAAGTAAAGCTGATAAATATGAATGGAGCCATAAAAAAATAGAAACCGAATTAAAAAAACTACAGTCGAAATACCATGAGGATTATTCTAAGATCAGCATAATACTGACTCCACCATCGCTTGAATGGGAATTAGAAGATGACCGGCGAGATAAACTGGTTAACACTGATGGGAATTATATTATTAAGACCAACCGAAAAGACTTGTGTGATGAAGAAATATGGAAAATGTACATTATGCTGACAAGAGTAGAAAAGGCTTTTCGTAATTTTAAAAGTGACCTTGGCCTGCGTCCCAATTATCATCAGCTTGAGCAAAGGGTTGATGCGCATGTCTTTATTACTGTACTGGCTTATCATCTCCTTCATGCAATAGAATATATCCTGACAAGTAAGGGATGTAAACTATCGTGGAGAACTGTAAAGAGAATCGTCAGTAGCCATGATTACACGACTATTACATTGCCAACTACTTCTGGTCCGGTAATACACATCAGAAAACCTGGTATACCGGAGCAAGTACATTTAGAATTATATGAAAAACTGGAGGTCGATTATAAGAAATTAGAAACCAGAAAGATAATTGCATAGCAAAAAGTCAAAAAGAAATTTGTAGTGCCTCCGCAATACAGGCATTGATAATCATGCACTTACAGAAATAAAGCGAAACTTGGGTTAGATAAGGAAGCCTGCTTGCTGTGTAATACTTCACAATTTTGGTAACAATCCTATTAACTTTAGGAATTTTTTCCAGGCTTTTTGTTTTTACATTTTATCATGATTTTAAAACTACTCGTAATTGCACTATTACATCCTTACCCCGAAGGGGTATAACTTTGAATAACCACCGGTGAAACCGGTGGAATGTAATGCCGTACTACCGCCAACCCCTGAAGGGGTTGAACTCAAAATAAGTATCTTTCATCAAATTCAATCCCATGTTCAATCAATAGCCTTCTAAACTCCTCTTTAAAAGTCTCTTTTTGATGATGTTCTTTCTGATTCTTTACATACTGAATCAATGTTTCTTTTTCCCTGATGCTGTATGTGAAAGCTCCATAGCCATCCTGCCAACCATCAAACATACGGTTAAATTCCATTAATCTTTATCCAATCAGATGTTGCCAGTTTAATGTCTTTGATTAGATCTGAAAGCGCAATTGAAGGGTGAAGATCTGATACTATATGAATATGATTTTCAGTACCACCGATCGTATATAGGAAACATTTCTTCTTTTTAAAAATACCCCAGATGTATTTGTACATATTTTCCAACCCTGATTCGGATAACGTGTTGCTGTGACTCTTTGTTC
>CAZEWS010000036.1:0-313 GCA_964515985.1 uncultured Rikenellaceae bacterium | reverse complement strand
GTAAATGTACTGATAATAAAAGTTAAAATCATTACCTTTATTGTGAAGAAACACACTGCTGGCAGGCAGAGGTGTACCGCCAACTGCGCCTTCCATCGGTCGCCAAAGGGATGCCTATGGCAAAAGGTCACAAATTGTAAGTAGTTGAATATAAATTTATTGTATTCTCTGCGCTTCCCCGCCTGAACGACTTCAGTCAGGCTGGTCTGCGGACTCTGCGTGAACCCTAATAATCCGAGTTTTGATACAGCCCCGAAGGATATTACATTTTAGACAGCTCCGTCTTTTTTTTATTTTAGCTTATAAAATACCT
>CAZEWS010000035.1:0-17339 GCA_964515985.1 uncultured Rikenellaceae bacterium | reverse complement strand
TATACATAAATTCAGGGAACTTTCCACTCCATTTTATTATTATGATATTCCATTGTTGAAGAAAACCCTTCAGCGTGTTTCTGAAGAAGCAGGAAAATATGATTACAATGTTCATTATGCGGTGAAAGCCAATGCTAATGATGAAATTCTAAAGATCATCAGGAAGTATGATTTCGGAGCGGATTGTGTCAGCGGGAACGAGATTGCCAAGGTTATGGATATCGGTTTTGATCCGGAAAAGACTGTTTTTGCAGGAGTGGGAAAATCGGATTGGGAAATTAATCTGGCACTGGACCATAATATTTTTTGTTTTAACTGTGAATCGATTCAGGAGATAAAAGTCATTGATGAGCTTGCCGGGGAAAAAGGGAAAATAGCGCCCATTGCGTTGCGGATAAACCCCAACATTAATCCAGCCACCCATCATTACATTACAACAGGAATTGAGGAAAATAAATTTGGAATTTACCAGTGGGAACTGGAAGATATTTTGCAACTTCTGGTGATTTTAAAAAATATTAAACTAATCGGTCTGCATTTTCACATTGGCTCCCAGATTATTGATTTGAATGCCTTCAAAGGTTTATGTATCCGGATCAATAAGATACAGGAATGGTTCATTGAACACCAGATCATTGTTGATCACATCAATGTGGGAGGTGGTTTGGGAATCAACTATGAGAATCCTGACCAACACACTATTCCTGATTTTGCTGAATATTTTGGACTTTTTAAAAATCTTCTGGAACTTAGGCCAAAACAAAAAGTTCATTTTGAATTGGGTAGATCTATGGTCGCCCAATGTGGCAGCCTGATCACCCGGGTTTTATATGTTAAGAATGGAGTCAAAATAAAATTTGCCATCGTAGATGCTGGAATGACTGAACTTCTTCGACCGGCATTGTACCAGGCATATCATCGCATTGAGAATTTGACATCGAATGGGAAACCCAATCAGTATAATGTTGTTGGCCCCATTTGTGAATCATCGGATAGTTTCGGCAAATATATATTACTGCCGGAAACAAAACGAAATGACTTGTTGGCTATACGTTCCGTTGGAGCGTATGGTGAAATAATGGCCTTCAGATACAATCTCAGGGATCTGGTTAAATCGTATCACTCAGATGAATTATAATTAATCAAACTTAATCCAGTTCTATCCATCCGGATATCATTGCCATAAATTGGCTCCCTGTTTTCTTGCCTAAGGTGCTAAGATAAATAAGCAGATTTTCTTTTACCGGAGAATGACAATCGGTACAGCTAAACCAGCGGTGGTTAGATCTGTAAAAGGTATCACGTTTTATGATATTCCCCGGATACATTTCCTTATTTACTTTTCTTTCAGGTTTATCTTTCTGAAAGATAAAATACCAGTGACACTTGAAACAACCTTCATTTCCAGCATCGACTGTTTTAGTTTGAGATGGCTGATCACTTGAGGTTTTTTCCTGGGAGAATCCTTCAAATAAGATTAAAAATTGAATGAAAAAAAAAGGAACAGATTTAACCTGATTAATTACTTACGTGAGATCGCTTCGCTTAGTTCATAAACATTGCTAAACTATTTAACATGAATGGATTCCTGCTTTCGCAGGAATGATAATAAAGTAATATAAGTCTATCATTCTCAACTTGATTGGGAATCCATATGAATTATTCAGGTTAGAACAAAAAAAATAAGACTTTGATGTTTCATTAAGAATAATTATGAGTATTTTTGCCAATCTGTGGAAATTCCAAATGAGCAAAAGGTCGAAAATTAATTCTGAAAACTTTTACAACAATTTCTCGTGTTGTTGCCTAACAGGATTATTATGTCGACCTGATTAGAAAATAGATACAATTTGTAAAAATTTACTTTAGTTTTTAAGGTCGATGCAATTTAGCACCGGCCTTTTTTTTCACTAAACTACTTATTATATGGAAATTGCAAAAGATGTCACTGAATTAATTGGCAAAACACCACTGGTATACCTTAACACAATTACCGGGGGTAACAAAGCTGAAATAGCAGCCAAACTGGAATTTATGAGTCCTGGCAGTTCAATAAAAGACAGGTTAGGTCTGGCATTAATTACAGATGCCGAAAAAAAAGGACTGATAAATAAGAATACGGTTATTATCGAACCAACAAGTGGAAATACCGGCATCGCTCTTGCAATGGTTTGTGCTGTAAAAAAATATAAATTAACAGTAACATTACCTGAAAGTATGTCTGTGGAAAGAAGAAATTTATTACAGGCATTTGGCGCAGAATTGATTCTTACACCCGCGGAAAAAGGCATGAAAGGCGCCATAGAAAAGGCTGAAGAGCTAGCCGGAAATATTGAAAATAGTTATATTCCACAACAATTCGAAAATTATGCAAATGTTGAAATGCATAAAAAAACAACTGCTCTGGAAATTTGGAATGACACGGGTGGGAAAATTGACATTTTTGTACAAGGTGTGGGTACCGGAGGAACTATAACCGGTACATCTGAAATTCTTAAAGAAAAAAATCCACGGTTAAAAACAGTTGCAGTCGAACCAGCAGATTCTCCTGTATTATCGGGTGGACAACCCGGACCTCATAAAATTCAGGGAATTGGCGCCGGATTTATCCCTGAAATATTAAATACTGCCCTGATTGACGAAATTGTTCAGGTGACAAATGAGCAAGCTATAGACATGGCCCGAAAGCTTGCAACTGAAGAAGGTATCTTATGTGGAATCTCATCCGGCGCAACTGTATATGCGGCACTGGTAGTTGCTAAAAGAAAAGATAATAAAGGGAAATTAATCGTTGTTATGATTAACGATACTGGCGAAAGGTATTTAAGCACACCATTATTCAACGAAAATGAAAAAAACAAATAAGAACATATCGAATCAGCTTGGTAGAATAGTAAAAGCTTTATCGGATTCAGATTCATTTAAATTGGTTTATTATGTTCCGGATCATGGAGAATTGATGCCTTCCAATAGTAGTTTAACAGAAATAGTTGATATTTTGAGAAAGATCATTTTCCCGGGGTATTTTGGCAATTCTTCATTGAATCAGAACAACATGCCATATTACCTGGGAGTAACCATTGACAGGCTTTTACATATCCTTTCGGAACAGATCAGGCGTGGTTTATGTTTTGCCTGTAATGAAAAAAAGTATCTTTCCTGCGAGGCTTGCGGAGAAACTGCGATCAAAATAACTATGGAATTTATGTCCAGGTTACCTAAAATTCGTCATTTGCTTTCCACAGATGTCCAAGCCGGTTATTTAGGCGATCCTGCTGCTAAGGGTTATGGGGAAGTCATCTTTTGTTATCCTTCAATTCGCGCTTTGACCAATTACCGGATAGCTCATGAGTTACTTAATCTGAATGTTCCTTTAATTCCAAGGATTATAACTGAAATGGCACATTCTGAAACAGGAATTGATATTCATCCCGGAGCTAAAATTGGCGACTTTTTCATGATTGACCATGGTACCGGAGTTGTAATTGGTGAAACCTGTATTATTGGTAATCATGTGAAGATCTACCAGGGAGTTACTTTAGGAGCCAAAAGTTTTCCGGTTGATAACGATGGAAATCCAATTAAAGGTATTCCCAGGCATCCGATCGTTGAAGATAATGTCATTATATATGCTGAAGCAACTATTCTTGGGCGTATAAGAATCGGAGGCAATGTTTGGATTACTAAAGATATTCCGCCAAACTCAAAAATAGTTCAAAACAGAGTCAGGGAAAGTTATTTTGCGAAAGGTGCAGGAATCTGATTTGACACACATTGACTTAATGGACAAGCACTATTTACTTCCTGTGGCAACCAACCTCCTGTTTTTTAATACTTTTGCTACATCATCAAGGCAAAGCCCTTTTGCGGTCAACAAAACCAGGTAATGATACATCAAATCAGCAGCTTCTTCCAGAAATAACTCATCCTTATTATCACTTGCCTCGATAATTAGCTCGACAGCTTCCTCACCCAGTTTCTGCGCAATTTTTTTCAATCCTTTCCTGAATAAGGAATTCGTATACGACCTTTCCTTTGGATTCGCCTTCCTATCCTTAATCACTTTTTCAAGTTCGAGCAGAAAAAGGGTTTGATTTTCAAGGTTTTCTTCCCCCCAACAAGTATCCTTACCAGTGTGACAAACAGGACCTAAAGGATTCACCTTTACAAGTAATGCATCCTGATCACAATCTGCTTTGATACTTACTATATTTAAATAATTACCGCTGGTCTCTCCTTTAGTCCATAAACGTTTTTTCGACCTGCTATAGAAAGTTACGATTCCGTCTTTAAGTGATTTCTCAAGTGCTTCCCGGTTCATATAACCCAGCATCAATACTTTGTTGGTTTTATTATCCTGGATTGTTGCCGGTACCAGTCCGTTTGATTTATCGAAATTGATTTTCATTGTTCCAAAATTTTATATTCTAAACGTAAGTTCGAAAAGAAACCGAGCTCACGTCATTCTTACAATAATTCCTTTATTCTTTAGATAGTTCTTTAGTTCACTTATTCCAATTTCACTGTAGTGAAAGATACTTGCAGCCAGGGCAGCATCAGCATTTCCCAGGGTAAAGGCTTCGTAAAAATGTTCCATTTTCCCGGCTCCACCGCTTGCAATTACAGGAATATTAACAAGTTCAGATACTTCTTTCAAGGCAATATTAGCATACCCCTTTTTTGTTCCGTCATGGTTCATTGAGGTAAACAGGATTTCTCCGGCCCCCCTGTCTTCTATTTCCTTTACCCATTCCATTAAATTCATTTCCGTTGGAATTCTGCCACCGTTCAAATAAATTTTCCAAACCCCATTTGTTTTTTTTGCATCAACAGCAACTACCACACACTGGTTACCAAACTTTGCTGCCAGGTCATTAATAAGATCAGGATTCCTTATAGCTGCAGAATTAATTGAAATCTTGTCAGCTCCGAAGTTTAATAAGACGGATACATCATTAAGACTGGTAATACCTCCTCCTACTGTGAATGGGATATTAATAGTCTCAGCTATTCTTTTAACCAGAGCAGCAAGCGTTTTCCGTTTTTCATTTGTAGCCGTAATATCCAGAAAAACAAGCTCATCTGCGCCCTCATCACAGTAAATACACGCCAACTTAACTGCATCTCCTGCATCTTGCAGGTTCAGAAAATTCACCCCTTTAACAGTACGACCATCCTTTATATCCAGGCATGGAATTATTCTTTTCGTTAACATGGTTATTTCATAAATTGAGTTAAATCATAAAGTTTAATCTTTCCTTCATACAAAGCTTTCCCGATGATAGCCCCATATACGCCTATATCATGTAATTCATTTATTTCGTCAACCTTTGTTATTCCTCCACTGGCAATCAGTTTTATATCAGGAAAGTTTTCTACTATACGACGGTACAGGTTCACTGAACTGCCGATCATTAATCCATCCTTATTTATATCAGTACAAATTACATATCGTATACCTTGTTGAAGATATTCATTAAGAAAGTCAAACAAATCTTCTCCTGTTTCTTTTTGCCAGCCTTCAATAGCAATTTTCTGACCTACCACATCCGCACCCAGGATTATTTTTTCAGGGCCATACTTCCTAATCCAGGATTTGAATCTGGATCTATCCTTTACCGCTATACTTCCACCGGTTACCTGAAATGCTCCGTATTGAAAAGCCAGTTGAATATCAGAGTCAGACTTAATTCCACCTCCAAAATCAACCTTCAGGGAAGTATTTGAAGTAATTGAATACAAAACATCATAATTAACAATATGGTTGCTTCTTGCCCCATCGAGGTCAATCAAATGAATGTGTCTGATTCCGGCATTCTCAAATTGTTTTGCAATTTCCAGTGGATTATCGGAGTAAATCTTTTTACACTGATAATCACCCTGGGTTAACCGTACACACTTTCCACCAATAATATCAATAGCAGGAATTATTTCAATCATAACATTTTATATTTTTAAAAAATTCTCCAGGATATTTTCTCCTGCTTTTCCTGACTTTTCAGGATGAAATTGACATGCATAAAAGTTTTTCCTTTGAAGAGCTGCACTGAAAGGTTGAAAATAATCTGTTACAGCACAAGAATATTGGCTCATAGGGACGTAATAACTGTGGACAAAATACATATTTGTTCTTTCCGGAATTCTATTAAACAAGTCTCCATGAAGTGTGCCAACCTGATTCCAACCCATATGAGGTATTTTATAACCCCTTTGACCATATCCGACAGTAAAACGTTTTACACGGTCGGAAAAAATTCCCAAACCTAACGTTGAACTCTCCTCGGAAAACTCACACAGAAGTTGCATTCCAAGACAAATTCCCAGCACAGGTTGTTTTAATGCCGGGATTACCTTATCCAAGCCACATTTTTTTATAGCCTCCATTGCACTTTTTGCATGTCCAACACCCGGAAAGATCACCCTTTCAGCTTTTTGTATTTCCCGGGCATCATCACTTAATATGGGTTTAACACCTAATCTTTGAAAGGCATACCTTACTGATTGTACATTACCCGCTCCATAATTGATAATTACGATGTTTCTCATTCGATACGATTGAGTTTTTTAGAGTCTCTTCTTTATATTCAGGATAGTTTTAATATGTTAATAGTTATATGTTATGGGTTATATGACCATCCCTGAATAACGTTAACTGTTTTTTGATTAATTATAACTAGCGCAATAAAATCTGCAAACAAATTCAACCACCTCCCCCTCCCTTCGGTCGGGTACTCCTCCTTTCCAAGGAGGAGAATTTTGTATTATTTAACTGGCGGATGGAAAAACCCGACAGCATCGTAATTTATGTTTCAGGTTACAGGTTTGAGATTTTCTTTAACTTGAAACTTGAAACCTGAAATTTAAAACTTAAATATTCGGGACATCCAGCAATTAACGTATAACTTATAACAATTAACATATAACTTCTTATCCCAATATACTGATTAGTTACCATCATTCCAATATTCCTTTAGTACTTGGTACGTTTATATTATTTTCATCCCGTTGTATTGCCATTTTAATTGCTCTGGCAAAAGATTTAAAAATTGCTTCAATTTTATGATGTTCATTTTTCCCTTCAGCTTTTATGTTCAGATTGCACTTAGCTGAATCGCTGAAAGATTTGAAAAAATGGAAAAACATTTCAGTCGGCATCTCTCCTATCTTTTCCCTCCTGAACTCAGCTTCCCAAACAATCCAGCTACGGCCGCCAAAATCAAGGGCTACCTGTGCAAGGCAATCATCCATCGGTAAACAAAAACCATAGCGTTCGATTCCTGATTTATCGCCAAGGGCTTTATTAAAAGCCTCTCCAAGAGCAAGTGCAGTATCCTCGGTTGTATGGTGTTCATCAACATCAAGATCACCTTTAACATGGATGGTAAGATCAACGCCTGAATGTTTTGCGATTTGATGGATCATATGATTAAGAAATCCAATACCGGTTGAAATATCTGATCTGCCTTCGCCATCCAAGCTAAGCTCTACTTTGATGTCCGTTTCACCTGTTTTTCTGTTGATAATGGCTGATCGCTGCTTCGTTCTTAAATATCTGTATATTTCGAACCAATCAGAAGTCTCCAGAACAATGACCGGACTTAGTTCGTCATTTTTTATGAACAGTTCATCCTTACCCAGATCAGGTTGAGTATTTATCCATATGCCCCTGGCGCCCATGTTCTTTGCCAGTTCCATATCGGTTAAGCGGTCACCGATAACATAAGAATTCTCCAAATCAAAATTTCCACTCAGGTATTTCGTCAGTTTTCCGGTTTTCGGTTTTCGTGTCGGAGTATTCTCATGAGGAAAAGTCCTGTCAATCAATACTTCATTAAAAACCACTCTCTCATTTTCAAATGCTTTAAGTATTTTTTTATGAGCCGGCCAGAAAGTTTCCTCGGGAAAAGAAACTGTTCCTAAACCGTCTTGATTCGTAACCATCACCAATTCATAGTCCAACTCTTTAGCAATACTGGCCATATTCTGAAATACCCCCGGAAAAAATTCCAGTTTCTCCAAATTATCCAGTTGGCAATCGGAAGGTTCCTTAACCAGCGTGCCGTCTCTGTCGATAAACAAAACCTTTCTCATACTTAAAATGATTTTACTGATTCGATTAGTTTTTTATTTTCTTGTGGAGTACCTACTGAAACCCTTAAACATTGTTCACAAAGTGGCATATCCGAACGGTCTCTGACTACAATCTTATTATCGATTAAAAAATCATATAACATTTTGGCATTCTTTACTTTAATTAAAATAAAATTGGCATCGGACGGATAGATATACTCAACCTGATTCGATTTTTCCAATTCATAAATTAATTTTTCTTTTTCATCCAATATGGTCAGTACCTGGGCTTGTTTTTTCATGGATTGTTCAAGGGATTTCAAAGCAATTCTCTGAGTTAGTTCATTTACATTGTATGGCATTTTAATACGGTTTAGTATCTCTATAATTTCGTGCCCGGCAAAACCTATTCCCAGGCGAATTCCAGCCAATCCCCATGCTTTGGAAAGAGTATGCATTACCAGGAGATTCGAAAATTTTTCCAGCAAAGGAAGAACACTTTTATCCTCTGAAAAATCAATATATGCCTCATCAACTACAACAATACCGGGAAATGTTCCAAGGATTTCTTTAATGATTTCATAAGAAATAGCATTCCCTGTAGGATTATTCGGTGAACAAATAAACAAAAGTTTCGATCGTGGATTGATCACTTCGGAAATTCGTGAAGTATCAGGTTGGAATTCTTTTGTTAATAATACTTCCTTTATGTTTATATTGTGAATATTTGCAACAACCCGGTACATACCGTATGTTGGGGGAAGCAGTATTACTTCATCTTTACCGGGTTCACAAAAAGTCCTTACTAAAAGATCAATGATTTCATCACTGCCATTACCGAGAAAAATGTTTTCGCTGGAAACAGATTTTACCCTTGCTATTTTATCCTTCAATTCATGTTGAAGCGGATCAGGATATCTGTTTAGCTTAGCCAGGCTTGTTTTACCTATTTCATAATAAACCCTGTTCGACACCATTACTGATTCTGAATCTTTTAAAAATCCAATCTGGATATTGGTGTCAAATGGGTTTTCATTTGCATCCATAAAAACCGATGCATCTCCGGCAAAATCATCCCTGGCAGATGAGTAGGGAACTAACTTTTTTATGTTTTCCCTGACCAAATTTTTAATCTGAACCATATTGTAATGTATGATATAAACTAATTAGAGTTTGCCAATAAAGCAGTAACAATTCCAAACAAGCACCAAAAATCAATTTCCAAATATCAAAACTGTTTGAGAAATTGATATTTTGGACATTGAGATTTATTTGAGTTTTGTTATTTGAAATTTGGGATTTCATTATTAAAGTAAGTTTGCAACTTACAGACGGACACTATTTATATTATCTGTTTTTTCAGTTGTTATCAAATTGTTTGGTTCTTAATCGAACGGATATGGCCATCTTATGTGCTTCCAGTTGCTCCGCTTCTGCCATGATTTCCACAACAGGACCTATATTTTTTAATCCCTCTTCAGTAATGTGTTGAAACGTAATTTTTTTCACAAAGGAATCAACTGATACGCCGCTGTAGGCCTTCGCAAAACCATTGGTTGGCAAGGTGTGATTGGTTCCTGAAGCATAATCTCCGGCACTCTCGGGCGAATAGTTGCCAATAAATACTGAACCTGCATTTATAATATTTTTTTCAAAAATTTCCTTATCCTCAACCGAAAGTATCAGATGTTCAGGTGCATATTCATTTATTATAGCAATGGCCTCTTCCTTGTTTCTAACAAGAATAATCTTTGAATGATCCAGTGACCAGTTTATCAAATCCTTTTTGGGTAAACTATCCAATTGGTTATTGAGTTGTTTGATTACCACAGGAATCATATCTTCAAACCAGGTAATAAAAAGCACCTGGCTATCCGGGCCGTGTTCAGCCTGAGATAGTAGGTCGGCTGCAATGTATTCCGGAACAGCAGATTGGTCACCCACAATCATAACTTCAGAAGGTCCGGCCGGCATATCAACAGGAATTCCATACTTACTAACTATTTGTTTTGCCATGGTCACAAATTGATTTCCAGGCCCAAATATTTTATATATCCGGGGAATGGTTTTTGTTCCAAAAGCCATTGCGCCAATGGCTTGTATCCCTCCCACTTTAAAAACGTGTTTTATTCCGGCTAGCCTGGCTGTATATAAAATGGCCGGTGATATTTTCCCTGATTGACCGGGAGGGGTACACAGGATGATTTCCCTGCAACCGGCAATTTTTGCCGGAATGCCCAGCATCAAAACAGTTGAAAACAAGGGAGCAGTACCGCCTGGCACATAAAACCCGACTTTCTCAATGGCAACACTCTTTCTCCAGCATTCAACACCTTTTGAAATTTCAATCTTTCGGACCTTTTCAACCTGATCAGAATGAAAAATTTCAATATTTTTCTTTGCCGATGTTATAGCCTGCTTTAATTCTACGTAAACTTGCCTCTCAGCTTCCAAAAATTCTTCCTCCGTAACTTCTAACCTGTCAGGTACAATTTTGTCGAACTTTTTGGTATATTTCAGAACAGCTTTATCACCTTCTTGCCTGATATCATCAAATATCTGATTAACCAGCATTTCAAGTTTACCAATATCTTTCTGCGGCCTGGATAAAATTTCCGGCCAATCTTTTTTACCAGGGTTTTTATATATTTGCATTATACTATCATTTTCTCAATTGGAATGATCAATATTCCCTGGGCACCGTTTTCCTTCAATTGATCAATAATTTCCCAGAAATCGTTTTCATTTATAACTGAATGGACCGAACTCCATCCTTTCTCTGCCAAAGGCATAATCGTAGGGCTTTTTATACCGGGAATTACTTTTTTTATCGCGTCGAGTTTGTCATTAGGCGCATTCAACAATACATATTTATTGTTCCTCGATGTAAGTACCGCCTTCATTCTGAAAATTAACTTATCCAGAAGTATTTTTTTCTTTGCGTCAAGGTATTTTTTTGCGGCAAGGCAGGCTTCAGATTCAAGAATTATTTCAACCTCTTTCAGTCCATTTTTGAACAGAGTGCTTCCGGAACTAACAAGGTCACATATTCCATCGGCAAGCCCAATATTGGGTGCTATTTCAACCGAACCTGAGATTTCATGAATTTTCGCCTGTATATTATTCTTATCAAGAAATTTTTTCAGGGTATTCGGGTAAGAAGTGGCTAATTTTTTGCCATTAAACCAGGTCAACCCGGCATAATCAGCGTTCTTTGGAACGGAGAGGGATAAACGGCATTTTGAAAATCCAAGCCTTAAAACTTCCTCAATTCTTTTATCCTTCTCAATAAGCAGATTTTGACCTATAATGGCAATGTCAGCTACATTATCCTCTACATATTGAGGGATATCCGAGTTCCTGAGAAACAAAATCTCAAGCGGAAAATTGTTTGCCTGAATTTTTAACTGGTCATTCCCATTATCAAATGAAATGCCGCATTCTTTGAGTAATCTCAGGGAACCTTCATGTAATCTCCCTGATTTCTGTATGGCGATCTTCAGTTTTTCACTCATTTTTCTTTTTTTATATGACCGCCCGGTCTCAGGAAAAGGAATAAAAAAAACCCGCCTGAAACCAGGCGGGCTATTTCGAAAATAAATATTATTACACAATACATATCATCACCAGCTCACCTGACGGTAAAGAAAATGATGATGATGTATAGTGTTCACTTGCATATAGGTTTCTTTGAAGTCGTAAAGGTAAAGAAATTTATTTCTATTAAGCAAATAATGACATAAAAATATTTACTTTTATTAAAATAATCAGAAAATGAAAATAGTTACCACTTTAAATGCCCCGCAACCGGCCGGGCATTATTCCCAGGCTGTTATTCATGAAAACTTGGTCTTTGTTTCAGGCCAATTACCAATTTATCCTGATACAGGAGAGAAAGTACTTGGCTCTATTGAGGAACAAACTTCCCGGGTTTTAAATAATATTAAGGCTATCCTTGAAGCATCGAACAGTAGTCTGAATCAGGTATTAAAAGTAACAGTCTATGTTTCCGATATTACTTTATGGGATCGGGTAAATAGGATTTATTCTAATTTTTTTGGTAATCACCGCCCTGCTCGTGCTGTCGTACCCACCAAAGAGTTACATCATGGATTTCAAGTCGAAATGGAAGTTATGGCTTATGTGGAGGATTAAGAAAGAGGTTGTCTTAAAAGTGGAAATTCAACATCATTCCGTAAATGTTTTTGCTGCTCTCTACTTCTTTTTATCATCATATTTCCTATCTAACTTTTTGATCTTCAACTGTCTGTTTCTCTCCCCGCTTTTGCTGGAAACATAATCGACCCAGGCAACAAAGCGGTTAATTTCATTCGGTTCCAACTGTGGAATTCTTATCCAGTCAATATCATCATCTGCGAGAGTATAGTTATTATGATTCTGTTCCCAAACATCAACATAATAAACTGCAGGATCCATACGTGAAAAGATAACAATGCCATTTTTATTCGTGAAACCTTCAATAATCATATTGGTTTCAGCCAGCCAGTCATCATACGTTGGATAAAGTATTACTCTGGCATTTTCAACAGGGTATTCATCATAATATTCAAGAACTTCTATTTCAAGGGTTGTGGGAAACAAAACCGTAATGTCCTGATAAGCCCTGTCGATATGGTTACGCTTTGAAATTGCTGAAAGCGTTACCGTATATGTACCTGATGCAGTATATACATGAATTGGGTTGACATTGGTGGAACTTGTACCATCGCCAAAATTCCACTCAAAATACCTGGCATCAAGGGAGTTGTTCGTAAAATATACCTCATCACCTACTTCTACAACCACTTCCGAGGTAAAGAAACCCGCAACAGGTTCGATCCGGCAAGAGGTCAGTATCAGTGGTAATACCAATAATATAAGTGCTAGTCGTTTCATGGCTAAATAATTATTAATATCTTACAAAATAGAGGGCAAATATGATGCCATAAAATAATGGAAGAATGGAATAGTGGAAGATTGGGTGAGATATGGCAGAATCTGTGAAGGGATTGAGGTTGAGGTTGAGAAAGAAGACGCAAGGAGCATGGGCCTTGGCGCATGGGGAAATATTGAAAATTGTGAATTGGGAATTGCGGATTTTGGATTGTTGATTGAGGATTTCTGATTGATAGAGAGACTGGGAGAGGCGGAGACTGTGTGGGAGAGACCTGCTAGGGTTTGGAGAACCTGGCAGAGTCTGTGAAGGAGACTGAGTGACTTAGAGACTGAGAGAAAGAGAGACTAAGAGACTGGGAGAGACCTGCCAGGGATAAACCCCGACAGGGTTTTTTCGCTCCCATAATCCATGCTCTGAAAGCAGCTCATGAGACATTCCGTTCACTTTGTTCACGAAATGGTATGAACCCTGTCGGGGGTTCCGGCCAACACAAATGGATCTTTCCAATATCCGGATTAAACAATTTATTTCAACTGATTAGTAACCATAATTTTAATATTTATTAATTATCTTTGCACACTATTTTAAAAATTGGTTTACAAACACATGATAAAGATTACGTTTCCGGATAAATCCATAAGAGAGTTTAATAATAATGTTACAGGAATTGAAATCGCCCGGAGCATTAATGAACGATTGGCAAAGGAAGTATATGCAATTTCTGTTAATGATGAAGTGTGGGATTTAACCCGGCCTATTAATAAGGACACATCGATAAAATTACATAAATGGGAAGATGCTGAAGGAAAACATGCATTCTGGCATTCATCAGCACATTTGCTGGCAGAAGCCCTTGAGTCTCTTTATCCTGGAATTAAATTCGGGATCGGACCTGCTATAGAAAACGGCTTTTACTATGATGTTGATCCGGGAGATGAAGTGATCATTAAAGACAATGACCTTGTCAGGATTGAGCAGAAAATGATCGAGCTGGCCCGGCAAAATAGCAGTTATGTACGTAAGAAGATAAACAAGGCTGAAGCTCTGGATTATTTCACAAGAAAAGGTGATGAATATAAAGTGGAATTGATCAGCGAACTGGTTGATGAGGATATATCCCTTTATACTCAGGGTAGCTTTACCGACCTGTGCCGTGGTCCGCATTTACCAAGCACAGAACCCATAAAGGCAATTAAGCTGTTGAGTATCGCCGGTGCCTACTGGCGTGGTGATGAGACCAGAAAACAATTAACAAGAATTTATGGTATTACCTTTCCTAAAAAGAAAATGCTTGATGAATATCTTATTCTGCTTGAAGAAGCGAAGAAAAGGGATCATCGCAGAATTGGAAAGGAACTGGAGTTATTTACATTTAGTCAAAAAGTCGGTCAAGGTCTGCCTTTGTGGTTGCCCAAGGGAGCACAATTACGCGAACGCCTCGAAAATTTTTTAAGGAAAGTACAGGTTGACTATGGTTACTTGCCTGTAATCACTCCGCATATCGGTCAAAAGGAATTGTTTATTACTTCAGGTCATTATGATAAATATGGTAAAGATTCTTTTCAACCAATCCATACCCCTGAAGAAAAAGAGGAATTCATGCTTAAACCCATGAACTGCCCTTTTCATTGTGAAATATATAGAAGCAAACCCCATTCCTATAGAGAATTACCGGTAAGGTATGCAGAGTTTGGAACCGTTTACCGATATGAACAAAGCGGAGAATTACATGGATTAACAAGGGTTCGTGGGTTTACCCAGGATGACGCACATATTTTTTGCCGCCCTGATCAATTGAAAGCAGAATTTATTAAAGTGATCGATATTGTTTTCCTGATTTTTAAAGCGCTTGACTTTAAGGACTTTCTAACACAAGTTTCGTTACGGGATTGGGAAAACAAAGAGAAATATATGGGAAGTGAAAAGAACTGGAAAAAAGCCGAAAAGGGTATCCTGGAAGCTTGTGATGAAAAAGGGTTGGATTATATTATTGAGTATGGTGAAGCTGCTTTTTATGGTCCTAAACTGGATTTCATGGTAAAGGATGCTTTGGGCAGAAAATGGCAGTTGGGTACCATCCAGGTTGATTATAATCTTCCGGAAAGGTTTGATCTGGAATATATCGGTGCTGATGATAAAAGGTATCGCCCGGTAATGATACACAGAGCCCCTTTTGGATCATTGGAAAGATTTGTTGCTGTATTAATTGAACATACAATGGGGAAATTTCCATTATGGCTAACCCCCGATCAGGCCGTCATTCTTTCTATCAGTGAAAAATATAACGATTACGCAAAAAAAGTTTTTAATTTTCTAAATAATTCCGATATTCGCACTTTGATTGATGAACGTAACGAAAAGATTGGTAAGAAGATAAGAGATAATGAACTAAAAAAGATCCCCTACCTTCTGATTGTTGGAGAAAGAGAAGTGGAAAATGAGACCGTTTCAGTAAGGAAACAGGGAGAAGGGGATCAGGGCACTATGAAATTAACTGATTTTACAAAATTGATTCAAGAAGAAATCAGAAAACAGATAAATTAACGATTAATAAATTTTACGAATTAAAAAGGAGGAATAAGCTATAGCTGTACCACATTTCAGAAAGAGAAACTTTAGGAAAAATCAGCCAAGGTTTTTTATTAATGAGGCAATAAGGGCTAAAACAGTAAGGGTAGTTGGTGAGAACATAAACAACCCGGGGATTTATTCCATTCAGGAGGCACTTAAGATGGCTGAAGAATTGGAACTTGACCTGGTGGAAATATCACCAAAGGCCGACCCTCCTGTCTGTAAAGTCACTGATTATCAGAGGTTTCTTTATCAACAAAAAAAGAAACTTAAAGAAATGAAAGCCAAAGCCACAAAAATTGTGGTGAAGGAAATCCGGTTTGGCCCAAATACCGATGAGCATGATTACAATTTTAAACTAAGACATGCTCAAAAATTCCTCAGTGACGGAGCAAAATTAAAGGCCTTTGTGTTCTTTAAAGGACGAACAATACTATATAAAGAAAAGGGTGAAATCCTTCTGTTAAGATTGGCCCAGGACCTTGAAGAATATGGAAAAGTGGAACAATTACCAAAACTGGAAGGGAAAAAAATGATAATGTCATTTACACCCATGACACCTGGAAAAAGGAAAAAGTAAAGATTATTTATAAAGAGAGGAGAAAGAAGTAATGCCAAAAATGAAGACAAACCCCGGAGCAAAGAAGAGATTTTCTTTAACGGGTACGGGAAAAATCAAGAGAAAACATGCTTACAAAAGCCATATTCTGACAAAAAAAGCAAAAAAAAGAAAAAGGAATCTTACGTATTTCACCACAGTTCATAAGGCTGATGAGAAAAACATCAAATTATTGCTGGCACAAAAATAATTTGATTTCAGTCAAATAAATTCTATTGTTAACAGAAAAACATAGCTACGCTATTTAATTAAAAATGAAAAATTAGAAATTATGGATAGAGGATTAGGAGAAAGGTTATTTAAGTTTACGATAGATGTAATAAAATTTTAAGGAATATAAAAAATACCCCAGAAATTACTGTGATGAAATACCAGTTGACAAAAGCGGCAACATCAAGCGGAGCTAACTATTCACCCCGTCAAATTTCATTAAGAGAGATGCGGGAATCAAATTATTGGTTAAAAATATTTAAAGCTCTTGACATTGGAGATAAAGAAACAGGAAAATATTTGGTTAATGAATCAGGTGAGCTTAAAAAGATTTTAGGGTCAATTTCAAGCAAAACATCTAAATAACATTTTTTTAATTTCTAATTTCTAATTTTTAATTGTTTGTAAACCTCAAAACATTGAACTTAGTCACGCTGCAAGCGTGACGATCTCATGATCCGCCAGCTGGCGGAGAGTAAATTCCGACACATATAAGTTAATCTGAATTATCCGTGGGAACGCTAACCATTCAAAATAAATAAAACTATGCCAAGATCAACAAATGCAGTTGCATCAAGAAGACGAAGAAAAAAAATAATCAAACAAGCAAAAGGTTATTTTGGGAGGAGAAAAAACGTATATACTGTTGCAAAGAATGCCGTGGAAAAAGCCATGGAATATTCATATCGTGACAGACGCAAGAAAAAAGGCAACTTCAGGGCTCTGTGGATCCAACGGATCAATGCTGCAGCCAGACAATACGATATGTCCTATTCTGAGTTTATGGGAAAAGTTAACAAAAAAGGAATTGTTCTTAACCGTAAAGTATTAGCTGACCTTGCAATGAACCATCCTGAAGCCTTTGAGGCTGTAGTAAATGAGGTTAAGGATATAAAAGGACATAGTTTCACAAATTGATTAAAAAAAACCTTAATTTTCAGGTTTCATAAATAATTAGTTAATAGTCGGCAG
>CAZEWS010000034.1:0-17422 GCA_964515985.1 uncultured Rikenellaceae bacterium | reverse complement strand
TTTAACAAAATTCATCGGGAGTTCTCAGGAAATTACGGGAACTTTTGAAAAATAATTTATGATATATGAAAAAATTAACTATCCCCATTCTGCTAATAATTGCTACCGCACTGATTGCCCTATCTATTTCGGCAGCTAAAATTAATGCGGTAAAGGTTGGTTCGAAAATCAATGTCACTGTAAATGGTAAATATTTTACCAGCTACATTTTTTCAGATGACGAGAAATATCCCTTTTTCTATCCGGTGAATGGTCCGATCTCGGGTGCATCGGTTACTTCGATGCGTAACGGAGTGTATCCCCACCACAGTTCGCTCTTTTTCGGTTGCGATCGGGTAAATGGTGGTAATTACTGGCAGGAAGGGTTGGAGCGCGGCCGGATCATATCGGTAAATGCCGAAATACTCAAAGAGGAAGGAGATACGGTAGTGATTTCCGATGAGTGTATCTGGAGTCGACCAGGAGCCTTATCTCCTATAAAAGATTCGCGAAAGATCGTCATCACCTCTCCATCCGAAACCGTGATCCAGATTGATGTCGAAATAACTATGGAGATGCTGACCGATGTACACATCCTCAGGACCAACCATTCGCTTTTCAGTGCAAGAATAGCGGCAGATCTGTCGGTTAAGTACGGCGGCACCATGATCAATGCCGAAGGGGCCAGAAGTGAAAAGGAGACTTTCGGTAAAAATTCGTCCTGGATCGATTTTTATGGTCAGCGTGGTGAGGTAATTGAAGGATTAGCCATCATGCAACATCCTTCAAACCCTTGGTACCCGTCGCCCTGGTTCACCCGCGACTATGGATTTATCTCACCAACGCCGATGTATTGGCCCGAAAACGGGAAAGAGACTTTTTTGGAAAAAGGGGTAGAACTGCTACTTCGTTACCGGGTGTTGGTTCACGCAGGTAATCATATAGAAGCAAAAATTGCTGAGTCGTTCGAACAATACAGTAATGAAAAATAAATTCCTGTCCAATATCTGTTTGATAAAAAATGAATCGAGAATTTTTCATATGATGAGAACAATATTATTTCCGGCTGAACGCGGCAAAACGGTGGACAACTGGAATAAGTCTCCGTCAATTCTATCTTAAAACTATCTGGGTTTTAAGTCTGATATCAGTTGAAGATGCCCCAACCTGAATTTCAAATATCCCGGATTCTACTACAAATTCCCTTTTATTCTCATCATAATAGCCCAGGTCTTTGATTGCCAAGGGAATCTCAATTGTTTTCCTCTCGCCCATTCTGATAAAAGTCCGTTTAAATCCTTTCAAAGATTTTATCGGTTGCATCACTGAAGATTCTACATCACGGACATAAAGTTGAACTACTTCATCGCCGTCATATTTACCCTTATTAGTTAAAGACACAGTTACGGTAACACTATCGTTTTCAGAAACTTCTTTGCTGCTGACTTCTAATTTTTCATATTGAAAATCCGAATAGCTCAGTCCGTATCCAAAAGGATAAAGTGGTTCTCCGCGAAAATATTTATATGTCCGTCCTTCCATGGTATAATCTTTAAAGGGAGGTAAGTCTACCACTGACTTGTAAAATGTTACCGGAAGCCTTCCTGCAGGGTTATAGTTACCAAATAGCACATCCGCAACGGCATTGCCACCCTGTTGACCTGGATACCATGTTTGTAATATAGCCGGAATATTATCATTTTCCCAATTAATGGCCAGAGCACTCCCACTTGTTAGTACAAGGATTACCGGTTTCCCTGTTGCATGCAGACTCTTGATCAATACTTGCATGGATTTGGGTAATTGCAGAATGGTTCGGTCCCCACCTTCAAAACCTTTCATTTTAACACGCATTTCTTCACCTTCCAGCCTGGGTGAAATTCCTGCAACTACAACGGTTATATCTGACCGGTTGGTCATTTCAACAGCTTCAGCAATCATAGCAGAGTTCTCATCGGCTTCTTCAACTTTCCTCCAAAACAATCTGACTCCCGCAAATTCAGAGATGTCAGCATATTCTACCGTAACCCGATATTCCTTGTTCTTCTGAAATTTAATCATTTCTGTCTCTATAAAATTTCTTTCATATGGATCCCAATTATCGATCACCAATTCATCATCAAGATAGAGTCTCCCCTTCTCTTCAGTGTATAACCCAATTTCATAACTTCCGCTAAACTGCGGAATAATTTTTCCGGTCCAGCGTACTGAAAAATTGTCCTTTGGAATTCCTTCTCCCGGGCTTTCAAGTCTCCAGAACATTTGTATCATAGAATCTATTCTTACAAGGACAGGAGATCCCTCCAGGTTAGGATTATCAAAATATTCACCTGTCAAACCATTTCCGGGTTGATTACCCGAAGGCCTGAGATACTCATCATCAATAGGTGTTGATATCAGGTAAGTTTCCGGAGACAGAATACCCGGTGAATAATGAACCTCCGTATTTTTTCCAGCCTTGTTCATTATTCCTTGAAGAATGGTAACAGGGTTTGATGGGATACCATTGTAATTCCCTAACAATACATGGATATTATCGGCATAAGGTCCGATGACAGCTATTGCCTTTAAATCCTTACGAATGGGAAGGGTGTTTTTTTCGTTTTTAAGCAGAACCATACTTTCCCTGGCCACTTTTAGAGCAAATTGGTTATGTTCCTCTGAATCGTTTTCACTAAAGGGAATTTGTGAGTATGGAACTCTTTCAGGGGGATCAAACATACCCAGCTTAAAGCGGCCAGTCATCAGACGTTTAACTGAAACATCAATTTCATCTTCAGTAATCATATTTTTCGAAACAGCTTCACTCAGGGCAAGATATTCTCTTCCGCATGTCAGGTCACATCCGGTTTTAACTGCCAGGGCAGAAGCTTCAGCAGCTGTTTCAACGATATTATGGCCACGAAAAATATCCCTGATCGCGCCACAATCCGATACCACATAACCGTCGAATCCCCAATCTTTTCTAAGTATTTGGTTAAGAAGAAGTTCACTTGCACTACAGGATTCTCCACGAAACCTGTTATAGGCTCCCATTATTGAATATGCTCCGCCTTCCATGATACATGCTTTAAATGCCGGCAGGTAGGTCTCATATAGATCACTGTTACTGACATCTACATCAAAAGTGTGTCGTAGCGGTTCAGGACCACTGTGAACAGCAAAATGTTTGGGCGTTGAAATAACTTTAAAATAGTTTGGATCATCACCTTGCAAACCTTTTACAAAGGCCACGCCGATGCGGGATGTAAGGAAAGGATCCTCACCGTAGGTCTCCTGTCCGCGTCCCCACCTTGGATCCCTGAATATGTTTATATTCGGTGACCACATGGTCAATCCTTTATATCTTCCTCTTTCATTATTTCTTACGGCTTCATGGTATTTGGCCCTGGCTTCGGTGGAAATAATATCAGCCTCCTCTCCAATAAGGTCCGGATTCCATGTGGCAGCCATTCCAATAGCTTGTGGAAAAACAGTGGCTATTCCATTACGGGCCACACCATGCAAACATTCGTTCCACCAGTCGTATTCCGGTATACCAAGTCTTGGAATCGCACCGGAACCATTTTGCATCTGCGAAATTTTCTCTTCCAGAGTCATTCTTGAAACAAGATCATTAACCCTGTCATCAATAGAAAGGTCAGCATTTTGAAATGGGTACTCCTGCCCATCAGCTGAACCTAAACATATTGATAATACAATAATGATTAACAAAAATTGAACATTCATCTTTTTCATAATTCGTAATTTTCTTGAGGAAGTGGCTTCTCAAGATTGACACTCAGGAGTATTCCTCCTTTGTGCGTTTCGGCTTTTATCATGTAACTTAACTCATATTCAGGGTAAGTTAAAAACAGAGGCTGCCTTTTAAGGGCAGCCTCTGTTATCAATCTACCTAACCCTTAATAACCATCATTTTGTCCGTAATCGTTTGTACACCGGATGATCTGATTGGCAGGGATCGGACGAAGCACATGGAAATCTTTGATATTAGGTGCTGCATCAGGATTGTGTAATTTAACCCGCTCAAGCAGTTTTCCGGTCCGTTTAAGATCAAGCCAACGGCTCTGTTCTCCAAAACACTCCCTTGACCACTCATCCAGAATGTAGTCAAGATCAACCTCTCCGGCAGTTACTACTATTTCAGCTTCCTTGCCCGGATAAGCTGCCCTGACCCTGATGTCATTAATATAATCAACCGCATTACTTCCATTACCATCCCTTCCCAGCATTGCTTCGGCAGCAAGCAGGTAGGTCTCACCAAGCCGGAATACGATAAAATCACGCGAACCATTGGTCGCATTCAGAGAGGAGCGGAGGTTGTCATCAATCTTCCAGGGAACCGGGAATATGTTGATGTTAGGAGCATTTACTGAAACATCCGTCCTCCACAAACACCAATCCTCATCGTATTCATTCAGGTTCCAGGTGAAAAGGTTAACACCGGGAAGACGTGCCTTGATTGCAGCAGTATCGATCTCTGATGCATCCTTGTCAGTGATCCAGATGGCTGTATCTCCTACCGATGCACCCGCAGGTATGTTCCTGTCAGTGTTGTATAACCAGACATACGCGAAGGATTTTTTGTACCTTGAATCCACATCCAGGGGTCTGAAATTCTCAAGCATCCAGGGGGTTGGCCTGAAACGTATCCAGGGACGGCCATATCCGTGACCAAGGGCACGGTCCAGGCCATCGTTAAAGGTCTCATACCAGGCTCTGAAATATAGATGGGTCCTGTTACCTTCGTCGTTGAGCAGCGGATTAATGTCATACTGCACAGAGAAAATGATCTCCTCGTTCTGTTCATTGGTGTGCAATAAATGTCCATTGGCGTCAGCAATGTTGTAGATCTCCTGATAGTCGTCCAGAAGTGCATGACCTGAATTTTCAATTACATCCACAGCCAGATTCGCAGCATCGCTGAAATCAGTAGCTTCAGCAAAGGATTTATATGCCCGTGTCAGGTATACCAGTGCAAGGTGGTGCTGGGCCGCCGGCCGGGTAATTCTCCCGAACTCAGCCTGGGTGACCGGTAAATTAGCAATGGCATATTCCAGGTCTGCAATGATGGCATCGTATATTTGATCTTCAGGTGTACGTTCGGCTTCTGTCTCCACCCCTGTGGTCTCATCCAGTGTCAGGTGAACAGGACCAAAAAACTCCACCAGGAGATAGTAATAATGAGCCCTGAGGAAACGGACTTCCCCTACCCTTATCGCTTTTTCATCTTCCGGTATGTCAGCATCAGGGGCACGCCCAATCACTGCATTACAGGTATTAATCCCTATGTAAAGATTCTGCCAGGGATCCCAGAAAGTGTTGGATTCTGCATTCAATCCTGCTTCGTACTTATTGATAAATTGAGCGCCTCCATGTCCACCGTTGGTATATTCATCCGTTCCGAATACAGTAATTTCACAACCATCTTCATCGCCATAAAAATCACGCAATCTCTCATAGGCTGCATTTACCGCATCCTCGAATCCTTCCGGTGTGTTATAATGGGTATCAACGGTAACTCCTGACACGATCTCCTCATCCAGCATTTCACAGGAAACTGATGATAAAAATATCAGGATGATAACTAAATATAAATATTTCATTTTTTTCATTTTTCTATATATTTTATGTACCATTAAAAATTAAAAATCAAGCATTACACCGAATGAATACATCCGGGTGGAGGGAACATCAGAATCTTCTACCTCGCCACCATATATCTCGGGATCAAGGTTGTTGGCCAGGTTTGACCAGATATATGGTGTGTCAAGATTCACATATACTCTCAGCTTTTTGATTCCAACTTTAGACAGGGTTGATTTCGGGAGGCTGTATCCCAGCTGAATATTCTTAATCTTGAAGTAATCCCCCGGATAGTAACCCCTGGAGGAACTGTAAAGCGGATATTCTACGGAGCCATCGGGCTTGGGATGTGCATTGGTCGGATTCGTTTCGGTCCAGTAATCCACATCCAGGTTGTTATAACGGCCCTGCAATGTGGAATTGTCCACCTCGAAATCATTATAGATCGTGTGCCCGAATACGCCCAGGAGCAGGAATGAGAAATCCACACCCTTGTATTCAAATCGGGATCCCAATCCAATTGTTACGGTGGGCATATCCGATCCGATGATTACCCTGTCATCCTGGTTGATCTTGTTATCATTATTCACATCCCTTACCTTGATATCACCGGGTTCCAGCGTATAAACGGCAGCTTCATCGGCTTCACCGGTTTGCCATATGCCGACCTTGTCATAATCGTACCACACGGTCAGCGGCTCTCCAATGAACCACTGGTTACCAATGTCATCCGTTTCCGTACCGTAAAGGTCAATGATCTCTTCCTTGTTTCCGAAAAGATTCAGTGTGGTTTCCCATTTGAAGTCACCGGTAGCAATGTTCCTGGTGACAAGAGCCAGTTCCCAGCCCTTGTTCATTGTTTCACCGATATTCTCAAATACTGAGTTGAATCCCGAAGTGATAGGTATCTGCCTTTCAAGCAACAGGTCGGTTGTACGGGTCTGGTATAACTCAAAGCTTCCCGAGATACGGTTTTCCATCAATCCGAAATCCAATCCGACGTTCGCCGTGGTAGATGATTCCCATCGCAGCTCGGGATTTGCAAGTGCGCCGGGTGCGTAACCGTAACCTGCGTTACCGCCAAATGAATAAATAGTCCTGGATAACGACCCTCTTGTTTGATAGGGACTAATACCGGTGTTGCCCGTCACACCATAACTTGCTCTAAGCCGCAGATCAGAGAATAAAGTCTGAGTGGACATAAAATCTTCATTGCTGATACGCCACATTAATGCTGCAGATGGGAAGAAGCCCCATTTGTTTCCTTCAGCAAGTCGTGATGAGCCGTCATAACGGCCGGTAACGGTAAGCATGTATTTTCCCATGAACTCGTAATTCACACGGCCCATGAATGACATGATACCCCACTCGGAAAGATCACTGCCAAATTCCAGTACCGTTTCAGCTGTTCCGATATTGTGAAACATCTGAGATTCATAAGGTATATTCTCAGCCCAAATGTTGGTACTTTCCCCGGTCGATTGCTGTATACTGTAGAGACCGGTGACATTCAGGTTATGATTATCAATATTCAGATTATAGGTCAGGATATTCTCAAAGGTATAGTTATAGGTCCTGCTGAGTTGTTTTTGCACCCGGGGAACTCCTCCCTGGCGGGAAATTGAATTGGTCCCCTGGAACAATCCCTGCCTGTACTCACGGAAATCGGGGCCGAAATTTAACCGGTACGTCAGGTTTTTCAGGATATCCAGTTCTGCAAAAATATTACTGAATACCCTGAGGGTCGCCCGCTCATCAATAATATTTCCTTCAACATAATCTGACAGTGCATTCCACAGCAACGGGTCTGCTCCCGGACGGTATATAATTTCACCGGAAGCATCATAGGGTTCAGCCAGCGGGGAGAGAGCCAGGGCAGTTCCGTATGGATTCGAAGCCCAGTTCTGTACCGCATTGGATACCTGGGTAGAGGTCCCGATCCTGATCCTTTCAGACACCTTATGGTCCAGGTTTACCCTGAATGTAGACCGGGTGTAATCCTGGATTTCTATAACTCCCACTTCATTGAAGTAGTTGGCAGAAAGAGCGAACCCGGTTTTTGCACTTCCGCCCCGGACGCTAAGTTGGTGGTTTTGCTGGTAACCTTTGTCTAATACCAGGTTCATCCAGTCGGTGGAAACTCCGGCGGCATACGCATCCAATTCATCGGCGGTAAAGGCCCGCCCGCCCACTTCTTTCATCGTGTAGTATTCATCCCCTGTCATCATATCCGGAATACCAAGCACACTTGAAATACCGTAATGCCCCGTATAGGAAACCGTAGTTGCGAAGTTTCCTCCACGTTTGGTGGTGATAAGGATTACACCGTTTGCGCCCCTGGATCCGTAAATGGCAGTTGCAGAGGCATCCTTTAATATTTCCATGGATTTGATATCCCTGGGGTTGATGTCAGCGATATTCCCGTCATAGGGGATACCGTCAACAACATAAAGGGGTTCGTTTGTAGCCGTCAGGGACCTCCGTCCGCGGATCCGGATGGTAACTCCTTCACCAGGCTGGTTCCCGGCAGACAAAGCTACCACGCCCGTAGCTCTTCCCTGCAATGCTGAGCCGGCATCGGTTACAGGTAACTCCAGGATGTCATCAGAAGAAACTGAGGAAATGGCACCGGTAATGCTCCCCCTTCGCTGTGTACCATAACCAATAACAACAATCTCATCCAAACCTATAAGAGAAGGCATTAATTGAATGTCGATTGTTAAACGGGCTCCGACAACAGCCGTTTGGGTAGTGTAACCCAGAAATGAAAAAACAAGTGTTGCATCGGGTGAAGGCACAGTGATCGAATAGCTGCCGTTCATGTTAGTAATGGCTCCAACAGTGGTGCCTTCAATAACAATGTTGACGCCGACCAAAGTTTCATTAGTGGTTCCATCAGTAACCACACCTGTAATTGTTGTTTCCTGTGAATATGCTTCTAAATGGAAAAAACAACAAATTACACTAAATAAAATTAACAAGATTTTTTTCATAGATTTACGATTTAATTAGGTTAAGATTAATATAGGTTAATAGATCAACAAAATTTAATTAATATCAGCTTAGTTTTATATAATCTGTTCCATACGGAGCACGCTGAGGCCGGCTGAGCATGGAATTGGCCTCATCATCATTTATGAAAAGTTCCTTTTGGGGGTCCCAATAGAGTTTTCTGGATAAATGCATGGCAATATGTGTGAGCAGACATACGGTACAGGCACGGTGACCGATTTCTGCCGGCGAAATAGGTTCTTTCCGGCTTTGGATACAATCGAGCCAATTACCGTGTTGCTCCTTACTTTCATATAAATGAATCTCGTTTTCTTTTATTTCCGAAGTAAGAATTTCCGGATCACTTGCATTCAATGCGCGGGCACTCCTCTCTTGTGCAACAGGATCGCTTGCAGTAGCAACGTATCTACCTCTGGAAACCCAAATCCAGCCTTCTGTACCTTCGTACCTGATCCCGTTGTCATATCCCCCACTGGTATACATGGTAATGCCGTTTTCGTACTCAGCTTTTGCCATAAAATCGCCGTGCACATCCCAAAGCCCTGATTTCGGGAATTCGGCAACAGCTTCCAGAGAAATTGGACCGGTATATTCCGTATCCATACCCCAGGCTGCCGAATCGAAATGGTGTTGCCCCCAACCGGTAATCATGCCGGCCCCAAATTGTTCCCGGCGCAACCAACCAGGGCGTCCATAACCTTTTTGTGGATGCACCCCTATCTCGGTATAATAAACATAAGGAGTTTCACCCAGCCACATGTCATAATTCAGGTTTTCAGGGATAGGCATCTCTGCAGCTTCAGGCCCGGGAGGATCACCTGGCAGGCCTACCTGCCAATTCTTCCATTTCTCACTAATTCAGCTGCAAGCCGAAATTGTGGAGAGGAGCGTTGCTGCGTGCCCACCTGCAGAATAGTTCCCTCACGCTGAATGATATCACTTAACATCCTGCCTTCAGCAATTGTTAAGGATGTAGGTTTCTGCAGGTAAATGTCTTTGCCCGCTAATGCTGCTTCAATGGCAGGTTGCGCATGCCAATGGTCGGGTGTACTGATGATTACTGCATCGATGTCAGAATTAAGAAGCATCTCTTTATAATCATTATACATCTTTACATCGATATAATTATCACTCCCTTTATTTCTGGCATAAAAATTTTCCACCAGTTTTTTACCGTCTTTCATGCGATTACTGTCCAGATCGCTCACGGCAATAACCCGTGAGATATCATGTCGCATGGTTCCGGGAAGATCGTGACCGCGGGCAATTCGTCCACAACCAATTTGTCCGATATTAATTTTATTGCTGGGTGCGTTTTTGCCAAATACAGAAGATGAAACAATTGTTGGAACAACAATTGAACCGGCTGTAGCGGCTAAAGTGTTTTTTAAAAAATTTCTTCGTTTCAAGGTAATTTAATTTTTATTGGGTTATTTTTATTTATATAATATACCTTATCAAACGTAATTATTCAACATCATTTCACGTTCCTTATTTCAATCCTGGGTGGATTAACAAAATCCTGCCAATATTTTTCTGCTTCTTCGACCGAAAGGGTACCATCAAAAACAAGCAGACGATACTTTAGGGTATAATCATTCCCTTTTTTAATCATCCAATCCCTATTGCGAATGGGGCAAAACTCGAAATACACATCTCCACGGCCGCGATTTGCATTAACAGGCCATACACGCATAGGTTCGGGAAATTCCCGGTTAGCCGTATGTCCCATAAAAAGGATCCCGCTTCTTCCTTCTGCAGTAGCTGACTCACCCTCAACCAAGCACCATTTGGCCTTTGTTCCATCAGCATTCAGCCGATCTTTATTTTCAGATGTCAGCACCGAACTATTATCCTTATGCCATTTTTCCGTTGCCCGGAAACCAATTCCACCTCCATAGCGGTAAGCATCCAGCATAATTCCAGAATCCAAAGGTGTATTTAGGGTAGTAGTATAATCAATCAACCATACTCTCCCCTGCTGATCAATATTCCAGGCACGAACATCCAGTACTTCATTAATAGCTACCTGGTCTTCGCCCCTCCCTCCAAAATCGATATGTTTTTGTAAAGCTTTAAAGCTACTAAAAACCGGTCCCTCCACTTCAGACAAAAACCCACTGAATTTTACCGTTCCTTGTCCTTTAATCAAATTCCAAAAGTCAACTTCACGACCTTCAATATGTGTTTTTGTCCAGGGTCCCCAAATGCCATAATGATGATAATGATCGGGAGCTTGAATGCGGGACAATACTTCGCCACCTGGAGACCAGAGCGGATGGATAAATCCTGAACGTTTATAAAGGGGATCAATTCCTGCCGGAGGATAAACAGTTTCAAACTGATAATCCAGAATCGGTTTCTCTTGAAATTTTAAACTGAGTTTTCCCCGGTTTTTATGTAATCGGATTGTTGTAAAATCATTTTTTTGGGTTTGGTGCCGGATAATAAACTCACGACTTTCCCCTTTTGTAGTTTCGCCGGAAAGCACAAACCAAAGCCTGGATGAATGTCCTGGTTCCAGTTGACAGGGAACCGGAATTTCTTTTTCACCAACTTTTTCAAAAAGAACAAGAGATCCCTGGTCCTCATTATAACTGATCTGCTCCATATTGACCCCAACCGGACAATCTTTCCGATCGGTATTACCTGCAAAAACAGTAAATCTTGCCACTTCCTGAGCGTATGGCTGAATCGCAAATAGAGTTAAAAATATTGACCAAATAATTTTATTTACAATTTTCATTATTTTGGTTTAGATGATTTATATGATTGATATTAACTTGATGATTCTCTTACGGTGTTAATAAATGCTCTGATATTTTCAGTAGAAACATCAGGAAACATTCCTCCACGGTAAAAATTGCAGGTTTGATATTCCACTCCATCCCGGCAGCCATGGGCTATCATTCATAAAACCAATCGCTGTATTTTTTCAGATTTTTTCCCGCAATTATCTCTTTACTTAAATAGGTTGTTCATAATTTTATTAGGGGTTGTAAGTTATATGAAACAAAACACATCTAATAATACTATTTTAACAATGATTTGTATTATCTTTACTAAAACAAAATTTAAATACGACTTCTTATGGAAATCATGCACGAAATGGTAAATTTTCTTCCCAAAACCTCCCTTAATGTGAAATGGGATGATTTTCCTCATTTCACTTATCCCTGGCATTTTCATAGTGAATATGAAATTGTGAATGTTCTTAAAAGTTACGGCAAACGATTTGTTGGCGATAGCATTGAATCATTTAAAGATGGTGATTTGGTTTTAATAGGCAATAAGCTTCCTCATTTCTGGAAAAGCGACGAAGCCTTCTATAAAAGGAAGCCGGATTACCGGGTCAATGCTATTGTGGTTCATTTTCCCAGCGATTTTTTTAAGGAAGAGATCTCAAATTATTCTGAATTCCATCATATCAAAGTTTTATTAATGAAATCATCTCGTGGAATAAAATTCACAGCACCAACCAATACGATTGCAGGGGAAAAACTGAAAGGACTTTTGGACTTATCAGGTCTTGAACAGATGCTGTCTTTTATCAGTTTCCTGAACTTTCTGGCACAGAGCAAAGATGTTAAATTGCTGGCCAGTGAGGCTTACCGGATGGATAGTCACGAATATTTGAGTGACCGGCTCGACAAAGTCATACATTATTTTAATTGCAATTATCAACAGAAAATAAAATTGAGAGATATTGCCGAAAAAATAGGTATGAATCCAACATCGTTTTGCCGTTATTTTAAAGAAAAAACCGGAAAATCTTTCACTTCATTCGTAAATGAAATGCGTATTGGCCATGCTTGTCAATTACTTGTTGAGGGTAAACTCTCAATATCACAAATTTGTTTTGAGTGTGGATTTAATAATGTTTCCAATTTTAACCGTACGTTTAGGAAATTCACCAGATTTACACCCAGTGAATATCAGGATCAATTTGTAAAAGCAAATCTTTTGAATACGAAATCCGTTTAAATCCTTTCAAAGATTTTATCGGTTGCATCACTGTAGATTCTATATCCCGTATATCCTGTATAGGAAGGTAATTATTATTTTCCAGATTTCATCCTGTTTATCATTTTACTACTTATTGAGTATTAACAGCATTTATAAATGCAGTAATATTTTCCGTAGTCACACCCGGTGGCATACCTCCACCACATGATAAGATCACTCTTGATTTTTTCTTTAGTCCGTTTATCAGGTCATGAACGGACTTTTCGACATCTTCTTTTGTCCCATTCGCTAAGACGTCCCGTGGTGGAATATTTCCCAACATGGTCACTTTGTTTTTAGTCAACTCTTTTAACTCATTTAATTCAATATTAAAACCCATATTAAACAGATTCACGCCCATCTCGGGTAAGTATTTCACCGATGACATACAATCTGCATCATTGTGCAAAAATTTTACTTTTACATCTCTGGCGAATAATTCTTTAAAATAAGGCAGGCCAAAGTTTATAAAATCTTCCTCTCCCATGAACCCAATGATGTCGTCAAGTATCAGTATCCCATCTATCGTTGGAAACGTTTGTTGTTGAAGATCGAGCCATTCTTTTAAATAATCTGTAATGACTCGCAATAACGCATGCATCTCTTCCGGGTTGGTCATAATTGCGGTGAGAAATTCAGTAGTTCCCATTAAATAGGATGCAATATTTAAGGGTCCTCTGGAAACTGAAAAACGGATATTGTGTCCCGAATCTTCAATTCTATGCTTATTTAGTTTTAATCGGTTCAGGATAAACGGGCCAAATCCATCAATCTCCACATCTGGTTTTTGAATTTTCCCAGACTCTTCAACAGTTTGAATGCATTTATATGGATAAGGAAATCCATTTGCAGGGAAGGAGGATCTAACCCCAAACGCCGAAGGTTCAGTACACATCCCATATTCGGACCAGAATCCTGGAAGAAACATGACTTCCGGAAATGTTTCGATGGCTTTCATATTGGCTTTGAACCATAAATCATCACTTGTGAAGTAATCCAAGATCGTGGATCCATACCAGTTGGGTAACCAAGGACTGTCGATTATGAAACCAACAGGTTTTTCCTCCAGTATTTCCCCGTTGATTACTTTCAGAAGGATTTCCCATTGCTGAACATTCATTTTTATTCAATTTTAATTGTTAAGAAACGACAAATAATTACCGGTCTCGGGTGTGAAAATCAGGAAAACTCTGTGTTTACCAGTAAAACATTGTCCCATCGGTCTTTCTGTTAACCGGCAGGCTGGCCATAGAATAAGGATATTTCTTTGCACGATCCTCATTTATATCCACTCCAATACCTGGTGTATCGTCGATGAACATGTAACCATTGCTGTACTGGTAATTTTATTCTCTCTCTGTATGCATCTCTTTGATTCAATGTCCTGTTGTGGCATATACTCCTGTATACCAAAATTATTAATAGCAATATCGAAATGAAGCGCCACTGCCATATTTACCGGCGAAAGATCGGTAGCACCGTGAAAACCGGTATGAATGTGATAAATTGTAAGTTCCTAACAAAAACCTATTGAGTTTCCACCATCCACCGGCATAACTACACCCGTTATAAATGAAGCCTCATCAGAAACCAGGAAATAGGCAGCATTAGCTAATTCTTCCGGATTTCCTAATCTTCCCATTGGTGTACGTGAGATTACTTTGCCTTTACGTTCAGGATCGTTGTCAAGTGCATTAGAAGACATCTGTGTTTTGATAAAGCCCGGGGCAATACAATTTACCCTTATACCTAAGGGTGACAATTCCACGGCCATGGCACGTGTCATTCCCTCTATTGCTGATTTTGACGCAGAATAAGCAATTACACTTGGTATTCCATACTGAGCAGCCATTGAGCTGATATTTAAAACACATCCGCTTTTTTGATGCTGCATAATTTTAACAACTTCACGGGTTAATGAAAATACACTTGTCTGATTGGTTAGAATAATCCTTTGAAATTCCTCATCGGTAACTTCTGCAAATGCCTTTTTCAGATGTATTCCTGCATTGTTAACCAGTATGTCAATTCTTCCATATTTTTTCCATATCGTGTTTACGAGCTCAGGCAAATCATTCAGAGCAGTTAGGTCGCATTTTATGCAATCAGCAAGCACTCCCATCGAATGGCATGCTTCCTTTAGTTTTACCTCATTCCGTCCGATTAGTATTGTCTTTATATTTTCGCGCACAAATTTATGGGCAACAGCAAGACCAAGACCCGTTGCTCCGCCGGTAATTATAGCTATTTTATTCTCTCTCTCTGTATGCATCTCTTTGATTCAATGTTTTATTTAAATAATGAGAATGATCAACGAGAAATAGAAAACATATCGATCAATCTTTAATTACCGGGTACATAAAAGAATCTAAGGTTTTTATAATATTCCAGCGTATGTTCAGGTTTTTCAACAGAATCAGGAATAGGCCTCTGTGAAAATGTCTGGAAGTACAGGATGCAAGCGTCTCTCCACAATTTTGCCTCTTTTTCCTGAATTTTAAGAAACGATTTAACCTGTTCATATCTTTCATCATCAACAATTCCTTCCGCTTTATTCCATTCTGCTAAAAGCCAACGGACGGAGTCAACTCCCTCATTGTATTTACAGCACAATTCGTCCCACAAAGTTCTGCCGGATTTAAGTTTATAGTCCCAGGACACATGGTGAAACCACAGCAGCAGATTCTCAGGACATGTTTCGAGATTATCAAAATGATCTCTTACTGTTGGAAAATACAGGCTGACTGCATCACTGCCCGCAGAAGAACGGTCAAATCCAATACCATTGGAGTCAGCTCTGTGATAGTAAACTGAAGTCCAGTCAGCCCGGCCACGATCGACCCATGGCCCTGGACCATAATGGTGCCCCCTGCCCATAAGATGATGCAAACCCAGGGGAGTCATATAATTAACGGTGATTTCACGTGAGGCGAGCATCATTTTATTGATTCTTGTAACAAATTCATTATCATTTGAAAAAGTCATTCTTATCCATTCATCGGCAATTTCTCCGGAACCCAGGTAAGGATCCCACGCCAAACGTCCGAGCGCATACCAGTTTGCCTGGGCAAATGGGTGTCCTGTCCAGTTCCGGTCTGTGCCTATATTTGAGACGCCAGTCATCCCTGTAAGACTTTTATTTTCAAGGGTTCCGTCGATTACCTTCGCGACAGGAGATCCTTTGCCCATTGCATATGTATCCGATTTAAGGCATTCTTCATAGAGTGTTGCCAAATAGACAAGATGTGTTGCAAACCCTAGATATTCCTGTGTAACTTGAAATTCCATTATAAGCGGTGTATTGGGCATAGCCCCGAAAAGGGAGTGAAACGGCTCACGTGGCTGGAAATCAATTGGTCCGTTTTTTACCTGAACCAGTACATTGTCCCTGAATTTATTGTCAAGTGGCGTGAATTCATTATAGGCTTGTTTAGCCCTGTCCTCAGGTGCGTTATTATCGTAAACGAATGCCCTCCACATAACAATTCCACCATGCGGAGAAAGGGCATCCGCCAACATATTAGCCCCGTCAGCATGTGAGCGTCCATAATTTTGTGGCCCGGGCTGACCCTCTGAATTGGCTTTGACCAGGAATCCACCAAAGTCCGGAATACAGATGTAGATCTCATCAGCCCTCTTCCTCCACCAGTCAATGACATCCGGATCCAGGGGATCAGCTGTTTTTAGTCGCCCAATTTCCACAGGTGCACTGAACCTGGCAGTTAAATATACCCTTATACCATATGGCCGGAATACATCGGCAAGAGCATCTACTTTTACAAGATATTGCTCTGTGAGAATTAATGCATTGGCATTAACATTTGTAAGCACTGTACCATTAATTCCTATGGAAGCATTAGCACGGGCATAATCCATATATCTTGGCGATATATAATCCGGAAGTTTATGCCAGTCCCAAAGTGAAAAACCTGCATATCCGCGTTCTACAGTCCTGTCAAGGTTATCCCAGTGATTAAGTAATCTGGTCTTTAATTTAGGAGAGCTTTCAATTGAAAGTTCTCTAATATTCTGGTGAGTTTGTATTAACCGCAAGAAATGAAAAGTGCCATATAATACACCAATATCCTCATTTGCAGCAATTACAATCGCTTTCTTGTTACTAATAGATGTATTAATAATAATATAGCCTTCCTCATTGATGTTTATTAATTTGTCCTTAATATTCAACGATGCAATAATTTCAGAGCTTTTCGGAGTTCCGGCGATTAGAATTCCATCCTTTTCAACGGAATTTACCGACTTAATGGGACCGAGTAATCCGTTCAATCCAAGTTGTAATTCATTTCTGGCTGCATTAAATGTTTCTGATTCACCCTGGATCATCCAGCCATTAATTGATTCTTTATATTCTTTTAATATGTGAGCTTCATTAATTAACTCATATCTTAGCCATAGCTGATATCCATCTTCTGCTTTTAAATCAGAATTGATTTGATAAAACACAAATAATAATAAGATCTTAAAAAAATGTTTCATTCCGGATGATAGTAAAGGATTCAAATTATTCTATTTTCTTTCTCTCAGATGATTGGCGAATGCTGAGATTATGTTGCAAAACAATGGTATTTACATTTAACCCTCTGCTGACTGTAGAGAATGAAATATTTAAAGCCTTTGTAATATCGTATATGGTAACCTCATTATTACTTTTCATTTCATTGATTGTATTACAAAATAAGCATAAAAAGCTTTATATTTAAAATAATTTCAAAGAATTTTGCAATCGGTTGCAAAAAATAAAATTTATTCTTACTTTTAATACTGTACTTCCTCATAAACTTTCTTGGGTTTCAAATCCTGATCAAATAATGACGAATAG
>CAZEWS010000033.1:6882-17956 GCA_964515985.1 uncultured Rikenellaceae bacterium | reverse complement strand
CTAAATCCAGTTGCCATTGTGTTATAATTGTTTGATTGTTATTTACTTTTTTGTGGACTGCCGACTATTAACTAATTATTTATAAAATCTGAAAATTAAGGTTTTTTTTAATCAATTTGCGAAGCTATGTTCTTATATGTAAAACAAACAAAAACTAAAACCATCTCCAAATTACATACCTCACATGTTAATGGATCTTTTCTTTCTTTTTTTTCTTTTTTCCCTCTCCTGAAAGTTTTCGGGATTAGCCCTTGCCACGTGGAATTGCTTCGCATCCTGATTTCTGCCCGACTGGCCCGCCCGGATGATCCGGTCGCCCGCCTGAATGACGAAGTCGGGCAGGGACGGGCAGGCGGGTATCAGGAATTCCACGGGGTGAACCTCAGCTTAATTTCTCAGAGTAAATTCGCGAAGCTATATTTATTAATTTTTGTATATTTGCCCTTATTTAGAATAATTCCACATAGAGCATAATTTCCACGGCCAGAAATTTGTTTATAAGAAAAAAGCATGAAGAAGGAGCAGGATAAAATAATAAATGATATAACTCAGGGAGAATACAAATACGGCTTTTACACGGATGTTGAAACAGATTTGATTCCGAAGGGACTGAATGAGGATGTTGTCCGTATGATTTCGAAAAAAAAGAAGGAGCCGGAATTTATGTTAGAGTATCGTTTAAAGGCGTTCCGTTATTGGTTAACTAAAAAAATGCCTGACTGGCCTCACCTGGAAATACCAAAAATCAATTTTCAGGATATCATCTTTTATGCAGCTCCAAAAACGAAAACACAGCCGGAGAGCATAGACGATATTGATCCGGAATTGAGGAAAACCTTTGATAAGCTTGGAATCCCTTTGGATGAACAAAAAATATTAACAGGTGTTGCAGTAGATGCAATAATGGATAGCGTATCGGTAAAAACCACGTTTCAGGAAACTCTTGCTGAAAGTGGAATAATCTTTTGTTCCCTGAGTGAAGCAATAAAAGAATACCCGGATCTGATTAAGAAATATTTGGGAACGGTTGTTCCTTATACGGATAATTATTTTGCAGCTTTAAATTCGGCTGTATTCAGCGATGGTTCATTTTGCTTTATCCCAAAGGGAGTAAGATGCCCAATGGAGTTATCGACCTATTTCAGGATAAACGCAGCCAACACCGGGCAGTTTGAAAGGACCCTTATTGTTGCAGAGGAGGACAGCTACGTTAGTTATCTCGAAGGATGTACTGCTCCCAGGCGGGATGAGAACCAGTTGCACGCGGCTGTTGTTGAGATCATAGCACTTAGGCATGCAGAAGTAAAATATTCTACTGTACAAAACTGGTATCCGGGTGATAAGAATGGGAAAGGCGGTATATTTAATTTTGTCACAAAACGGGGTATTTGCAAAGGAGATAATTCGAAAATTTCCTGGACCCAGGTGGAGACAGGGTCAGCGATAACGTGGAAATATCCAAGCTGTATTTTGCGTGGGAATAATTCGGTTGGGGAATTTTATTCTGTCGCCGTAACGAATAATTTTCAACAGGCTGATACGGGGACGAAGATGATTCATATTGGAAAAAATACCAAAAGTACTGTTGTTTCGAAAGGAATTTCTGCGGGGAGAAGTAATAACAGCTACCGGGGTCTGATTAAAGTGTTGAAGAATGCTGATAATGCAAGGAATTTTTCCCAATGTGATTCTCTTTTGCTGGGGGATAAATGTGGAGCACATACCTTCCCTTATCTTGAAGTAGATAACCAGTCTGCCATTATCGAGCATGAAGCTACGACATCAAAAATCGGTGAGGATCAGATATTTTATTGTAATCAAAGAGGAATTTCAACTGAAGATGCTGTGGGTTTGATCGTTAATGGTTATGCCCGAGAAGTGATTAATAAACTGCCTATGGAATTTGCTGTTGAGGCTCAAAAGCTTCTGCAAATCACACTGGAAGGGAGCGTCGGATAAGTCAAGTGGATAAGGAGGACTATTGTAAAGTAAGAACATAGTAAACAAATTAATTGATGAAAAAATGAATATACAATATCCAACAAGGAATAATGAATGATGAAGTAAAAAACTTCAAAAATCAAAAATCGTTAACTTAGCGAAGCGATCTCACCGAAGGTAATCCTTGTTTGATTATTAACATTTTAGGATATTTTAAGAACAAAGACAGAAAAAATAGAAACAGAGGTTACAAAAATCTGAAGGTTTAGCAAGATGCAATTTGGTTATATGTTTTATCTTCAAAAGTGTCATCTTAATTTTAGACATTATTCCCCGCCTTCGCATGTTACGGCGGGCAGGCAGTTTTCCCCTGTAGAAATAGCTCCTACGTCGCATTTCACAGGGCAGGCATTATTCCATCATTCCGGTTTTTTAAAGTAGGAGATAAATAAATAACTGATAACTTAAGAAATATTTAAGAGACATTTTTTCAATACATAAAAAGGATTTATGATGTTAAGCATAAAGAATCTAAGAGTATCGATTGAAGGAAAAGAAATTCTGGGAGGAATTAACCTTGAGGTAAAAGCCGGTGAAATACATGCTATTATGGGACCAAATGGTTCAGGTAAAAGTACACTTGCCTCTGTTCTTGCCGGTCGCAATCTTGTTGAAGTAATTGAGGGAGAAGTGTTGTATATGGGTAAAAACCTTTTGGAAATACTGCCTGAAGAAAGATCCAGACAGGGTATTTTCCTTGGTTTTCAGTATCCTATTGAAATTCCTGGGGTAAGTATGGTAAATTTTTTAAAGACAGCTTTGAACGAACACCGTAAATACAATGGTCTTGAACCGTTATCAGCATCCGATTTTCTTAAGGTTATGAGGGAAAAGAAAGCTTTAGTAGAGATCGCCTCAAGTTTAACAAACCGGTCTGTAAATGAAGGATTTTCGGGTGGTGAGAAAAAGAGGAATGAAATTTTTCAAATGGCAATACTCGAACCCAAACTTGCTATTCTGGATGAAACGGATTCAGGTCTGGATATCGATGCATTAAAAGTTGTGGCTAATGGAGTAAATAAACTAAAGACAAAAGAAAATGCCACTATTGTTATAACACATTACCAGCGCTTATTAAATTATATTATCCCGGATTATGTTCATGTACTATATGACGGAAAAATTGTAAAAACGGGGGGTAAGGAACTGGCGATTGAACTTGAAGAAAAGGGATATGAATGGATCAGTAAGGAACTTGCCATAAATAGTTCTCCGGCAATTTAATAATTCAATGGATTATGGGAGAAGTTGTTCATAAAACAGATATTGTAAAAAAATTAGTTGATTCCTATTACCGGAATGCTGATATTTTTAATAAAAGTACACTTGCCTTTATTAACGAAAAAAGGGAAAAAGGAATTAAGTATTTTAAAAAATCAGGAATTCCCGGCAGGGAAAACGAAAATTATAAATACACCAACCTGGAGCCTGTTTTTAGTCATCCTTTCCGTAACGCGATATCCCCCGGTAATAAGTATTTTGATATAAATCACATTTTTAAATGTGATATTCCTACACTGGATACAAATGTGATCCTTCTTTTAAATGGGTTTTATTTTGACAGAAAAACCCCATTAAGGGAATTGTCTTCAGGTGCTCTGGTTGGAAGTTTTGCCAAAGCTTCAACTGAATATCCTGAACTGGTTGAAAAATATTATGGTAAATATGCACAAATCGCTAATGAAGGTTTGGTGGCTCTGAATTCAGCCTTTGTTCAGGATGGGATTTTCATATATGTACCCAAAGGGGTTGTTCTTCAAAAACCTTTACAAATTGTAAATCTTATCATTTCAGACAATGATATTATGGTTCAACACCGTAATTTATTTGTTTTGGAAGAAAATACCGAGGCTACGGTAATTGTCTGTGACCATACCTTTTCACCACATAAATTCCTTACTAATTCAGTAACCGAAATATATACCGGCCCTGATTCTCGGTTCGATTTCACAAAGGTTCAGAATGAACACAATGATGCCACTCAGATATCTCACATATATCTTAATCAGGAAAGAAACAGTAATGTAACATCAAATTTGATTACCCTTCATGGAGGTTTGGTGAGGAATAATTTCTATGTCCGGTTGAACGGTGAAGGCTGTGAAAATAATACTACCGGTTTATTTCTTGCCGATAAGGGACAACATATTGATAATTATGCATACATCGATCATGCAAAACCTTATTGTACAAGTAACCAGTTGTTTAAAGGGGTTTTAGATGATTTTGCCACTGGTGCTTTTAATGGAAAAATACTGGTTAGAAGGAATGCACAAAAAACACAGGCATATCAGGCAAATAACAATATACTGCTAACCGATGATGCCAGGATGAATACAAAACCTCAACTGGAAATTTATGCCGATGATGTAAAATGCAGTCATGGTGCTACTGTGGGTCAATTGGATGAAAATTCATTATTTTATATGCGGGCAAGAGGAATCGGAGAACGTGAGGCCAGATTGATGCTAATGTATGCTTTTGTGAATGAAATTATTAACCAAATAAAGGTTGAACCCTTAAGGGAAAGGATCAATCATCTTGTTGACATGCGGCTTCGTGGCGAATTATCAAGATGTCAGAATTGTGTTATGAATTGTGGTTAATTCATTAAAAAATCGTGTTAAACATTAACGAAATAAGAAAAGATTTTCCACTCCTTGAGCAAAAGGTTCATAATTTTCCACTTGTTTACATGGACAATGGAGCTACAACACAAAAACCTCGAGTAGTAATTGAAATAATCAGACAGCTTTATTCCCAGCAGAATAGCAGCATACATAGGGGGGTGCATTTCCTGAGCGAACAGATCACTGATATTTTTGAAAATGCCAGGAATACGATAAAAGAATTTCTTAATGCAGGGGAAAGTCACGAAATAATATTCACCAGTGGGGCAACTGGTTCTATAAATACTATAGCCTATTCATTTGGCGAAAAGCACATAGGCCCGGAAGATGAGATCATTGTCTCTGAGATGGAACATCATGCCAATATTGTTCCATGGCAAATGCTTTGTGAGCGAAAAAGGGCAAGATTAAAAATTTTACCCATTAAAAATAACGGTGAATTGCAGATTGAACGTTTGGAGAATTTGTTTTCCCGGAAAACAAAAATTCTTGCTTTAACCCATGTTTCCAATACGTTAGGAACTATTAACCCGGTAAAGAAAATCATTGAAATAGCTCATACCCATAATGTGCCTGTTTTAATTGATGGTGCCCAGGCCATTCAACATGGGAAAGTAGATGTAAGAGATCTGGATTGCGATTTTTACGTGTTTTCAGGTCATAAAGTATATGGTCCAAACGGGATAGGGATCCTCTATGGAAAGGAAAAATGGCTTGAAGAACTTCCTCCTTATCAGGGCGGTGGCGATATGATCAAAAGTGTTACCTTCAAAAAAACAACCTATAATGATATCCCTTATAAATTCGAAGCAGGTACGATAAATTATATAGGTGCCATTGGTTTAGGCAAAGCATTGGAATATTTAAACCGGTTGGGAAAGCAGGACATCGAAGACTATGAAACTGAACTGCTGAAATACGGTACCGAAAAGTTAAATGAAATTGAAGGACTGAAAATCTATGGTAATGCTGAAAACAAAATTTGTGTTTTTTCCTTTCTGTTGGAAGGAATTAATCAGTATGATGCCGGATTGGTTCTCGATAAAATGGGTATAGCCGTTCGTACAGGTAAGCATTGCGCACAGCCTGTGATGGATCGATTTGGAATTCAGGGCACAATACGCGCCTCCCTTGCCTTTTACAACACAAAAAGTGAGATTGACAGGCTTGTACAGGGTCTGTTAAAAGTAAAAGAAATGTTTCATTAATTAATTAAGTGTGGTTAATCAGTGTGTTGGGATGGAAAAAAAAGGAATGTTATATGTTAATTGTTATAAGTTCAATATTAGAGATCACGAAAGCAAATTTTAAGCTTTGAAGATCTGGGTCCCTGCCTGCCCCGTAAGAATGTCGGTGGCATCGGCGAGGCAAGGCTGGAAAGCATGCAGAGATGTTCGAAGATTTGTTATGGCATTAATAAAATTATTTGAGGACAGCAAAATCAGATACCAGGACGGATGCCAATAATACGTTTCATGTAGCTGTAGTGGCTTATACCAGGGGGATGCCTTTGACATAACGTATAACTTATAACATATAACCTATAACAAACCAGTCTGCTGGCTGGCAGGTGCTTATTTTTTAATGATTAAGATTTAACAGAAAAACACTACATAAAAAATGAGTTTAGACGAAATTCAAAACGAAATCATTGAAGAATTTGAAGTTTTTACAGATTGGATGGACAAATATCATTATCTGATCGAACTAAGTAAAAACTTACCGGCCATCAGACCGAACTTTAAAACCAATGAGTATCTTATAGAAGGTTGTCAGTCAAAAGTATGGCTGCATGCTGAATTGGAAGGAGATAAAATAAAATTTTCGGCCGATAGTGATGCAATTATCACCAAGGGGATCATTGCTCTTTTAATCAGGGTTATGGCAGACCATAAACCGGAGGATATAATGAATGCCGATCTTTATTTTATTGACAGGATCGGGCTGAAGGAGAATTTATCCCCTACACGTTCGAACGGATTACTGGCTATGGTTAAACAAATGAAACTATATGCACTTGCTTATCATGCTAAGCAGAATAAGTGAAGTTAAAAGAATTATTAAGTATGGTGGGATACGAAAAGACAGAATGGTATGCCACGGGTATCCCTTGGGATAAAATAAACTATAACAGTTAACGCTTATCTTGAAAACAAAATAGTTACAAATTTTGTAATATGAATGAGGATAAAGAGTATTTACAGTTAGAGACCGAGATTTTCAGGGTTTTAAAAAATATATATGATCCCGAGATCCCGGTTAGCATTTATGATTTGGGCTTAATTTATGAAGTGGATGTTGATGAAAAACAAAAAGTAAAGATCGTCATGACTTTGACAGCACCTAATTGTCCTATGGCAGGTGATCTTATAAAGGAAGTCCGGGAGAAAGTTGAAGAAATTGAGGGTGTGAAAGAGGTAAAACTTAATCTGGTCTTTGATCCTCCCTGGGATAAAAGTATGATGTCGGACCAAGCAAGACTGGAACTTGGATTTATGTAAAATTTGTACCATGGGCATCTCATTGGGAGAATTTCATTATTATATCAATGAATGAAAAAGGGAATTTTTCCTATAGAATCAAGCAAAACGCAAAACTTCTGGGTTTTAACGATTGCGGAATTTCACCGGTACAACATTTGGAAAAAGAAGCTTCCAGGTTAAAACAATGGATAACCTCCGGAATGTACGGGCAGATGGTTTACATGGCCGGTCATTTTGATCAGCGGGTTAACCCGGAAAAACTGGTCCCTGGTGCAAAATCGGTTATTTCAGTTATTTTAAACTATTACCCGTCAGATACTCAAAAAGACAAAGAGGCTCCTAAGATCTCAAAATATGCTTATGGCCATGATTATCATAAGGTAATAAAAAATAAACTTAACAAGCTTTTACAATTTATACGGAAAACTTATCTTAAGGTGAATGGAAGATTTTTTGTTGATTCAGCACCTGTTATGGATAAAGTATGGGCTGCAAGGAGCGGTCTCGGGTGGATTGGGAAAAACACCAACCTTATTTCGAGAAAAAATGGTTCTTTTGTATTTATCGGGGAATTGATTATAGACCTTGAATTGGAATATGACGTATCTGAAAAAGACTATTGCGGAACATGTACCTTGTGCATTGATGCATGTCCCACCGGGGCTATCATTGAGCCCTATTTACTGGATGCCCGCAAATGCATCTCTTATTTTACAATTGAATACAAAGAAGAACTGCCATCCAATATGAAAGACAGGTTTGAAAATTGGGTATTTGGATGTGATATCTGCCAGGATGTTTGTCCCTGTAATTTGAAGAGCCTTCCGCATGATGAGCCTGATTTTAACCCACATCCCAGATTGATGGAGATGAGTAAAGATGAGTGGTTTAATCTGTCGGAAGAAGATTACGATGAGATTTTTAAAAACTCTGCAGTTAAACGGGCAAAATATTCGGGTTTAAAAAGGAATCTGGAGTTTATAAAAGAATATTAGATATTATTATGCTGATAGCATTTTCATTAATCGGCAGGCAGGTTTCAGATAAGATTTCCCACGCAATACAACTCCCCCACCGTTGGCGGGGTCAAACAGTATTGCTTAGCACATCCAGCCTCAGAAATCTTCGGCAAGAACTGTTTATTGAAATTTTCAAAGGTCATTCTTTATGAATGATTATTCCAAGATTTCTTTGAAACGGGGATTTTTGAGGTAAGTATCTATTTTAAAGCCTAATATTAGTATTAATTTTCAATGATTTAACAATTATCAAGTAAATTCCAGCTAATCAAAACTGGTTCAGTTTAAATACACACAATTGTTTATTTTTAATTTACTGCGTTTATTTTTTCTTCAATAGCACTACTAATTGCTTCATACCAGGAAATATTTTCTGCAATTAGGTCAATAATTCGTTCAATTTCATTATTCGTAAGATTTCTTTCTAATTCCTGATTAGCAACAGTTTGAATATCTTGAACAGTTAATTCATAGATAATCGTATCTTCATTATACATTAATTGGTTCATAATCAATATTTAATTTATTACATAATGAATCTAATACGAATAAGGGATGGGAATGATTAATATGAATCAAATTTTTCTTTAGTTATTTCTCTAAATTTTCTTTTCAATTTTTCTTTAAATTTTTTACCTACTTTATCAAATGTTTCGAGTAATTCAGGAAAAGTATTTTCACCTCCGATAAAGTCCCAATATTCTTCACCAACAAGAAAATCATTTGGTGAATCCATCATTCCAACTTCAGTAAATCGTGAATACGGTTGTGGGTGATATGGATTATATGGAAAAGCTAGAAATACTTTTATATACAACCTCCTACGAGCAACCCATTCAAGTAGTTTAGTTTTGCTTTTTTCAAATACATCAATGTTTGGTTTAACAGTTTTTATCTCAAAATAGTGTTCAACACCATTTCTTTTCATATAAAAATCGGCAATATTTCCTGATTTTTGAAACTCACCATTCTTTACTGATGCATCTAAAACTAATTGTGTTTCTTCCTTTATATTTGCTTCTCTTTCACCATTCCTCAGTTTTACAATAATATCAGATATTACCGCCTTTTGTGATTTTGATAAAATTCCTCCAACTCCATAATCTCTAAAACATTCTTCAGATGCCTCTGATGCTATTATAACAGAAACATCTTCATAAATTGACATTCCTAAAGTCGTTGCTAATGAATGAATAAAAGAATATGCTGCAATTTTTTCATTATCTTGAATTAGTCTTGCAAGAAAAGGCATTGATATGGTTTCTCGACCATAAGAATTTAACTTATTCTCAATCTTGCGCGAAAGTAATTCTTTGATTTTATTCTTTTGAGTATTACTTAAAGGCATATTTAAATATTAATTAAACCTTCAATTTCAGGAATTTGTGCAAAAAAATCGTCCATATGCTCTTCATAAATACCAATTTGTTGTTTTCTGTAGGTATAGGATTTATCCTTAACACAGGCAGCATGATAATGTCTATTATTGAAATTTTCTAAATTTTTATCATTGAATGCTTGCCCGGATACTTTACCATAATAATTTGAATATTTGCATTCACCTTCATTAAAATCAGAACAATCTTTACAATAATATTTTTCTCCTCTTTTTTGGATTTCTTCACACAAAGTTCCGTCTGCGTAAGCATTAATTACATAATCACAATATAAAATATTTTCTCCACATATGGGGCATCTATTATGCATATGATTCTTTAAGTCAACAGCAAATGTTGGAATAGATGTTCTTATTGAGAATTCTCTACTTTGCCCCTCCTTTGCATATCCAACTTCAATTCCATATATTTCTTTATTACCTTTCAAAAATAAAAAGTCCGGTGGGGCAATAGGGTCTTTATCTCCAAATATTCTTTGAATTAATAATAATGGAATAACTATTCCCTTTTTTATACGCATTAATTCTGCAAAAACAATTAATTCCTTAGGGCATCCTAATGTTTTTGGTAATATACTATCAATAAACATATCAATACCTTTACTCCAATTTTCAGTCCAAATAAGAATATCATTATTTTTAAGCTCCTCTGCAATGTCCTTATCGCCATTTTTCTCATATAATATTTCTTCAGGAATTTTTTCTTCTAACTTTTCAATATAAGATTTTCTAATTAAAGGATTTACAGTAATAATATCAAACAATAAAATTTGATTGACACAGTATAATATTAGCTTTAAAAAATTTTTAAAATTATCTTCTGATTTTGCAGCATAATAATAAGCCCTGCCAGTAAATATATATTCCAACAAATCTCCTAAAATCATTTGTCTTGCCAATTTGAGATTACCTCGAGGTTGTTTACCTCCGGCATATATTTCTCTTGAAATTTCTTTGTATATTTCACTATATTCTTCAGAATTTAGTATTTCATTAATCCTTTGGAATTCTAAATTATTTTCAAGAAATGTATCCACTAAGCAATTTAAATGTTCTACTGATATACCAAATTTATCAATTAATAGTTTCATTTTCTGTTCTTTAAATGAAAAATAATCTCTGCATAAGCAGACCTGTCTTTCTCTACTCTATTTAAAACTGGCCTTTTAAATGTATTTACTATTTGCATTCCTGCCTTATCAGCAATTTTAGGATACATATTGTATTTATCATTTGCAACAAGGAAAATATCATAATCCTCAACTAAAAACTTTTTTGAATTTATAAGAACTTGTGAAATACCCTCAATATATGATTCCCTTGCTTCTTTTCCTTGACCTTTATATAATGGACCAATTTCCAGGTCATTTTTTCGTTTAAAACCAAATAAATCGTAAGCATATGCATGTTGTTCATGATAATCAATTAATCCCACATATGGAGGAGATGAAAAAATTCCTCTGATTTTTTGCTTTTTAACTAAATCAGATAAATAAGGTTGTTTTATTCTTAATGCATCAACAATATCCACGGTTCTGCTATCAC
>CAZEWS010000033.1:0-6872 GCA_964515985.1 uncultured Rikenellaceae bacterium | reverse complement strand
TATAGTATCAATTGTATATCTTTCCCACCAATTCAGCATCGTGAATAACGGTTTACAAATTTTACCATGCTTTTTACAATAATAGGTAGTTGTAACTGGATCTTTTAATGTTGCTAAATCAGAATGAGTTGTTGCCCTGCAAGAACGTATGGTTCTACTTAAAATAATACAAATAATTTTCTTTGTGTCAGTATTTTTAATATTTTTTAATTCTGTAAATATAAAATCTATTTCATCTCTAATCGGTTTTAAATACCATTTATCAAGAAAACTATCATCCTTTTTTTGTTTTAATTGTATTTTATATTCTTCAATCAATTTCTCATATCTTTCCAGGAATTGCTTTTCTTTTTCTAATTCGTATTCTCTTTCATTTATTTGTTTGTTTCTAACCCATCTTTTAAAGCCTGGAGAAGGAAAATATTTATCATTAAATAACTTTAATTCATTTAATAATCTCAATTCAAAATCATAATTATTTCTTTTATTAATAAAATTCTTTAGTCTTACAGTAATTTCATCTATATTTTTCTTTAAATCAATTAAATTATGGTTACTTATTTTTATATTGCTTATTAGAGCATTAAAAGAAGATATATCAATTCCAATGGCATGTAACCCTAATTCATTTGCTTGTACTAAGGCAGTACCACTACCACAAAATGGGTCAAGCACAATATCACCTTTTCTAAAGTAAACTTCCTTTTTGAACTCATTTGTATGATTATCAAGAAAGTATTCAACTAATTGAGGTATAAATTTGCCTTTGTACGGATGTAATCTATGAACATGTTTTGTTGTTTCTGATTCTTTATATTCCGCAAATGATAAATGCCAGTTTAAATCATCACCTAAAACTTTTTTCCAATTCGCTTTTTTATTTTGTGTAAATGATTTATAGTAGTTTCTTAATTCATCTAGGTTAATAAAAGTGCTTCCATTTTTCCCTATTTTTTTAATTCTTCCGTATTGAATTAGATATGAAATATTTGATGTTGTTACAGGTTTATTCAGATATTTACTTGCCCAGATGCTGGCTTCTTTGATTGTTAATAAATTATTCATCGTTTTTCTTTTTGTAGTGTATTCTTTCTTCAGCTAATTTTAAAGCCTCTTTTCCAAATTTTTCATCTTCAATTTCATAGATTATTTTATCACTCAACCAATCGACAGTAAGTTCCTTTTCTGGAACATTAAAATATTTTGAAAGTTTTCTTACTTGTTCTATTGAGGCTTTTCTTTTTCCATTTTCTATTTAGCTTAAGATAGCTTGATCAATTCCTAAATAATAAACAACAACTCTTAATGGATCGCCTTTCTCTTTTCTTAAATCCTTTATTTTTCCCCCAAAAAAATTCATTTTTGAACGAAATTGTTTTGACAAAAATAGTCAAAATAAAAATAAATATTCAATATTTTGTTATAAAAATTGTTAACTTTTTATTAACAATATTGTTGTTAGGCAAAATTTAAGCTCTTTTAATAATGAAATCGCCGAATGTTCTTAAATATTAGTTAGGTTTAAATACTTAATGTACCCGAAGGGCTAAAGGCGGGTTGGAAAAACTAAATCAATTTTGTTAAGTTGTACCAATACTATTTATCTAATTTTTAATTTGTTCCAATTATTGTTATCACAACATTTCTTCTGCTTCGGGGGCCATCAAATTCGCAAACGAAAATATTTTGCCAGGTGGAAAGCCCCAGGTCCCCGTCCAGAATCGGAATGGTCTCACTGGGACCTACGATACCGGCTTTCAGATGGGCGTCGGCATTATCATCCTGGTGATCGTGTTCCCAGACTCCGGCTGGTATCAGCTTTTTGAGTAAATTAATAACATCTGTTTGAACGGATTGGTCCCAATTTTCCTGGATCATAATCGCAGCCGTAGCTCCCTGGATATAAACCGTAGCAATTCCATCACGGATTTTACTTTTTTTTACAATACTTCTTACCTGTTCCGTAATATCGTAAAGTCCGTTGTGTTTATCTGTACTGATTTGTATTACTTCCCGCATTTTTCTACATTTATGAAAATAATTTTCTATAATTTGAGAGTTCTTAAATTCTAATTAAATTGATGCTTAAAATTGAACATAATATACAAATGACTAAAATGAGCTAAAATGCCTAAAATCAAATAATAACAATTTTAAGTATTTCGGTCATTTAGAATGTACCGTTTTATTTTAATGTGCTGAATTACAACATTATTAAATTTAATTCAAGTTATTTTTTAAGAAGTCTAAATTTCAAAATTACATTTTATTAAGCATATTTAAAAAAGATGAACGAAACAGAATATCGGTGGACCACCAAAGATAATGTCAGACTTTATGCAAAATCCTGGGAACCGGATTCTCCTCCAAAGGGGATTATCAACCTGGTTCATGGTTTTGGAGAACACATAAACCGGTACTATTTATGGGCTGAAGCATTTGTTAATGAGGGTTATGCAGTATTGGGTTTTGATCACAGAGGTCATGGCCGGTCAGAAGGAAAAAGAGGAGATATTCCTTCTTTTGATTCATTTTTCGATGATCTTGATCTGTTGCTACAACAATCAGAAGCTATTTTCCCGGAAACTCCAACCATTTTATATGGCCATAGCCTTGGCGGGAATATTGTTATTAATTATGCCCTTAGGGATCGTAAGAAGCCACAATGTGTTATTGCAACATCACCCTGGTTGAGGCTTGCTCTGGAGCTGCCTCAAATCCAACTCAAAATAGGCAGGTTTATAAAGAACATTTTACCCGGACTAGTACAAAGGAATAATATTGATTCGAAAGATCTCTCTCATAAACCCGAGACAAGTGGTGAATATGAAAAAGACCCCCTGGTTCATGATAAAATTTCGTTGAGATTATTTTTTGGAGCAAATGATAGCGGACTCTGGGCTATTGAAAATGCTGATAAATTGAATATTCCGCTTCTGCTTATGCATGGAAGTTCGGATAAAATAACCTCTCATCTGGCCAGTAATGAGTTTGCCTGGAAAGCAAAACAATTTACCACCCTTAAGATATGGGAAGGTCTATATCATGAATTACATAACGAAACTGAAAAAGATAAAGTGTTTCAGTTTCTTATAAACTGGATCAGGATATATTTGGAGGATGCTTAAGTATTAGAGTTAGACACAATGCCAATTAAAATTTAGAGTAAACCTTAACACGGATAAACCCCGTAGGATAATTAGTCCAACTGGGTAAACTATTTGGAATTTTCTGCGAACATGTACCTTTGGTAATAATAAAAGAAAAATAAAAATGAAATACTAATCAGGCAATGACTTCATTTCGCACTATCGTTAAGATACCCTCCTCACCCTTCAAGTTGTCTTATTATACCCCATCCATGTTTATCGGATCCTGTTTCACTGAGAGTATCGGCAGCAAATTAAATGATTATAAATTTCCGGTTGATATTAACCCTTTTGGGGTAATCTATAATCCTTCTTCCGTCAGTAAGTCGCTGGAATTATTAATTGAGAAAAAGGAATTCACAAAAGACGATTTGTACTTTTTCAATGGGAAATGGCTTAGTTTCTTTCACCATTCCAGTTTTTCAGATAAAGACCCTGAACAATGCCTATCCAGGATTAATGCTAAAATCACAGAATCAAGCGAATTCTTAAAGAAGGCGGGATTCCTGTTCATTACTTTTGGAACAGCCTGGGTTTTTGAATGGAAAGAATCAGGTGAAACCGTTTCCAATTGTCATAAAATCTCTGCTTTAAAATTTAACCGGAAATTACTAACAGCCGAAGATATCCTGGAAAATTACAAAACATTGATCCATAAGCTTTTACAGTTTAATCCTCAGCTAAAGATCATCTTCACGGTCAGTCCTATACGGCACTGGAAGGATGGTGCCGAAGGGAACCAGGTAAGTAAGTCAATTCTTTTATTATCTGTACATCAATTATTGAAAAAATTCCAATCCATAAGTTATTTTCCGGCATATGAAATTATAATGGATGATCTCAGGGATTACAGGTTTTACTCGGAGGATATGATACACCTGAATTCTGTTGCTATTGATTATATTTGGGAAAGATTTTGCGAGACCTATCTGGATAAGGAAGCTTCCGGCATAATGAAAAACATTGATCCGGTTCTTTCGGCGATGGGGCATAAACCATTTGAGCCGGATAGTGATCTTCATCAGGATTTTCTTATTAAGATCCTTGATAAAATTGAAAAACTTCAATTGCAATATTCATTTATCGATTTTAGTCGCGAAATAAAATGTATTAGAACCGGTTTGAAAAGATGAATAAAAACGATGAAGAAAAACATAACCAAAAAGTATATAAAAGACGGGGTTTTTATGATAGGGGGTTGTATGGAGCTGCTCAAATCTTTTTTCCTTTCGTAAAGTTGATAACCCGAAAGATGTTTTAAGCACTAACTTTGCAGGTGATGGGATTGAATTAGCGGTTGAATTCAAAAAAGGCAAATCCCATAATAATCCGCTAATGGCCATCTGGATTGAGGATACCTTAGGGAATTTTATTCAAACATCATGTCAACCGGCACTTGTTTATTCCGCTGAAATTGATCAGAATCAGCCAAAAGTAAAATATGTGATGGAGCCAATAGGTCATAGTCACTATTCGGGCAAGGATGGTAATTTATATACTGATCTGGGCACCATAACTACTGCTCTGGAAATTACTGAAGAGATCGTTGTTATCCTGAAATGATGTAGTTTCATCAGCGTTCAATATCAATTTCACTAACACAGCCCTGCCAGGGATAAACCCCGACAGGGTTCCAAACCCTGTCGGGGTTCCGGCCAATGCAATAAAAGAGTGTAAGGATGCAATAAATATTTATAACAACCATCGCTTATGACTTTGAATTATAAAATACCAGAATATGTCCACTCATTTGTGGCATGAATCTTTATGTTTAACCTGTAGACATATATTAGGACAAGACGGCTTCAGTTCATCCGACGAGTTAAATCCGCAACCTAAAGGCATATTAAACCAATCCCGATTCAGCAGCAAACCTGACAAGAGCTGCAGTATTTTTCAGACTTAGCTTGTGCAGTAATTTTTTCCGGTAGGTATCTATCGTATAACAACTGATATTCAGCTTTTCAGCAATTTCTTTATTGGTTAAACCCTGAGAAATAAGTTCCAGTACCTGTTTCTCCCTTTTCGTCAAACTACGGATTAAAAGCTCATTTTTAAGCTGCAGATTTTCATTTAATAAGTCCCGTAGATTTTTATCGGTGTTTATTCTATTGGTGAAATCAAAAGCAATACAAAGCGATTATTCAGGAGTCCCGTCGGGTTTTCGTTTGGAAATATGACCGATACCATAAATCCACAACTATTTCCCGTTTTTATGCTGTTTTTTATAGACCCCTGAAAAGGTATCATCTGTATTTTTTACATAAAAATTCCAGCTCTCGTCAATTATATTTAAATGTTCCGGTTTGTATGTATCTTTATAATGTTGAAAGGTTCCCCTGGCTCTTATTTCCGGCAAGGAATAACCCACTAGCTTCTCTGCCTGATCACTTGCCCAGACAATTTCCCACGTGCCCTCGCCGGTAACCTGAAGTATGTAAATCAGGGCATCGATCCCGTGTACCAGTTCATTAAGGAACACATTTTCTTCTAATGCCTGTTGAAGTTACTTTTTCAGGCGGATATTCGATTCTTTCAGGGATTTGATTTGTTTTTGAAGGTGCAGGATCTCTCTATTAGCTCTTTCCAATTGATCCGCGAAAGAAAGTTCTTTAATATTTTCCGAGATACTGTTGTTGCCGGAATCGTTAAGATTTTTTTCTTGATCGGCAGAACTCATATCCGGCGATTTTTATTTTTGGGAATTTAATAAATAATTGATGAATTTCCATAGTTCAAAATAAATTGAATTTTTTAATATTCTCCAGATCTTCAGGTGTGTCAACCGGAAAACTTTTAAATTTTGTTTCTTTCACCTTAATGGTATACCCATTTTCGATCCAGCGGTTTTGCTCTAACGATTCAGCTACCTCGAGTGATGAAGGCTGAAGATTTGTTATTTCCTGCAAAATGTCACTACGATAAGCATAGGTTCCAATATGTTTATAAAATGTGTGTGAAGACACCCACTGGTCTTCGGGTTCATTTAGGATAAAAGGTATTGGGGAACGACTGAAATAAATGGCTTCATTATTAAGATTTATTGCAACCTTTGGAAGATTTGTATTAAAAATATCCTGATTCATTTCAATTTCCTGAATTAAAGTCGCAATTTGTGTTGAAGGATCTTCAAAACAATCCATTAATTGTTTTAACTGTTCCGGCTGGATAAAAGGTTCATCGCCCTGTATGTTTATAACAACATCGATATTCTCAAAATAATCTTTCCTAAAGATCTGTATGGCTTCATTACACCGGTCTGTACCTGTTTTGTGAAATTTTGAGGTCATAACAACACGACCGTTGAAATTTTCAACCGTCTGTTTTATTCTTTCATCATCGGTTGCTACGATAACTAAATTCAGCGCCTTTGAGGCTTGTTTATAAACCCTTTGGATCATGGGTTTTCCGCCAATATCCACGAGAGGCTTACCCGGAAAACGAGTTGAAGCATACCGGGCGGGGATAATTCCAATGAATTCCATATACAAATGGTATTAGTAGGACCAGAAACAGCACGAATTTACATATTTTGTTCCTTTATACCTTAAGAACATAGCTTCGCAAAGTAATTAATGTAATAATTGTTCACATAATTATTATTTTAAAAATGTGTTCATGAGCTCGCTAACACTCGGTTGTAATTATCCTGCTAATTTTGATTTTAAGTATAGGCGTTTAGGTCGCATATTTAATTATTTGAATAAAAACGTATTGGATTGT
>CAZEWS010000032.1:14457-18089 GCA_964515985.1 uncultured Rikenellaceae bacterium | reverse complement strand
AATCTTTCAATTCTTTATAGTATTCTGGCAGCTTTCCTTTTTCTTTAAAACCTTCTAAACCTATTATAGCGCCTAGAATACCAAGCAAAGCAGGTTTATGCAACATGTTGAACGTTAGATAAACAGGTTCGTTAGTATCGGGCTTTTTCAGCATACCGAAATCGGATTTTATATCAATTGAGATTAGTTTTTGCATTATTTAGTATTTAAAACGGATTTTATAAATTTAAGTATTTGATTATAAACTTCGTCAAAATTTGGCAGTTGTTCTTTAGATAATTGGTGTTCTAAGGTTTTTTTCCATGCCCTATTATTCTTTTTTTTCTTATCTTCATTAACAAAATTGTTAATGCCCGTTATTGTAATGTTTTTATTTACAGATTTTTGAAACAACACTCTCTTTATTTCAGGCAGGTTCTTCTTATCAATAATTTCAGATAAAGTCCAAATATCGTAAATATCTCTTGGTCTGTTTCTTTGAATAAGTGAACGTAATTTTTCTGCTAATAATTCATTAATTGAATAGACCGGAATTATTTTATCAATAAGGTTCAGGTCTGAATATGGGTGAAGTATTTTTTTATTTTCAGGTTTAAGAATAAGTTGTTCGGAAAAGCTAATATCCAATGTTATTTTTGATTGCCACCTTGAAACAGGCAAAGGTCTTTGATTTGTTTTATGGTCTGCACCCCAGAATTTTATAGAAATTTCATATCCTTGTGGTACTTCGTCCGATTTTTGTTTTTTTATTTCAGAAAGGTAAAGTTTTGCTCCACTGCTTTTCTCTGCTTTACGAATAAATTTATTTATCAGTTCTTTTGTAATTGAAAAATTCTTATCAAGCAGAGTAAAATCCAAATCTTTGGAGAACCTGTAACCTTCGAAATAACATTTTTTTAGACAAGTTCCGCCTTTGAATACGAAATTTTCTTTTATGTCATTAAAAGAATACATTGCATTTAAAAAGTGTCCTAGTATCCAGTCTATGTCAATTGTTGATTTGGGAACACCTTTTTCTTCCGCTGTATTAATTATTTCTTTTTGAATTATCATGATTAAGATTCTGCGATTTCCAGAATTTCAGATGCCGACATATTTAATATTAGTCGCCACTTTCTGTTTGTAGAACCTTTTTTTTCTCCGCCTGATTCAAAAGGGCTATATTTTTCATTAACTACTGATTGAGCATATTTCATAAAATAATCCATATTGGTTTTATTTAAGAATTCGGTTAAATAGCCAAAGCGTTTAACAATTGAAATATTATTTATTGCTTTACAATATTTAACCATTTTTCTTGCACTTAATTTAGCTCGGTTAAATGCTTTAATAATTTCAGGATAACCTCCTGCATGTTGTGGTAAATCAAAACAATCAACAATTGTTTTTTCAACATCTGTAATATTAAATTTATGACCACCGGATACTTCTGTTTTGTATCCGATTATTTTTTCATTTTTCACCTGAACAAATTTATATTTAACTCCGAGAATTATTTTGTCTTTTTTCCGTTGATTAGTTTGAACAAATACAACGTTAGGGATTTGTTCTGTTAAACCGTGATAATTCATGGCCGACCAATAGGCAATACCCCCTTCAGTTACAAAGAAATTACCTATTACAAATTCTTCAGATAAATTATGTCTGCAATATACTCCCTTCTCAATATGTCTGATAATATCCCTTTTGTAGAGTCCTCGGAAGGCTATTTCAAGATACTTTTCAGGTAATATTTCAGATTTCCGAATTTGTTGAAAAGAGAAAATATCCAACCCGTAATCATCTAAATATTCTATTAGTATTTTTTCATTTGTTGTCATATTAATGTTTACCTTTTTTAGTACGTTCCCTTTATGAAATCACAAAGATAATGCAATAAAAGGTAAACCCCAGAATGTGTTTAACTAATTAAAACACTGCTTATTAAACTAAACCAAACTAAAGATTGTATTTTTTACTGTTTTCAGGAATATTTTCAATAATTACAGAAGCATTATTTGCAAATATTTCAATAACATCAATATGCTCATTATATTTTGATAAGATCTCTTTTAGCTTGGATAGGTCTAAGATAACTTTCCCTTCTTTTTTTTCGCTTTTCATTTCAATCAATTGGGAAAAGTTAGGCAAAACAGTTTTAGAGTTTTCTTTTAGTTGCACCCAAATTAAAAACTCGTTTTCAGTTCCTGCTTTTGAAGCTGAATCGTAGTAAGTTGCTCCTTTACTCATCGCTTCTTTCAGCTTATTAATATCTTCATCCGTCAGGTTTTGCGCATCTGTTCCTGCAAGTTTAACAACTTCTTCAAGATTTTTTGGGTTTACCGAGAAATGATGCAGATAATGCCCTTCATGAAGTTTGAACCGTCGTCCTAAAGTTGTGGCTTGCTTTTCTTCACTACTCTCATCAGGATTTCTAAAAGGTGACATGATTTGTTCGGAATAAATATTTCCTTCTTTCCAAATATTTATCCCGTGATTGATTTGAACCGGACCATGGATTGAAATTGCAATATTATTTTTTCCTTTCTTAGCAAAAGTTGCCCCAAATAATCGTATATCCAAACAGCTTAAAATATCATTGGCAACTATTTTTTTATCCTTTGTTTCTTTATGCATTGGAAACATCGCTTCATAAGCATTTTCCAAGCTATAAGGAACAAATTCATCATTGAACCTTTTAAAATAAAAGATCTTTTCATTTTGATAAACATCTTTTAAATAATTCTTAATGGCATATTTGAATGCTTTATCAGTTGCATAAACTTTACCATCAGGTAGTGTGCGTGGTTGTCCGCTAAAATCCGCGTTATAATTTGAGTTCACTGCTTTTACTATTACCGCACCGAATACTCTTTTTTTGTATGTCATCGCTTTATTTTATTAAAAGGTTATTTATTCGTTTTCTGTTTTATCTTTTTTGAAAATTGTTTCTGAGAAATATCCTGCTAATATAAGCGGCAGAAGATTTTTAAGATTTTTTTCATCAGGTTCATAGCCCATTATTTCGCTAAATATTTTATCAAACTTATATTTCACAGGATAAAGAGTAAATTCATGCTTATACATTTCAAAAGTCCTGGCAATTGCCAGTTTGAACAGTTTAGCTTCAGTTTTTTGCAAAAAAGGTTCTAAAAGTGCATGAGAAGGATTTGAGGATTTACTTTGAATTAATAGTTTCCATATTATTTGACCTGAAGCAAAAGCAAACTCTTCATCTGTTCGCATTCTTTCATTTTCATTTTTTGCAATAACCAGAATCCTTTTAAAAAGATTTTCAGTTTTATTTATCATATCATTGTCTTTTTTGAGTGTGAAATAAGTATATAAACTAAACCAGATATTTAATTTTTCTTTAATTTGAAACTCTTTTTTATGATATTTTTTTTCTTTGTCATACTCATCATGCCTAATATCATCCAAAACGCCATTTTTCATAATATCTTGAAACATTGTATCTGTTATTGCCTGTCGTTTAGATTTATAAATGTAATCGTAAAATGACTTGCGGTATTTAAGAACATGACTGAATGAAAGATGATATTTATTATTTTCAATATAATTTAGTATAAATTTTGATCCGGTATTTTTTTTGGGATCGAAATCAAAAAAGTATCTAATTTCCAATTTATTAT
>CAZEWS010000032.1:0-14447 GCA_964515985.1 uncultured Rikenellaceae bacterium | reverse complement strand
AAAAGGGACATAAAGAAATTATTGAAGACTTGAAATTACTTACAAGTATATTATTGAAAATTGTACTTACAATCTTTTGTTGAAAATCAAATATGTTATTTATTTTTTGATTCAACAATTTACCACCGACAGAAAATGGTTCATGCAGTTTTATATCATCGACTTTGTATCTGAAAACCGGTACAAAATCCAAATCAACTATACGACTGCCTTTGAGGTTATTTTGAAAATAAAACAAATAATAATTCTGTAAATTTTCTCCTTTGTTTATCAAGTCTTCAATAATTTCTTTATGTCCCTTTTTGCGATCGTTTTTATAAATGGATATGGCTTCTTTTGTCAATTCATCTCTATCAACAAATAGTGGCAATGGGTTGGGAAACACTTTATTTTTTTGTTGCAACCGGAAAAATTTGTAGAGCTTTAATGCAGTATCTCCATCTACTTTATAATTAATTTCAAAAGAAGCTGTCTTATGTCGCATAAAAGGCTTTTTGCTCACATTACCAACAGTTAAATCATTGCTTATACCATGTGTTTCATTTTTCTTTAAATCAAATAAAAAAACTTTCCTTGATAAGTATTTTCGGTGTAATTCTTTATAATCTGATATTTTAGGCTCTTTTAAAAAAAAGTAAAACATGAAGGTGTCTTTAACTTCTTTATATTCTTCCTTGTTTTTAAAAAAATCGAACATTTTAGTTTTCGCAAATGATTTCATCTCTCTATACCAATTTACATGTTTTTGAGGGGCTTCATCAACATATTTAGCAGCCGCTTTAAAATAAGCATTAACGGCATCTATTAATTTCTTTCTGCCATTTTTCATTCCTTTCCCGGAAATTGAAATACCAAATGGCGTCCCGACAGAGATAAAAATTTTTGGGCCTGAATTAAAACTTTTCATCGGATTGAGCATTTCGGAATTAGTATACCTTGCTAAAAAATCAGAATATAAAGACGTGGATTTATCTGTGTCTTTTTCAATTTTCAATATATTCTCATCTTTAATCACTAACTCACCATTTTCTTTTTCCAAGAAAACATACAAGCCTTCTTTTAGCTTAATATTTTCAGAAAAAATTTCCGAACTGTTATTCTCTAAATACTCAATGAATTGGACTATTTCGTGTATCATAATTAAATTTGATAACCTACTTCAAAGATATATAAAATAAAGGGGGCAATGCCCAATATTTACTAAGAAAAATCACATTAATCATCTTACCCCAACGCACCCAAACCCCATGGCATTTGCCTTCCCAAATCCACAGTAGTAGCCTAATTTTTGGTATTCGGGTGGGGCTTCAAAATCAAAGTCAAACAGGTAGCCGATTAATGTTGTTTCTTCTTTTGTTCCTGCTTTTATTTTTATGGCTTTGCGCTTTGGCTTTGATATTAAATTGAATTTGAAAGCCTGTGGCAAAGCAGTAATTTCCTGCTCTTGTTCAAAAGCCCGCTGTTTGTTGACTAGGTTTGTAATTAATAAATTTTCAAACTCAGGGTGCTCCGGGTAGAGGTATTTTATTTCGGAAGTTTCGGGATTTCGCCAGGCAATATGCAGGGGCGAAAGGCAACGATAGCGCATTTTTTGTTTAAACTCCGGTTCAGGCAGCTTTTCAATGCTTTTTACCAGAAAGGATACTTTCGACTTTTTATCGCCGATTTCACACTTTTGTTCTTTGAATACTCCAATAATAAAAGATTCCAGTATTTTAACCGGGTAAAATGAAACGATCAGGCTTACTTGCGGATTTTGTATTTGCAGCCTGTCGTATATCAGTTTCCACTTGGGGATATTCAGGTTGGAAAAGCTGAACAATCGAAACGATTTGTCTTTTAACTGATAACCATAATCGTGCAGCCAGGTTGCTATATCTTTATCCCCCCTGTGAATGGTATTGTATATCCACGATGAAAGTTCGTACTGGTAGTTTACCGGCAATAAATTCTCCTCCGTGTTTTCCAATGCCAATTCTATTTTAAAACGCATGAATCATGATAATTTAGTTTTTACGGGAAAAATTTGTAAATATCTTTCCTGTTAAGGAACCTGGTTATAATGGCGGTGTTATTATCATAAATGATTTTTCGTATAATACCTTCATTTTTTCCCAAGTGCTTTCATTATTTTATCTTCAGAAACATATTCACCCTTTTTTTCTTCGAGCATTGCCTTTAATAATCCTATATCTTCTTTATCTTCATCGTATAAAATCTTTGACTCATACTTTAGTCTATTAAGCAATGCTTTAAGAAATTCAAAGTCATTTTCATTTTTTGGTGTTACTACTATTGTTTTCATTTTGAACTTATTTTTATTTATTATTATCTTCAAGATTTAAGGATTGCAAAAAGCTTTTCCAGTTTTTAGCTTCGTTCAAACAGTCCAGACCATCATCAGTTCTTTTCAAATTAATATCATTAATACTGTAATGGTAGTCGAATGGCAACTTACTCCATCTTAAATACTCCGTCTCGTTCAACATCAATACTTCCCCCGGTATAACCGCATTCGCCCATCCGGGGAGAGTTTACAACCGGCATGGAGGCATAATCGGTAAAGCCTTCACATTCTTCTTCATGTATAGGAATACAATCCTCGCAAAAGGCATCCCAATCGTGAATTGTGCACATTTCCAGGGCCGGTTTTTTGCCACACATATCACACATTATTTCTAAAGGCTCGTTTCGCGATAGCAATACAATCTTTTTTTCGGCAGCCATGGAAAATACCTCAAGCACTTTAATATCAAGTTTTGTTGAGGTACCAAAATCGTAAACATAATCAAGTTTAAGCCCTTTATGAAACACCTCGCCAACTTTTTTACTCATCGGGACTTTTTCCCGTTTATAAGAAAATTCGCTAAGATGTCCGCAGCACTCAAGCCAGATACCTCGCAGGAACCGATCCAATGTTTTAAATATTGTTCCACCATCGAGCAGTAACTGCAAAAACATACTACCGGCTTCAACCCTGATATGATAGGATTGTACGTGTTGTTTACCCGTATCCAACCCTTGCTTTTGGAATAAGTGAGTATTGAGGTGGTTTGTAATGCTCTTCTTAGAGAAAGTACTACCGCAAAATATGCATTTACCCTGTGATTTTAATTCTTCCATGTTAGATAGTTTTTATTATAGTTTGCTTTATATTGTTTACTTATCTTTATACCAGCCTGCCGGCCTGATTTTAAAATGCAGTTTGTCGATAAAAGGGTTTACAAGCTTTATGCAGTCAGATGGATAAGACCCCTGGTTCATGCATTTGTTATAATTGGTCCTCCCGATAGTGCCAAAGATGAAATAATCATCGGGCCGGATACTTCTTTTATCAAAGAAAGTCAGTTGACTAAGTATATATTCAATTTTATCCTGACTGGTAATGATCAAATCACATTCGGGGCAGTATTTGTTTGTAACATTTGCGAACAATAAGGTTTTATTGAGCACATCAATTGCAAGCCGCTTTTTCCTGACCTTGGTTTTTCTTTCACATTTCGGGCAACGGGTAAATGCCATTCCCCTGTATGGGTTCAACCAGAAATAATGGCGCGGTTGCTGCAAACTATTACCTGATACTTTCTTCATGTTTTAAAAATGTTTCAGAATATTTACTCCTAATAAAAATCAAACCAGACCCGCTATTCTGAATTCATCTTTCAAAGCCGGAAGATTGGGTTTGTTGTAATACAATTTCATGATTAATTCACGGGTCAGGTCTTCGTGAGTCGGGATAAGTTTTGCCAGCTTCATCCATTCGGCAATCCTTTCATAAGCTGCCCTGCCCCGTTGGGTTGCAATGGTCTTTAAAGCTTTGTTTTTGATGGTTTCAAAACAAAAATCGGAATATTCTTCAAGTATGGGACTGATGAGTTTATTAAAATCCCAGGAGTCGATATTATCAGTTACCAGTTGTTTAATATCAGAGTACCTCTTTTCATCTTCAAGTATTTTTACAATAAAAGGTTTGCTGTAAATATGTTTTTCCAACAACTCCTGTTTTTCGGATGTGCTTAACAGGTTTTTAATTTTCCTGTAATATTCGATTTTTGCATCCTTTATTGTTAATTCCCTGAAAACATTTTTAAATAATTGCCTGTCGGAAGCTTCGCTAATTTTATCAGCTAAAAATTTAGCCCACCTGTATTTGTCGTTTTCAAACAGTTCATTAGCTGTTCGATTGAATGCATCAATGTCATTTTCAAGATAGTATTCGAGCAGTTGTTCGGCCACTTTTTTGTCGGCCGGATAATATGCTTTAGCGCTTTTTAACCAATTATCGGAGTTACCACATAATTTATTCAGAAGCAATACAAGTTGGGGCAGCCTTTTTTTCTCGAAATTGGAATTATCTATTTGTTTAAGTATTGTTTCAGGATTTCCCGATTTTTCTGCCAAAGCAAGCAATACCGGTTCAAAATATCGAGGATAACTTTCATTTCCAGGGTATTCATCTTTACAATATTGTAAAAACAATTTAATAGAATTTTGCATGGTATTTTCATGCAAAATCGACTGAGAAACCCTCCCTGTAAAATATTTAATCATCTTTTTATGTTCGTCAACAAAATATTCATTCGGATCGCCGAGATTATCATATGGATCGTTAACATCACTGTTCAGGCAGGCTTCATAGATTGCAATCAATTCGGCAAACCCTTCTTCAATTTTCTGTTCAATGATCAAATCGAGTAAATTGTCTTTCCATTCGTTAAAAACATCTTCAACTTCCTGTTCAGCCATATATTGCCAGGCTTCCCATTCTTCTATATATCCGCTATGAGGCGGAATATAATTGTCCCAGTCGGGCTCTTCCAGATCAATGACTTCCAATTGATCCTGATATTCTTTTTGGGAGTTATTAATAAGATTTTTAAAATCTTCGTAGGATATCTGATTATCTGTTTCTTGTAATTCCTTCTGAATATAGTTTAGAAATTCAGTTCTCAACTTTTCATTATGTTCCAAAATATCAAACAAAAAATCAAGTTTTATTTTATCTGTTGTTTTGTCAAATAATTCTTTTAAATTCATTTTAATACGATTATGGGAATTCTTTGTCTGGCATACTTTTATATCAGTATGGCATAATAAAAGTTTATGAGGCAGCTTCTGGCAAAAACTATTCCCCTTCTTTTTTCTTCTCAACCGTTACCACTCTTTCTTTTCCGGTGGTTTCCAAGGCTTTTAATGCCATTTGTTTTACGTTTTCTTCCGATGCATCTGTTTTTATGGTCAGTTGACGGAGCAAGGCCTCCAGATCCTTGATTGATACTTTTTTTTCCATTGTTTAATTTTTGTTTAATAACGTAAAATATTTTTTCACTATAAATATCAGAAGAAATTTTTTCAAATCCCGTAAATTCAGTAAAATAATTAATACCGGTAGTTTATTTGTCTGCTTTGTCAGCAGATGTTGTTTATGCAACTTGTTTTTGAAACGACATAAAAAAACGGCTCGGAGAGTCGTTCTACAATCTTGCTCGTCCCTATCCGCTAAGCGATTTTTACTGCAGTCCCTGTGAAATTTAAAAAACGAAGTGTATTTCACGGGGTGGGTATCCCTTTGGTATAATCAAATCTAAGATTTGAAGAAATTCGGGATTCCGGCTTTGCCGGATTTCACTGGGTAAACTTTTGTCTTTTACCTTTCAGTTCAAAGTGTCAATCCCTTCACAGACTCTGCCCCGCCTTCGCATACTACGGCGGGCAGGCAGGTCTCTCAGACTCTGGCAGGTCTCTCTCCAGCCGAATACAATTCGGCTCTACATGGTTCAACTCAAATTTTGTCAACCGCAACCTGTGCCATAGGCATCCCTTCGGGAAACCCCTTAGAGTCTTTTCATGATGTTTACGAAAAATATCTTGCTGAGCTTAAAGCCCTTTTAAGGAAAGGTATTGAAGATTAGAAATCCGTGCCACGGTTCGAACCGTGGCATGGATAACACCAGTATCCAGCAACCAGAACCCAGCATCCATTCATCCTTCATAAATCTTAAATCTAAAATCCTCAATGGTCAGGAAACGGGCAATGTAAACGTAAACTTACTCCCTTTCCCCAATTCACTTTCAACCCATATTTCGCCACCGTTCTTTTCAATGTATTCCTTACTGAGGATTAAGCCCAGGCCGGTGCCCTTTTCTTTCGATGTGCCAATCGATTTGTTTTGCACATCAATACGGAACAACTTTCCCAGGTCTTCCTTATTTAATCCGATACCGGAATCAATTACCGAAACTTCCAGGAAATCATTTTTTTTCTTTGAGATCACTTCTGCGTCCCCCCCGGTTTTATTGAATTTTATCGCATTTGAAAGTAAATTTCTGACCACTGTTCTAATCATATCGACATCCGCGTAAACATAGGTTTCTTCTTTAATTTCCGAAGTAAGCTTTACATTTTTACTTTCTGCATTCATTTTTAACAAGGATACATTACTGGCAACGGCTATTCCCATGTCCATTTTCTCAGGAACATATTTTATACTGCCTGTTTGGGACATGGACCATTGAAGCAAATTCTCAAGCAAATTGAATAATTGATTCGCAGATTTGTTTATTCTCCTTATCGAAAGATTTTTTTCCTCATCACTGAGATCTTTGTAACTTTCAATTAATACCTCTGTTACGGAAAGGAGGACTGAGAAAGGGTTTTTAAGGTCGTGGGCAATGATGGAAAAAAACCTGTCCTTGGCGGCATTTAACTCTTTTAGGTCGTCTCGTTGTTTGGTGATCTCTTCTGTGGATTTCTTTAACCGGTTACGCATTTCTATCAATGCATTTCCAAGCTCATCCTGTTCACCCAATAAAGCATAATCGGCGTTTAAATTTCCTTCCCCTATCTGCCTTGCAAAGTTGGTAGTACGGTTTGATTCATCCAGCAGAATGTTTGCCGAACGGGTCATCTCACCAATTTCATCCCTTGATCGAATAACCAACCGGTTGGATTCCTGAATGTTTCCACGGGCAAGATTTTTCAGTAAAAGGGTTGTGTCTTTAAGAGGCAGGGTAATATTGTGAGAGATAAACCAAAGGATAATGGTCAATATGATCAACCCGATTAAGCCCACGGTTATCGAAATAAAGAAGGTTTTGTTTGCTTCTTCCATAATGAGATTCATGGGTACAACAATCCCAACTGACCAGGGAGAGTTAGTTCTGCCAATACTAAGCGGAGCAAAAGACACATAAGTTTTTTTGCCAAATTTTGTCCGCCTGGTGAGAAAAGAAAATTTTTCCCCGGTTCTTATTTTTGCTTCAAATTTGAATTTTGCATTTTCATCCGGATTTAGCTTGGCAATGGATTGATTTATCAGCTTTTTATTAGGGTGAGCAACAAAATGACCATTATTGGCAACCAGGAATGTATAGGACCCTTTCAATGGATTGATTTCCTCAACAATATCCTGAAAATTCTCCAGCGGAACATCCATCCCTGTCATCCCGACAAATTTCCCATTCTTCAGGATCGGAATGATAATAGTAGCTTCCAAAACAGCGTTTTCAATATCAGGAATATCCTGAGGCAATGCCTGATCCAATTCATATGAGTAATAGTAAGGTCTTGTAATATATTCCTTATGGGTTGATTTAACCCTGTAGTAAATACCTACCAAATTATCTCCTTCAAGATCTAATGTATCTATCTTTTGAATTATTTTTTTTCCTTCTCTGTAAAAAGTACTTCTTATCCTTCCATAGGGTTTCTTGTAAGCAGGATCAATTGCACTTATTTCCCACTGTTCAAAGACTGCAATATACTCAGGGTTCTCAACCAATATATTCCGTATCATGTCGGAATAAATTTCCTTTCGCTGTTCGGGAGGTATTTTTTCATACCCTTGGAAGGATTGGGCCAGCGCCCTGGCAATGCCAAAATGTTCATTAAGCCTTGCTTTAACAAAATTTGCCGCTTCATGTGCATATGAATCGGCAACCAGCATAGCATCATTGGTTGCCCTGTTTTTAAAACTGATACTTATGTATCCAATAGCTAAGGTGTATATTAGCAGGGTAGTAGCTAATATATATACAAACATTTTGGTCTTTAATTTCCACTTCATCTTTACCTGATGCCCTTGTTAACAGTACCCAAAATTATAAATAATATTTTATTCAATAGTCGATAACAAGTATACCGCAAATGATGCCAACCAATGTTCGCCTTCATACATGCCGCTGCTGATATGAGGTAATGTTGCATTTGCATGCCTGGTTCCGGAAGCTATAAGCATGTCTCTGGCTGCGTGATTTTCGGGAAGTATTTTTGCTATTTCGAACATACACCATGCCCTGCTCAGGTTTAATCCGTCAAGATGTACAATTTTCGGATCACTCCTGTCGGAAACGCTGGCGGGGTAAAGAAGATTTTTAGGTTGCCCGGCTTTTAGCCCTGGAAGGTAATTTTCAAACCATTCAACGAATTTTTCAGGTTTCATGACATGTCGCATCAGATTGGCTTCCTGGAGACAAGGAGAAAAGAAATCATCACCGTCGGGTTCCCATGCGGCAGGTGCATTTTTATCGTTGGCATAGTACGCCATACTTCTTTTAATGATTAGATCTTCCAGCTCCGTATTTCCGGATTGACGTGCATAATCCAAAGCAAATGAAAGTCCGAATGCCGTATTGGGATGAACACCCCGCCTGATTGGATAATCTTGTTTAGGCAGGAATTCCAGATAACGCTCAACCACGACCTGAGTCAGTGGTTCAAGGTTTTTTGCCCATAATTGTGCATCCGTATCCTGCCATGATTGCAATTCCTCCGCGAGTTTTAACAACCATGCCCAGCCATATGTTCTTTCAAACGATTTCCGGTTGAGTTGATCCAGATACCTGACCTCCTGTAAGATATTTTCTGCGGTAAGATTACCTGAAATGGCTTTCCTTATTTTGTCCGCATTGGGCAGATCCGGGAACATACGTAGCAGCCGGATCAGCATCCAATGTCCGTGTACGGAGGAATGCCAGTCGAAACAGCCATAAAATGCAGGATGTAATGTTTCAGGAGTTAATACCTCTGAAGAATCATTTATTACATGACCTGGCTTATTCGGGTATTCCCTCGAAATGCAATTCAGCGCTAATTGTGAAAAATGTATGGCCGCAGTGAGGGTTAACTTTAGATCAATTCTGCTTTGTTCAATTTTTATACTATCCTGTCTTTCGTTTCTTGTTTTATATTCCTTTTTAATAAGAATAAAGGTTGTTGTCAAAAGCAGAAGAACTGCTGAAAGGAAATAAAATAATCTAAACTTCCGGTTCATGGGACTATAATTAACTTAAGTTGTGCCATAGGTATAGTTGTTAACTTGAATCTATTAGTGTTTTGCTATAAATATAAGAACTTTCATTGAAACCAGAACTCTGACTGGTCCTAAACACCGTCAACCTTCCAGCCCACAGACTCTGTCAGGTCCTGCCTGCTATGTGAAATAATGCCAAGGCATTCCGGCTTCGCCGGATTTCACAGGGCAGCCCCTGGCAGGTCTTTTTTTTAATAATAATTTGAAAACAGGTTAATGAAAAACCCGGGAAAAAGTGTAATTTCAAATTAATTTATGGAACAAAAGGATTATATACTGAGAGAAATAGAAAAAATCAGCATTCTGTTAAGGTATTTATTAGGTAAAATATTACCTGTTAAATCACTTGAATTATATGAGTATGTAAATGAAACAGGGAAAACATTTTCATTTGAAAGGGAAATTAAAATTAGCAAAATAAAAAACGAGCTGCAATAATATGAAAACATTTATCTCATTTCTGGTCGTTCAGATTATTCTGGTTTTTTCCGTGCCTGTTAGTTTATTAGCGGATTCCGCTAATATTGTATATGCCCCCGGGACTATCAATCTGTTCAATTCTCACCTACCCAATTTACCCTGTGAAATATTGCTTTGCAATAAATCTTCGATTTATTTCACAGGGTCACAGGGTGAATTATTTGGATATTTTCAAAAAAACTCATAAATTTTGTATGTAGAGCGCCTCTCTTGCCGAAGGCATTCTCCCGAAGGGATTCTCCTACAGGGACTCCTTCGGAGCTTTGGAGCTTTGTCCCGAAGGGATCCCTATGGGAGAAGAGTCGCTAACGACTTGGAAAGTCATCCTACTGAGTTGCTTATGAAAAAGCATTAACGCTTGAGCTTATATACCATCAAAACATTAAAAGTCCCTTGGATTTGTTATATGGTTAATGTAATTTTAAACCAACAATAAGTGCACCTATATGAAAAATAACGGAAATGCCGTTATGTAATCGTTGGCAAACATTTAAAAACTTAAACAATGACATTGAAACAAACCCTATTTTTACTCTTAACATTTTTAATGTTTTCTCACTTTTCTTATTCACAAGAAAGAGAAACAATCGAACTTAAAACAGGATGGAAATTTTCTAAAGGTCACAACGAATTGGCATATCAGAAAATATTTGATGATTCTGGTTGGCAAAATGTTAATATTCCTCATGATTGGGCAATAGAAGGGCCTTTTATTATAAGCGGAGATGGTAACACTGGAAAACTACCATGGAAAGGAGAAGGTTGGTATAGAAAAAAAATTAACATTCCTGATAATTATAATGGTAAGAGATTGTATTTACTATTTGATGGAATTATGGCTTTCCCTAATATTTACATTAATGGTCAGCTTGCAGGCCGGTGGGATTATGGTTACAATTCCTTCTATTTAGACATAACCGATATTGTCAATTTTAATGATGAGAACATTTTAGCTATTCATGTTGATACCAGAAAACACGATAGCAGATGGTACCCGGGAGCAGGTATCTATCGAAAAATACAGATGATTGCGGTAAATCCTATTCATGTAGATATTTGGGGCACATACATTACCACACCCATTTTAAAACCACATTACGCTGATGTAAGAGTAGCCACAACAATAAATAATTATTCTCAAACCGATGATGAAATTAAGGTAAAACACATCATTTTAACAGCTGATAAAAATAAAGTAGTTGAAAAAGAAATTACTGGAAAAATTGCTTCTAATATGAACAAAATATTTAAAGCAACGATAACGATTCCCAATCCAAGACGATGGGACCTTGAAAATCCACATTTATATATTCTGGTAACAAAGATTTACCGGGAAAACGAACTACTTGACACATACAATTCCACTTTTGGTATTAGAGATATTCGCTTTACAGCAAATAACGGTTTTTATCTGAATGACAAACGAGTTCAATTAAAGGGTGTAAATTTACACCATGACCATGGCCCTCTGGGAGCAGCTTTCAATGAAAGGGCTATGGAGAGGCAATTACAAATTATAAAAAGTATGGGCTGCAATGCCATAAGAACAAGCCATAATACTGCTGCTCCTGAATTGTTGGATTTATGTGATAAAATGGGCTTATTGGTTTTTAATGAAGTGTTTGATAAATATGATGCTAAAGCAGATATAGTTGACAGTACTAATTTTGAAAATTTCACCCATAGAAATATCAGAAATTTTGTAGTTAGAGATAGAAATCACCCATCTATATTTTTGTGGAGTGTAGGTAATGAAATTTCAGATGTACAATGGAACGTTGATAACGGTTTCAATAGACTTCAAATCATGCTCAACTATGTAGAAAAATATGACAATACCCGACCAACAACACTGGTTTGCGATAGTTATAAAAGTGCAGAATTACGCCATTTTGATTATTATGATGTACACAGTTGGAACTATGGTCGCAGGTATAGTTTAGCTCGTCAATTAGAACCCAATAAACCTGTAATCATTAGCGAATCGGCATCTACATTGAGCACACGGGGTTTTTATGAATTTCCATTACCAGGGCAAAAAACCGATTTTACCAATTCCCTGCAAGTGAGTTCGTACGACTTAAATGCTCCCGAATGGGCTGAACTTGCCGATGATGACTTTATGTGGCAGCAAGAAGAACCATACGTTGCGGGCGAATTTGTTTGGACTGGCTTTGATTACATAGGCGAACCAACACCATATAACAATCGGTGGGTGAAAAAACATGGAATGACGGACAATGAAGCTTCCAGAAGTTCCTATTTTGGTGTGGTTGACTTATGCGGTATTCCAAAAGACCGGTATTACTTGTATAAAAGTTATTGGAAGCCCGAAGAAACCACAATCCATATCCTTCCGCATTGGAATTGGGAAGACAGGATTGGAAAAAATATACCTGTTTTTGTTTACACTAATGGAGATTGTGCAGAACTGTTTGTGAATGGGAAATCACTTGGTAAAAAATGTAAAAATCCCAAATCAGAAAAATCAATTGAACGATTTAGATTAATGTGGAATGAGGTCACATATCAACCGGGTGAATTAAAGGCAGTTGCTTACAAAGAGGGAGAAAAAATCGGAGAAAAAATTGTGAAAACAGCGGGTAAACCTTATAAATTGAGACTTACTCCTGACCGAAAGGTTATTAAAGCGGATGGAAATGATTTATCCTATATTCTCATAGAAGCAGTTGATAAAGAAGGAAATCTATGCCCGTTAGCAAATAATAAAGTTGACATAAAAATGAGCGGAGCTGGTAAGATAGCTGGAGTTGGCAATGGAAATCCTCAATCAATGACTTCTTTTAAATCGAATTCTGTAAATCTATTCTATGGAAAAGCAATGTTAATAGTGAGTTCTGAATTCACCAAAGGAAATTTAGTAGTTGAAGTTACTTCAAAAGGTCTGGAAGATGAAATAGTAACCATCGAAATGGAATAAAGAACGTTTGCCAATGTATAAATGCAATGCGGAGGAAAGTACTAAAAGTGATACGTTTAACTTTATAATAACCAAGATACCATTAGGCTCAATTCAGGAATAAATCAAAAACAAAAATGGATAACCCAAGAAAATATGGGGAAGCACCATTTAATGTTGTTGTTATTCATGGAGGACCAGGTGCTCCGGGTGAAGTAGCTCCTGTCGCAAGAAAATTATCAGAGAACTTTGGAATTATTGAACCTTTTCAAACTAAAAGATCCATTGAAGGACAACTTAAGGAATTACATTCGATTATAACCAGCTCCTGTAAGATTCCTGTTAAATTGGTTGGTTTTTCATGGGGAGCATGGTTAGCTTTTATCTTTGCCTCCCGTTTTCCGACTTTCGTAGAAAAAGTGATTCTTGTAGGAGCGGGCTCATTTGAAGAAAGATATAACACTGACCTTCTTAAAATCAGATTGAATCGCCTTTCAGATAACGAAAAGTCTGAAGCTCAAAACCTATTGGAATTATTGAATAAACCCGGTTATTCGGATATAAATGCAACATTCAAACGTTTTGGAAAATTAATGTCTAAAGCAGATTCCTTTGATAGTTTACCTGCGGAGAATGAAATTATTGAATTTCAACCTGTTATTTTTCAGTCTGTCTGGAAAGAGGCTGAAGAATTGAGAAAAAGCGGAGAATTATTAAAATCAGGGCATGAAATACAGTGTCCGGTTATTGCTATTCATGGAGATTATGACCCGCACACGGTAAAAGGAGTTGAAGAACCTTTATCCCGAACCTTAAGAGATTTTAAGCTAATAAAATTAGATAAATGTGGACATTGTCCATGGAATGAACGAAATGCAAAAGATAAATTCTATAGTATTCTTGAAAAAGAGTTAATTTAGAAAGATTGAAAAAATAGAAAGATTAAGTTTGAACTCACCAATTTGATATTTTGTATTATCTTGGTAGAGCGACTCTCTGAGTCGCTAAACGACTTGGAAAGTCGTTCTACTGAGTTGCTTATGAAAAAGCATTAGCGCTTGAGCTTATATACCATCAAAGCATTGAAAGTCCCTTGGATTTGTTATATGGTTAATGTAATTTTAAACCAACAACAAGTGCACCTAATATGAAAAATAACGGCAATGCCGTTATACAATCGTTAGTGGTAAGCGCCTAACAGCCATCTTCATTTAAACGTGATATTGGATAGATTCAGAGATTTGATTAACTTTGCCTAAAGGAGGTTTTAAAATGAGAACAATAAAACTTAAAATACCTGATTCAGTAGAAAAGAATGATAATGAATTAGCAATGATAATCGCTTCAAAATTGTATGAAGATGGTACATTATCTTCTGGACAAGCTGCGGAACTAGCCGGTTTATCTAAAAGGACCTTCATCGAGTTGCTTGGTAAGTATGGCGTTTCTGTTTTTAGTACTTCAGTAGAAGACTTAGAATCTGATATTGCAAATACCTAAACTAGTAATTGCTGATACCAGTTGTCTGATAATCTTTGATAAGATTGAAGGTTTTGAGATTCTCAAAAAAGTATACGATGAAATAATTACTACCCCTGAGATTCAAAATGAATTTGGTAAACCTCTGCCCAAATGGATAAAAATTGAATCAGTAAAAGATAAAAAATACCAAAGATTTATCGAGACTCAATTAGATTTGGGGGAATCAAATGTTAAACCAAAATGCCCTTAGATAC
>CAZEWS010000031.1:0-18292 GCA_964515985.1 uncultured Rikenellaceae bacterium | reverse complement strand
CGCTTGCAACTTTTATTGATACTGTCTATCCCAGCTTTAATGTGCAAAAAATTTTCCTGGATGCCTATCCTCAGGTTTCCTCCCCAAGAGGAGAATCATATCCTGAAGTAAACACTGCAATCAATAACCGAATTAATTCGGGTGCTCTTATTATCAACTATACCGGGCACGGTAACGAACGCGGGCTTGCCCATGAGCAGATATTAAGTATGGATGATATTCCTTCCTGGAAGAACAAAAACAGGTTGCCTTTGTTTATTACAGCAACTTGTGAATTTAGCCGCTTTGATGATATCGACAGGGAAATTAATGGAGAGATAAAAAGAAAAACTTCCGCGGGAGAAAAAGTAATTTTAAATACTTTGGGAGGAGGTATAGGATTGTTAACCACAACCCGGCTGGTATATTCGAGTCCAAATTTTATTTTAAATCAAAATTTTTATAAATACGCATTTAAAAGGGACTCGCAGATGAAACCTTACAAATTAGGTGATATATTACGGTTAACAAAGAATGTATCAGGATCGGGCATTAATAAAAGAAATTTTACATTATTGGGAGACCCTGCTCTGGCGCTTTCTTATCCTCTGTATAATATCATTACCGATTCAATAAATGGTCATGACATTGAAACCGCCGATACACTTGAAGCATTAAGCCGGGTTACGATTTCAGGCCATATTGAGAATCTTACCGGTGAAATCATGGATACATTTTCCGGAATAGTTTATCCAATGGTGTTTGACAAACCTTCAACCGTTACCACACTTGGAAACGATGAAACACCCGTTATGCAATTTATGGTGCAGGATAATGTTCTTTACAAGGGAAAAGCGTCTGTTTCAAATGGTAATTTTTCATTTTCATTTGTTGTACCAAAAGATATTTCCTATAACATCGATTACGGAAAAATAAGCTATTATGCAACTAATTCGGTTTTTGATGCCAATGGGGTTTATAAGGAAATCTTGATTGGAGGATTCAGTACTGATTATCTTTCTGATGAGGAGGGCCCTGAAATTGAATTGTATATGAACAACCGGAATTTCGTTTCAGGTGGAATAACCGACGAGAATCCCAAAATTCTGGCTTTTATAAGCGACCCCAATGGTATAAATACGGTTGGAAACGGGATAGGGCACGATATTACTGCTGTTCTGGATGACGACTACAGGAATCTGATTGTTCTCAATAATTATTACGAATCCGATCTGAATAGTTACCAAAGTGGAAAAGTTGAATATCCCCTATCCGGTCTGTCTGAGGGCAATCACATAATTGTACTGAAAATCTGGGATATATTAAACAATTCAGCCGAAGCATCAATAGAATTTGTAGTAACAAGATCATCTGGTTTTATTATCGAAGAATTATTCAATTACCCCAATCCTTTTACTGATAACACCTCGTTTGTGTTTGAGCACAATCAAGCTGAGTCCGAGTTGAATATTTTACTTCAGGTATTCACATTATCGGGTAAAATCATCAAAACGATTGAAACACAAATTTACTCTGATGGATTTCGTTCAGATCCGATTATCTGGGATGGTCTGGACGATCATGGAAATAAAATTGGCACCGGTATATACATATATCGTCTTCAGGTACGTTCTTCTAATGATCAGATGGTTGTAAAAACACAAAAGCTGGTCATTCTAAGATGATGTAATTTCAATACAAATAAATATTTTATCTTTGTGAACAATAATTTTAGGTTAAAATGAATAAAGTAAGAAAGTCCCTGGTGCTGTTAGTGGTTGCATGCACTCTTCCGTTGATTTCTTTTTCGCAAATCACAACAAGAGAAGTAACAGGGGAAATTAATACAATTCAGTCGGTTGTTCCATTCCTTTCAATCGCGCCGGATTCCCGATCCGGTGCCATGGGTGATGTAGGGGTTGCAACAGCCCCTGATCTCAATTCCCTGCATTGGAATCCGGCAAAATATGCCTTTATTGATGGTGATGGCGGAGTAGGGCTTTCCTATTCTCCCTGGCTGAGAAATTTAGTGCCTGATATTAACCTGGCTTACCTTACGGGCTATAAAAGGCTTGATGACAAACAAGTTATTAGTGGTTCATTGCTTTATTTTTCATTGGGAAACATTGTATTTACCGATTATTTTGGAAATGAAACCAGAAATTTTAATCCCAATGAGTTCGCCATTGATCTTGCTTACTCACGGAAATTCGCCGAGAAATTCTCCGGCGCAATAGCATTCCGGTACATTTACTCGAACCTGACCGGCGGCACTCATGTTGGTGGAACTGAAACCAAACCCGGCATTTCATTTGCAGCAGATGTTTCTTCCTATTTCGAAGATGATATTCAACTATTCGACCGGGATTCCCGGTTGTCTTTTGGCATTGACATTTCAAATATAGGATCTAAAATGACATATACCGACGATCAGGAACCGGACTTTATACCGATAAACCTGCGACTAGGTAGTGCATTAATGATTAAATTAGATAACTATAATTCCATTACTTTTGCAGCGGATATTAACAAGCTTCTTGTACCTACTCCACCTATTTACGATTCTACCGGAATAACCATTTTAAGGGGAAAAGATCCGTTTGTATCTGTACCTGTCGGAATGTTACAATCATTCTATGATGCACCAAACGGATTTAAGGAAGAATTGCATGAAATCACTTATTCATTTGGCATTGAATATTGGTATTCGCAGCAATTTGCCGTTAGAACCGGATATTTTCATGAGCATGCAACAAAAGGCAACCGGAAATTTTTTACAGCAGGTCTGGGACTGCGACTGAACATTTTTTCCCTCGATTTCGCCTATCTGATTCCTACAACGCAGAATCACCCCCTTGCACGGACCTTACGGTTCTCACTTACTTTTGATTTTGATTCATTTCGTCTTTTAAATAAATCAAACAATTAATGAACCTGCGAATTGGTTTTGGGCATGATGTACATCAATTAGCTGAAAATCACGACCTTTGTCTAGGCGGATTGATTATTCCTCATTCGAAAGGAACCGTAGGTCACTCTGATGGCGATGTTTTAATTCATTCAATTTGTGATGCATTATTGGGTGCAGCCAATCTACGCGACCTTGGTTATCACTTTCCCGACAGGTCACCAGAATTTAAAGGGATTGACAGTAAGATATTATTGAGAAAAACAATCTGTCTGCTAAAAGATAAAGGATATTCCCTGGTAAATATCGATTCTACCATCTGTTTGCAAACCCCGAAAATAATGGATGCCATTCCTGAAATGAAAAAAAAATTGGCACGAGTAATGGAAATCGAAGTTGAAAACATTTCCATAAAGGCTACAACCACTGAAAAGCTTGGATATATCGGAAGCGAAGAAGGACTCGCATCTTATGCCGTAGTACTGATTACAAGACCTTAATTACCTTATCATCAGCAAAATAAGGTACGGTGATTTTTAGCCCGGGTGTTTTCTCCATCTCCCGTTTTATGGCAAAAATAGCTTCTTTATTTCTCGCCCAGCTTCTCCTGCCTATACCATTGTTTACATCCCAATGAAGCATCATATTTAATCTCCTGTCGGCTTTTTCAGTGCCATCAAGAACAAGACCAAATCCACTATTTATTACTTCTCCCCAGCCAACACCTCCACCATTGTGAATGGAAACCCAGGTAGCACCCCTGAAGGCATCACCAATAACATTGTGAACGGCCATATCAGCTGTAAAGCTGGATCCATCATAAATATTCGAAGTTTCCCTAAACGGAGAATCCGTACCCGACACATCATGATGATCCCTTCCAAGTACAACAGGCGCTGAAATCTTTCCATCCCGTATTGCCCTGTTAAATTCCTCTGCAATTTTTATCCTTCCCTCACAATCAGCATAAAGGATCCGTGCCTGGGATCCAACCACCAGGTTGTTTCTTCCGGCCTCCCTTATCCAATTGATATTATCTTCAAGTTGTCCGGATATTTCTTTTGGCGCTGTCTGATGTATTTTTTCCAAAACCCGGAGGGCAATTTTATCTGTTAATTCAAGGTCTTTCGGATTTGATGAAGTACAAACCCAGCGAAACGGACCAAACCCATAATCAAAGAATAAGGGACCCATGATATCCTGAACATAGGACGGATATCTAAAACTACCATCTGGTCGTGTAACATCGGCACCGGCCCTTGACGATTCCAGCAGGAATGCATTTCCATAATCCCAAAAATACATCCCCCTTTCCGTCATTTTATTTATAGCCTGTACCTGCCTTTTCAGGGATTCGTGAACCTGTTTTTTAAACTGATCAGGATCATTTGTCATCATAGTATTTGCCTCTTCAAAAGACAAACCGACAGGATAATAACCTCCAGCATAAGGATTATGAAGAGAGGTTTGATCCGAACCCATTTCAACCCGGATATCTTTTTCAACCAATTTTTCCCATAAATTCACAATATTTCCATAATAAGCAAGGGATACAGCTTCCTTTCCTGACTTTGCCTTCTTTATTCGAACCAGCAATTTATCAAGATCAGTATATACTTCATCAATCCAGTCTTGTGAATATCTCATGTCAATGGCTTTTTTATTCACTTCAGCAATCACACATATTCCACCTGCGATAACGGTGGCTTTAGGCTGAGCACCAGACATTCCTCCCAGTCCGGATGTAACAAAAATCTTTCCTCCCAAATCCTTTTCCTTTCCCTTAGAAATTTTCCGGTATGCGTTCAGCACGGTTATAGTTGTCCCATGGACAATACCCTGAGGACCAATATACATAAATGATCCGGCTGTCATTTGTCCATACTGGGAAACACCAAGAGCATTGAACCTTTCATAATCATCCGGTTTAGAATAATTGGGTACGACCATCCCATTTGTAACCACTACCCGTGGAGCATCCCTATGCGAAGGGAACAAACCCATCGGGTGACCGGAATACAAAACCAGGGTTTGTTCATCTGTCATTTCTGCCAGGTATTTCATGGTAAGCAGGTATTGTGCCCAATTTTGGAATACAGCACCGTTCCCTCCATAGGTTATTAACTCATGTGGATGCTGGGCAACCGTATCGTCCAGATTATTACTCAACATAAGCATAATCGCAGCTGCCTGAACCGATTGATAGGGATAATCAAATATTGACCTGGCGTAAATTTTGTAATCCGGCTTTAAACGGTACATATAAATACGGCCATAATCCCTTAATTCCTGTGCAAATTCTTTTGCCAATACCTGATGGTGCTTTGGAGAAAAATACCTAAGGGCATTTTTCAACGCAAGCTTTTTTTCCTCATGGGTTAGAATTTCTTTTCTTTCCGGGGCATGATTAATGCTCTTATCGTATGGCTTTGGCTCCGGTAATTCATCAGGAATTCCCTGTAAAATAAGCCTTTTAAAGTTATCCGTATTCATAATGTTTTTTGATTTGTCATTTTAACTATAAAGTTAACACTTTTTTTATCGACTATCCCTGATGGAATGTTGGTATATATTCATGTCCCGTAGGGACTAACATACAATAGGCAGTCACTTTAGTGACTGTTAATGAAAACACAAACAAGGAAAACAGCCCGTAGGGCTTGAAAGAGTGCTTTCTCTGTCCATTACGGTTCAATTTGTTGTTTTATATGTCAATTAGTTAGGGCTTGCCCCGTGAAATATTCCGACCTGCCCTGTGGAACGTTCTTTCAGAGTTCAACAGGGCGAGTCGGAATGCTTCGCATTTCAAGGGGCAGGCAAAACCAAACAGGGTTTTAAAAGTTGGACAAAAAATTTTATTCTGTATGGCATATCAATTTAGGTTTTATTTCGTGATATTCGTCAGACCACTACTACTGCCAGGTGATTAGTTTAGATTTGAAACATTGCAATTATGTTATGGTTTATGTAAAAAGTTTGTGCATTTTAGTGGTCAGACGAGTAGGTTAATAAATAGCCCAGTCTTCAGATTGCCGTAGACTGCCCGCCCGAACGCCCGCCTGAATGAAAGAATTCATTCTTTCGGGCAGGTACCGTTCGGTACGGGCGGGCCGACTATTAACTAATTATTTATGAAATCTGAAAATTAAGGGGTTTTTTTAATTCCGATACAAATATTAATTTTGTGTTCATCAATATCAATTATAAAATTTAAAATCTATACAGATGAAAAAGTCATGGATTGTTCTGGCAATTGTCATTCTGCTGGTCATACTTGTATATGCCTCTGTAAAAGGAACCTACAACCAAATGGTTGGCAAAGACGAATTAGTATCCGCCCAGTGGGCACAGGTTGAAAATGTTTATCAAAGAAGAATGGACCTGATCCCAAATCTTGTCAATACGGTTAAAGGGTATGCCGATTTTGAGCAGGAAACCTTAACCCAGGTTATTGAAGCCCGGGCAAAAGCTACTTCCATTCAGGTTAATGCCAGTAATTTAAATCCTGCCATATTGAATCAATTTCAGGAAGCGCAAGCAGGCTTGAGTTCAGCCTTATCCAGGCTATTGGTCACGATTGAAAGATATCCCGACTTAAAGGCCAATCAAAACTTCCTTGAATTACAAGCTCAACTGGAAGGAACGGAAAACCGGATTGCAGTTGAAAGAAGAAAGTTCAATGATGTTGCCAGGGATTATAATACGTTTATCAGGCAATTTCCGAAAAATATTTATGCCAATATATTCAACTTTGAAAGCAAAGCCTACTTTGAGGCTGAAGAAAAGGCTAAGGAAGTTCCTAAAGTAGAGTTCTAATATGAGAATATCTGATTTTTTCAATAAGCAAGAAAAAGAAAACATCACCCTGGCCATAAAAGAAGCTGAACTAAACACTTCCGGTGAGATCAGGGTACATATTGAAGGTAAATGCAGGGAAGAAGTAATGGACCGGGCTGTGTATATTTTTGAAAAACTTGGTATGCATAAGACTGAATTACGAAATGGTGTTTTGTTTTACTTAGCAGTCAACGATCATAAATTTGCAATTCTGGGTGATGCGGGTATAAACCAGGTTGTACCGGATGACTTTTGGGATGAAATTAAAAAAATCAATGCTGGATTTCTTTTCAGAAAAACAATTTAGTGAAGGTCTGAGCCGGGGAATAAAAATGGCAGGTAAACAATTGAAAAACCATTTCCCATATCAGAAAGACGATATAAATGAGCTTTCGGATGAAATTTCATTTGGTAAAGAATAAATTCATGATTCAATAATAATTTTGTCCTGAGTTATTCCTGACACGGAAAAGTTACTAATCAGTCTATGATAAATAATCTGGCCACTAAGCCACTAAGTTTCACAAAGAATTTATTTTCAGTGTTTTAGTGGCCACTCGTCAGACCACTACTACTGTATAACTTTATGATTAGATTTAAAATATTATGCTAATGATGAGGTATAATAATAAATTTGAACATCTTAGTGGTCAGACTAGCAGGTTAATAAATAGCCCTGTCTTCAGATTGCCGACTGGCGACTGCCGACTTAAAAATGCAAAGTATAATGAACCGAACATGACAATTTTAAACGTTCAATAAAACCATAATTAGTTCAAAATAGCAGAAGAATTATGTTTTAAATTTAAAAAATAAACACAAAGGTAAAGGAACAAGTTCAAAATGAAAACATAAAAACCTTAGCCTTAGCCTTTTATAAGATAAGTTTTATTATATACACATAACTTATTGTAAATCAATGAACAATTTTGAAATTCCGATACGTTCTATAACAATGAAACTCAAATCAACTCTTATTATTTTCAGTCTGTTATTGTTTTTTTCTTCAATATTTGGCCAGGATATTCCCGAGCGTCCCAGGCCTCCCCGTCTTGTAAATGATTTCTCTGGGTTTTTGTCCGGCAACGAAATTTTACAGCTTGAAAAAAAGCTTATAAGTTTTAATAACGAAACCTCCACCCAGATTGCTATTGTTGTTGTAGAAAGTTTACAAGGATACGATATTGCTGATTTTAGTTTCCGGTTGGGAGAAAAATGGGGTGTTGGACAAAAAGGATTTGACAACGGAATTGTGATACTTGTCAAACCAAAAAGGCCAGAAGGAAAAGGGGAAGTATTCATCGCTGTCGGCTATGGATTGGAGGGAGTGGTGCCGGATGCAGTTTCTAAACGAATCGTTGAAGCGGAAATTATTCCGGAATTTAAAAGAGGAAATTATTATGAGGGTTTAAATAAGGCGGTAAATATCCTGATTTCCTTAACGGAAGGTGAATTTACGGCAGAAGAATATAATCCACAATCAGAAGGTGAAGGTTTTGCATTCAGTACCATCGGTATTTTTTTTCTGTTTATTCTGTTCTCTATAATCGGACGACTCCGCCGGGCACGATATCACTCGTTGGGTCATAATATCCCATTCTGGACGGCTATGTTTCTGGTAGGATCTTCCGGCCGTTCACACGGCAGCAACTTCAGCAACTTTTCTTCAGGAAGTGGAAGTTTTGGTGGTTTTGGAGGAGGCGGTTTTGGAGGTGGAGGTGCCGGTGGCAGTTGGTGAAGAAGCTTTATCCTTCTTCTCACTTATTTCATCATCCACAAGAATCCGTCCGCAATATTCGCAAACAATGATCTTTTTCCTCGATTTGATATCCAATTGACGTTGTGGCGGTATTTTATTAAAACAGCCCCCACAGGCAGCTCGTTGAATAATCACAACGGCTAATCCATTCCTTGCATTTTTACGAATCCGTTTGTACGCAGTCAAAAGCCTTGGTTCGATAAGTATTTCTATTTTTTCTGACCGCTTTAACAGGACTGCTTCCTCTTTCTGTGTATCAGCAATAATTTCATCCAATTCAGCCTTTTTAGTATCCAAATCATCCTGACGTTCTTTTAGTACTGTATTAGCCTTTTCAATGATTCCATTTTTGTCAGTAACCTGTGCTGTGAATTCCCTGATCCGCTTTTCACACAATTCAATTTCCAGTGTTTGAAACTCTATTTCTTTGGATAAGGAATCAAATTCACGATTATTCCGAACATTCATTTGTTGCTCTTCATACTTTTTGATCAGTACTTCTGAATCTTTAATCTCATTATTTTTTGTTACGACAGACTGCTCTAAATTTACAACTTCCTCTTTGTAATTGTTAGCACGAGTTTCCAGACCGGCAATTTCATCCTCCAGATCCTGAACCTCCAAAGGCAGTTCTCCCCGTAGTATTTTTATCTTATCAATCTCTGTATCAGCTGTTTGTAAATTATAAAGAGCTTTTAATTTATCGTCAACTGAAATATCTGCCGGGTCGACTGCTTTGATCTTTTTCATCTCTATAAATAATTAACAGGATTAGTATTTACCTCCGAAAAATGAACTGCAAATTTAGGAAAATTTTTAATTAGCGCTTCATATAAAATTTCTTTTGTAAATTGTTCACTTTCGTAATGCCCAACATCTGCAATAAGTATTTTATTTTCAGCATCGAAAAATTGATGATATTTAAAATCAGCTGAAGCATATACATCTGCATCCGCTTTTATCGCTTCATTTAATAAGAAACTCCCACTCCCCCCACAAACAGCTATTTTCCTTACCTTATTTCCTGAAAGAGAAGTATGCCTTAATCCTTTTGCATGAAATACTACCTTAAGTTGTTTTAGAAAATCGATCTCATCCATTTCTTTCTCAAGTTCCCCAATGATCCCCATACCCGCTCTTTCATATCTGTTTTCCAGAGGGTAAATATCATAAGCTACCTCCTCATAGGGATGAGCCCGAAGAAGTGCTGTAATAATTTTTTCTTGTAAATATTTTGGGAATACCGTTTCCACCCTTACTTCCTTTTCAAAATGCAATTCACCTTTTTTACCAACATATGGCTTCGTATTTTCTCCTCCACGAAAGCTTCCCTCTCCCAATACATTAAAACTACATAAATCATAATTTCCAATTTCCCCTGCTCCAGCTTTGAATATTGCCAATCTGATCTGGTTAACCTTATCGACCGGAACAAAAATAACGAGCTTTCTTAGTTCCCCTTTTCGTGGTGATAGAATGCGGGTATTTGTTAACCCTAATTTACCGGCCATTTTAGAACTTACTCCACCAAGTATACTGTCAAGGTTTGTATGCGAAGCATATACAGCTATATGATTTTGGATAGCCTTGATAATAATACGTTCAACATAAGTCCTTCCGGTTATGTTCTTTAAGCCGGTAAAAATAACCGGATGATGAGCAACTACCAGGTTTGAATTTAACCGGATGGCCTCGTCTACAACCGCTTCTGTCACATCAACGGTAACCAGAACGGAATGAATTTCCAGATCAGGATCGCCAACAATTAAGCCGGCATTATCGTATGATTCCTGGAATGATAACGGCGCAAAATGATCCAACCAGGAAGTAATGTCTTTTACACGCATTCCATATTGTATGTTAATCTATGTTTAAAGGTTTTAAGGACTCTTTCCTGTTTTGTGCGTTTTTTTGGATAGCGATTTATTAATATTAAGAATATCAATCAATTAAGATTATCTTAAACTACTTTTGGGTGTCCCATTGCACAAAACGGGATAAATTTAGAATTTAGAATGTTCAATTATGAATGTAAAATAAATAAAATTCTCCTGTTTTGTGCAATGCATGACCCAGAACCACCAATTCTGAATTTTAAAACTGCCGTAGGCAGTGTATCTGTTTGCCAAAGTCGTAAGACTCTGGAATAAAAAAGAACAGATTAATGAGTTCCAGAGGAACGAAATGTTCTGTGTTAAAAAAATTTCAGGAGGTATTCTTCTTCAAAGGCAATTCCATAATGATTCAATAATTTTAGATATTCTTCTCTAAAACTTGTTTTTTTATGATGATTCTTTTGATTTTCAATATAGCTGATCAATTCAGGTACATTTCTGTAGCTGACTGAAAATATCCCACCACCGGTTTGCCAGTTAAATCTATGATGGAGAAATTTTTTCTCATTGATCCATCTGGATGAATTTGTTTTCACAACTTGTATGAATCTTGATGGGGCTAAAGAGGGTCTTAAACGCACCAACAGATGACAATGATCAGGCATGCCATTTATTCTGATTAGTTGCTGGTCAAGATTTTTAATAATTCCGGTAATGTATTTATAAAGCTCTTCTTCAAATTCAGCCATAATGAGTGCGTGCCTGTATTTTGGAGAAAATACATAATGAAGATATATTTGTGAGTAAGTATTAGGCACTGTTCAGGTTTATCGATTTTGTTAGTCTTTAAAGGTACAAAATCATACCGTTCCTACGGAACTTCATTTTCTTTTATCTCTGAAAAAGGGACTCACGTCCCTCGTTGTAACATATTTATCCCTATGGGATATATTTCAATTGCTCGCTCTTGCTTCGACACAAATTAAATAGTAAAACAAATTCTGAATTTTAAAACCACAGTAGACAATGTATCTGTTTAGTGCAACGCATGACCCAAAACTACCAATTCTCATATAGCAACAATCAGTTTATCAGGTGTTTATAATTTCATGATTTCTCTTTTTTATTATGTACACAATCTTTACTATGCTTATTTAATCTATATACAGAACTAGTAGTTTGTTCTTGAAATAACATAGAACATAGCTTCGCAAATTTAAAAAGGTTAATACTATTCAAATGAAACTGGTAAATTTGAATGATTGTGGAATAAGGTTCACCCCGTGAAATAATTTTGCGAGCAAAATTGCTCGCCATGTGGAATTGCTTCGCACCAACTTTTGTTGGATTACACAGGGCAAGCATTTCATGGGGCAAGGGCTAAGGCTAAAAACAAAAAAGCAAATTACTAAGGATCAACTGATTTATAGGTTTACCAGATAATATTGAGTCCACACCGAAAAGTAATTTTTGACAGAATAATGGCATAATGGATCCCGATAACTATCGGGAGGAATGCTGGAATAATGGCTGTTTCCAATATTCCATTTTTCCAATATTCCAAAGCGATGGACTTTTTAGAGTAGGCTCAATATTATAACCCTGTCCTTTGAAACACTGTTTTTATTGTTTTTAAAAAAATTATAAAATCTAACCGAGGCGACCAATTATCTATATAAGCTAAATCCATTTCCATCCATTTTTCGAATTTGATATCGTTCCTGTCGGGCACTATCTGCCAGAAACCTGTTAATCCTGGCTTTACAGATAATCGTCTTAATTGCCAGCGCTTATATTGCATGGTTTCACTCTGAAGGGGTGGGCGAGGTCCTATCAGCGACATCTCTCCCTTTAAAATATTAAATAGCTGTGGTAGTTCATCCAAACCTGATTTACGAAGAAATTTACCGATTTTTGTAACCCGTGGATCATCTTTAATTTTAAAAACAGGACCATCCACTTCATTTTTATCCGCAAGATCTTCTCGAATATTTTCTGCGTTTGCAACCATAGTTCTGAACTTGTACAGATAGAACTGGCGCCCCCTGAGACCGATACGTGCCTGCTTAAATATAATCGGGCCGAGTGATGTTATTTTTATTAAAATCCCTACAATTATAAAAAGTGGAAAAAATGCAACTATCATCAATAGAGAAATATTAATATCCATTAATTTTTTTATTGCCAGTGCATATGAATTGTATGGTATGTTAACGAAGGTCAGAAACTTTTCGTTTGCAAGATCTGTTTTGATAGCGTTGGTCAGGTTAATTTTCGGATCCTTATATTTTAGTCTGAATGTAACCCCCAGTTCTTCACACGATCTGATCGTTTCTCTCACTTCAGACGGTGCGACCTTATTTTTTAAATAGAGTACTTCATCAATTATATCCACTTCCATCAGGTCGTTAAGCACCTTTAAAAATTTTTCAGGAAGCATTATTATTGTTTTTTCATATTTATCTTTAAGCACTAATGATTCGGTAAAGATCGCAACTACTTTGTACCCCCATTCTTTGTTTGAAAAGAGGATTTCAATAAAAGGTAAAGATGAATCGTCGGCTATTAAGACAATATTTATTTGATTATATCCTTTTGACCTGTAATTTTTAAAAACCTTATACTCCAAAATACGAACGATAAACAAAAACAGGAATCCAAAAAAAGAGATCTCTATTAAAAAGAGTCGCGAGATCGTGTATAACTTAAGTACAAAATATAACAAAATGAGGAGAAAGAGAATCGCTATTGCCGATTGCAGATATTTGAAAAACAGAACCCTGTAACGTTTCGTGCGTGGGATTTCAGTAATTTTTATCAGGTATAAGATCAGAAGCCAGACAGGCAGTATCCCCAGGAACAGGAGTAAAAAATTCTTTTCCGTAAAAAAGACCACCCCCTTCTCGAAGTAGTTAATAAAATATGAGCACTGAAATGCAAACGCTATTGCTAAAATGTCAATAGACCCCAAGACTAATTTAAAAAAATTCCATTTCTTCAGGAATGAAATTATATGGAGACGATAAAGGGTACTGAAAACATCCATAAGCAACAAAACTTTATGTCAGGAAGCCCGCGCTGCCCGATGAAAATACCGGACACCTGCATTAAGGTAATAATTACTCTTCAGACGGCTTGCTCTTTTGAGTGCAAAAATATGTAAGTCCATTAAGTTCAGTCATATCCAGAACTTTAAAACCAGCTTCTCTAAGAAGTAATGTAATAGTTTTTTTCGTCATATTCCTGTTGGGTCTTGAGTCCATTATGTTATACATCATATTTATAAACGTGATATTCGATGCAATACCATTCTCCACCGGGTCGAGCCGTCCTGTGCTTTGACGCTGAGGCTTATGAGAACCTGATAAATATCCATTTTGATTATTGTTGTCAAAAAAACATCCTATAAAGTAGCATTCCTGTGCTAGAATATGGTATATAGTATGTAAAAAATCCTTGATTTGTTTTATGTGGTTAAGTTGTTTCAGATTCATCATAGTTTCAACCTCTTTCAAATCTTCAGTATCGTAATAATAATGGTGTAAAGAAGAGAGTATGATTAAATTCGGATCTTTTGCCAAACCTATCCGCTCAATGTAATAAAAGAAGTCTTCGCAGTCTTCTGCAGCAAGTTTTTCAAAAACCGGACTGTTTTCACCAGTTTCAACAGATAAATCGTTCTGATAGAAACTTCTATTAATTCTTTGGTCTTTAATAATATACTGGTTGTTTGTAGTAGTTCTGCTTTCCATATAATAATTTCAAATATAATTCAATTTTCAGGTAATTGTCAAGGGTTATTTGACCGTCAAAAAATGAACCTTAATGATCAGATTGATATGTAAGTGCCATTAAATCGAGCCCACATTAAAAAATAAACATGGAATTGAAAAAATACAATTTTGACGAATAGTCAATTAATGTACTCCAATAGATTTTATTGAAACTTCAACAGGATCACACTTCAAACCAGAGGAAGTAGAATCTTAAATAAATTGGAATTGATGAATACTTGAATTTTCCACCTACCGACCAATAAAATACTTGTACAGAACCAGGACAGGGAAAAACTATTCTAAGGATTATTGCTGTGAATTTTTATCATTTGAAGTCTGAATCAATGGTTTATATATCCGGAATAAACTGAAGATTAATGCGATAAGGTTCACTAGCAATATTATTAATATCATCCCAAAGCTAAAGTCATTTCTGATATAATAGAGGTAAATTAAAACCGGGACAGAGAAAATTCCCAGCAAAATTAAAACTGTTTTAAGACCTGGGCGTAAAACTTTAATAACATAATAAACAAAAAAATAGACGAACAGGAAACTAAGAAGATGCAGAATAATGTTACCAAATATTAATACTTTATTCCGCTGATGAAATTCCAGGGTTGAATATACCCCGTATCTATACAGCTTCAGTTTGTTTAATACTTTTTTTAATAAATTATACTTTAAGGAATTCGCCTGATAAAGGGTATTATCGAAATTTCCGGTTTTAGCCAGATCGGAGAAGGTATAAAAATTCAAATTTTGACCCTTTACCCAATGCAGTATAGTATCCAGGTGGTTAAATGTTATTAGTTTGGATAAATAATTAGAATATTTCGAGGAGCCTTCTTTGAAAAAATAAGAGTGAAAAGAAATATGATAGTTTCATCATCATCTTTAGAATTATTTATGATCTTTTGCAATTCAGAAAAGTCCCCACAAGTTGCAGGAATATATTTTATTACTGAAGGATGTCCCGGACATGCTAACCGAAATAATATCAATTTCCAACTCCTCTATTGCTTTTAAAGTATTGTTATCATACGTATTAAACGGGAGTATAAAAATATTTGTGTTAATTTGCTATAAGGAGTACAATGCTCTTTTTCCTTTCGCTAATTTTTCATATTGTTTGTCAAAGTCTACAGAGGCAAACTCGCGATAAGAGACCCTACCCAGAAATGCAGGTTTTAATTCATTCTTATGGTTAAAACCATGCAATGCAACTTCAATTTCCTTCCTTTGAATTCTTGATCTTGAATCATTAAGTTGTTCCGGATTAAGCTTGTAAATTAATGAATTAGTTGTATCAAACGGAATTACTCCCAAACATAACGGGATGTTATTCTATCGACATACAGATTTTACTTCAATTATTTACAGTAAAATCGATCGTATGGTTTTCTGGAAGCTGGCAAAATGGCTCGCCAGGAAATATCGAGGTAGGATAAAAGCACTGCTGATAAAATGGTGCAAGAGACCATCTCCTGGGCTGAGCAAAACCTGGGTTCTCTTTGGAAGAACAGACAGAGGGAATCAATGTGGGGTATCGTTATTGAGATTGGTTGGCAGTCTAAAACAACCTTTTCGGTGGCGTCTACCTGAATCAAGTGAAAGATGAACTATGCCGGAGGCTTACGAATGAAGTCAAAAATGATTGTTACAATGATTTGTAAAGTTTAACTTCACCAGAATGCCGGTTTTTTTTGCTAAAATGTTTTCCCGCTGAACCAGGCCTCCAATTCATGGATCAAAGTTTTTATAATTGAAATATCCAAGTGATGTAATATAATTTTTGCTCTGGCAGGTACAGCAATACTAAAATAATTATTAAGTATTTTTTCCGAATAAATATAATGATCACAAAAAAAGCTATTATCGATAATATTATTGAAGGATTCACGGTTAAGAAAATTAATATCCCTAAATACTTCAACTTCCTGAAGTTTATCGACGATCCCGGTTCCCATAGCTTTTAAAAGTGCTTCTTTCCTTGTCCATAGAAGAAAAAACCTTTCTTGTGATTTGTCAGGGTCTTCGAGGATGAATTTTACTTCACCACTACTGAAGAATGTTTTAATTATAGATCTGAAATCAATTTCCCTGTCAACTTTTTCTAAATCTATACCTACTTTGAGCCTATCAGAAATGGCAAAAGAGAAAGCCTCACGAGTATGTGAAACATTAAAAAACAATAGGTCTCCCTGTAAACCAGGTTTATTATTTATATCATTTATAATTGAGAGATCCGATGGATCAATTCTAAGTTTCCTTGAAAGAACGAGACGTAACAAAGTATGACAGAACAAATAAGTGTCCCTGTCTTCACTGAAATACATCCTATCAGCTTTTAACTTATCATTTAAATTAATGTATTTCTTTAAGCCAGTATAGCTGCTGCTAAGGTCTTTTGTTTTTGCAAAAAATACGTCAACGACCGTTGAAGTTTTATCTGATTCAGGGACTCTATTTGAATCAAAGCAACAACGAATACAATTTTTGAAAAAATTGTTCAACATTAGACCTTTTGCTATGTTGATTTTCTGAATTTATTTAAACATCTCTCAATTTCTTTACCAATATCTTCAACATTTTCATTTCCTTGAATAAATGATAAGTGATTACCTTCAAGCATGACAATATATATATCTTTGTTTTGCAGCATGATTATTTGTGTTTGGTAACACTGTTAATATACTCAATAATAGTATATTAATCTAATTATCATGCTGCTTTTTATTAACTTATTGTATTGTTTTTCAACGTTTTATTTAACTGCGAAACTTTAGATGGGGCGTATCAAATTGAATCCGTACTCACAAAATATTTCTTATCTTTGTTGGTTTAAAGTAGGTAAAGTTCATAAATGAAATTATTTGTTCAATTAAATCCTTAAAGATTGAATAAAACACATTGGGTAAAATTTCTTATGATTAGCATAGTTATTTTAACTATAGCTATTTCTGCTTGTGTCCCTTATTCAAAGATAAAGTATTTTAATGATATTGATGATCTAAGTGAGCCCGCTGTTAATCCGATGAAATCGAAAGTTATATATCCTTTTGATAAGTTACGTGTTATTGTGCTGAGTACTGATGAACAAACAGCAGATTTATTGAATTCTTATGGTCAAGGCAATTCAGATAATGCAAAAGGATATGTTGTTGATGAAACCGGTTATATTTATTACCCTTTCATTGGCAGGATTAAGGTTAGTGGCCTTACACTATTGGAAGCAGCTGACAAAATAAGCAAAGCCATGAGTGGTATAATAACTAAGCCTGAGGTTAATGTGAGTTTAATGGACAACATGGTTACAGTTATGGGAGAAGTTGGGAACCAGGGAAGATATTTAATTATCGAGGACTTTATTAATATTTACCAGGCTCTAGCACTCGGAGGTGGGCTTTCGCAGTATGCAGACAGGAAAAAGGTCATTCTGTTAAGGAATGAGAATAATAAACTGATGTATTACAAGTTAGATCTGACTAATTCAAAAATTGCTTCAAGTCCACTTTATTATATTATTCCCAATGATATTATTATAGTTGAACCACTTCGAAAAAAATCCTTAAGTTATCAGAATCCTATGATTTCTACAGTTTTAACAACAATAACAGCCATTCTAAGTATATTGTACATTACCAGTATTCGAGGTAATTAAAATAATATTCCATGACAGAGAATAAAATAATCGAACCCACTATTTTTACAAGTAATAAGTTGTTTATTCAACAACTAATCTCCTTTAAATATATTTTCCTTATTTCAATTATTTTTTTTATATCGGTTGCTTATATATATAACAAATTCTCAACAACAGAGTATGAGGTTTATGCGGTCATAAGGGCTACAAAAAACGAAACCCCCTCTATGCTAGGTTCAAATGAATTATTCAGGGGGATACAGTCATTTCAGGCATACAATGATATTGAAGATGGGATTATTAATTTGCGTTCCTTTTCAATGATTATTTCTACTTTAGATAAACTTAATTTTGAGGTTGGATATTTCAGTGAGAAAACCGGGTTTTTCAAAAGCAAAAGTGAATTATATCAAAATACACCCTTTAAAGTAATTATTCATAAATCATATGTACAACCAATAAATAGTAAGTTTTATATTGATATATTAAGCGATTCCACATTCATGGCAGACGGTGGTATAATTCCAGTCAAATCCTGTGTTGTTCTGAAAT
>CAZEWS010000030.1:10195-18503 GCA_964515985.1 uncultured Rikenellaceae bacterium | reverse complement strand
TAAGTTTGTAAATTGCCGCAAGTTAATGAAAAACTTATGGGTACACGGTAGCCTTTCCAAGGAGGAGAATTTTAGTTGATATAAACCCGCAATCTGCAACCCGTAACTCAAACCCGCAACCCGCAACAAGACAAAAGATAAAAGTGAAAGAACTCAATGACAATTGAATTTACGCTATGAAATACAAAAGATAAAAGGACAAAGGAAAACAATTTAATAACCACTTAATCACAACCTAATTTACCCCGTGAAATCCGGCTTGCCCAGTGAAACTCTAAAGAATAAGAATGTTCAAAAAAGCAAGTCGGAATATTTCACAGGGTGAACTGCTAAATCAGAACTCTGGGCCACAAATTAAAAACCATTCGCTGCCAAAACACTGAATCCTGAACCCATATACCAAAAAACTTGTTGAATAACAGTAAATTAAAGTAACCTTGTTGTTTCAAATCTTACAATTTTTAATTATTTTAGCTTCGCTCAAATTATAAATTACAAATCATTTAAAACTAAAACGATATGAAAATTACTGTAATAGGAGCAGGAAATGTCGGAGCAACCTGCGCAAATGTTATTGCTCACAACGGTCTGGCAAAACAGGTAGTATTACTTGATATTGTCGAAGGTATGGCTGAGGGAAAAAGTCTGGATATGTGGCAATCATCTCCGGTTAATATGTTTGACACACGGGTTGTCGGGGTTACCAATGACTATGAAGCCACCAAAGGTTCAGGTATGATCGTTATCACTTCGGGAATACCAAGAAAACCCGGAATGTCACGAGATGACCTAATTGGAACAAACGCGAGAATTATTAAAGAAGTTACCGGGAAGGCGATTGAACAATCTCCTGATGCCATTATTCTGATGGTTGCAAATCCCCTTGATGTAATGTGCTATTGTGCATACCTTACCGCCAAAAAAGAATCAAGTAAAGTTTTTGGCATGGCAGGAATTCTTGATACTGCACGATTCAGAGCTTTTCTTGCCAATGCACTGGATACATCACCCAGGGATATTCAAGCCTTGTTGCTGGGAGGACATGGTGACACAATGGTTCCATTACCAAGGTATACCAGTGTGAGTGGAATTCCTGTTACTGAATTGCTGGATAAAGAAACCATAGATAAAATTGTCGACAGGACAAGGATGGGTGGTGGAGAAATCGTTAAATTGATGGGTACATCTGCCTGGTATGCCCCAGGAGCAGCAGTGGCACAAATGGTTGAATCAATAGTATTTGACCAAAAAAGGATATTACCTGTTTGTACATACCTGAATGGTGAATATGGCCTCAAAGATATTTACCTGGGCGTCCCTGTTAAATTAGGTACAAATGGTATTGAAGAGATCATAGAGGTTGATCTGAATGAGGATGAAAAGGCAATGCTTTATAAGTCAGCTGATTCAGTAAAATCAGTAATGAAAGTATTGGACGATATGAATCTGTTTTAGCAAAAAAATTGTAAAATGAGCTGAAATAAACCAAATGACTAAAATGAACTAAGATGAAGAAAATTATGATCCCCAAATTATGTGTATTAAAATTTTAAGCATTCTATGCATTTTAGGCATTTCAAACTTTAGGCATTTCTAATTTTAGGCATTTCTAATTTTAGGCATTTCTAATTTGATACACCCCTTTTATTTTGATACTCCTCCTTTTTGTAAATATACGTTAATAACCCAAAAAAAAATTAATACCTTTGCGCGACATTTTTGAAGGAAAAACGTAAGTTATATCGATTAAAACTATATACCAATGCAAAACAGGGGAGCCATTCTAGCATTTGCCATTACGCTGGCTTTAGTTTGTATATATCAGTTATCATTCACGGTTGCTACTTATAAGGTTAAAAGGGATGCGGCGCATTATGCACAAGGCGATCTGGGAAAAGAATCTGATTATCTGGATTCAATTGCAAGTTTGAGAAAAAATGAGTGGAATTTCCTCGGTAATACCTTCAGGAAATGCCAGGAAAAGGAACTAAATCTTGGATTGGACTTGAAAGGGGGCATGAACGTGATACTTGAGATATCGGTAGTAGATATCATTCAGGCCTTATCCAATTATAGCACAGATACAACCTTTCGAAAGGCGCTTGCCCTGGCAAAAGAATATCAAAGAGATAGTCAGGAAGACTTTATTACATTATTTGGACAGGCATTTGAAGAAATTGTTCCTAATGCCCGGTTAGCAGCAATATTTGGAACGCTGGAACTAAAAGACAGGATTGATTTTAACTCAACCAATCGTGAAGTTCTGGCGGTAATACGGAATGAAGCCCAGGGCGCAGTGGATAATGCATTTAATATTTTACGAAGCAGAATTGACCGGTTTGGAGTCACCCAGCCAAATATATCCCAACTGGAAACCCAGGGCAGGATACTTGTTGAACTTCCGGGTATAAAAGATCCACAAAGAGTTCGGGATCTCTTACAGGGTACGGCAAATCTTGAATTCTGGGAGACTTATGAAAACTCAGAGGTTTTTCAATATTTGATTGTTGCCAACAACCGGATCAGGGAGATGGAAAGCACAACGAAGACCAATGAAGAAGCTGAAGAACCACAGGATATTACACAGGAAGAAGGTGAATTGCTGGCTGAAGTTGCCGAAACCGATACCGCTCAGAGAGAAACCTCTTTACTTGAAATGCTGGAAGCCGATACAACGCAGGCGGAAGAGCAACCGGAAACTATCGATCAATTTAATTTACAAAATCCGTTGTTTGCAGTGTTGTACCCGAATACTACCCGGGACGGACAACCTGGATCCGGAAGCATGATAGGATATTCACATTTTCGTGATACAGCAAAGGTGAACACCTATCTGAATATGCCACAAATATGGTCGTTATTCCCCAGAGACGTAAAGTTTTATTGGAGTGGCAAAGCTTATAAATATGATGAGACTGCAACACTTTTTGAATTGCATGCCATAAAGATTACCACCAGGGATGAACAAGCTCCTTTAGACGGTGATGTGATTACAACTGCCCGGATGGCGTTTGATCAGACAAGTGCCAGTGCACAGGTTAATATGAACATGAACGGGGAGGGTGCAAAGGTCTGGGCCCGTTTAACAAGGGAAAATATCGGACGAAGTATTGCAGTTGTATTGGATGAATATGTATATTCTTCACCTACGGTTCAAACTGAAATAAAAAACGGAAGCTCTGTGATTACCGGGGATTTTACAATAGAGGAAGCTGAGGATCTGGCAAATAAACTGAAATCCGGAAAACTTCCTGCGCCTGCCAGAATTATTCAGGAAGCTATTGTCGGTCCCTCTCTTGGAAAGGAAGCAATACGATTGGGTTTGAATTCATTTTTTATTGCATTTGTCGTCGTGTTGTTGTATATGGTCTTTTATTACAGCCACAGGGCAGGATTTGTTGCCGATATAGCCCTGATTGTTAATATGTTTTTCCTGATAGGAGTACTGGCATCCTTAAATGCAGTCCTTACCCTGCCGGGTATTGCCGGAATAATCCTTACCATTGGTATTTCAGTTGATGCTAACGTGCTGATCTACGAACGGATCAGGGAGGAATTAAAGGCTGGTAAAGGAATTAAACTGGCTATTGCCGATGGTTATAAAAACGCATACTCGGCAATCATCGATGCTAACGTAACCACCTTATTAACAGCTATTATTTTATATGTACTTGGCACCGGTCCGATCAAGGGTTTTGCCACAACTCTCGTAATTGGCATTCTGACTTCATTGTTTTCGGCAATATTCATTACCAGGCTTATTTTTACCGGGTTTTTAAACAGGAATGCCAAACTAAGTTTTGCTACTCAAATAACCGAAAATGCATTCAGGAATCTAAACATCGACTTCATTGCGAAGAGAAAAGTTTTTTATGTTATTTCGGGAGTAATAGTCCTGATCGGAATCGTTTCTCTGTTTACCAGGGGATTAAATCAGGGTGTTGATTTTACCGGTGGGCGAAATTACGTTATACGGTTTGAACAACCGGTTAATACGGTAGATATTCAGAATTCGTTAACGAATATATTAGGAGAAACACCGGAAGTTAAAACCCATGGTTCGTCCAGTGAAATTAGGATTTCAACCAAATTCTGGGTTGATAGCTCGGGAACCGACGTTGATAATATCATCGAAGCAAAAATATTTGACGGGTTAAAGTCTTATTTCAGTGACGATTATACTTTTAATGATTTTATCAGTCAGGATCCGAATAAAACATACGGAAGATTAAGTTCAGAAAAGGTTGGGCCTACGATTGCCGATGATATTAAGGTTCAATCTATTTGGGCTATCGCATTTTCACTGGTTGTCATCTTCCTTTATATCTTCATTCGGTTCAGGAACTGGCAGTTTGGTTTGGGTGCGCTTACAGCATTAATTCATGATACATTGATTGTACTGGGCATTTTCTCGTTATCTTACAGCATAATGCCGTTCTCGCTTGAAATCGACCAGGCTTTTATTGCTGCAATATTGATGGTGGTTGGTTATTCCATTAACGATACCGTTGTTATATATGACCGGATCAGGGAGTATATAGGATTATACAAAAAGAGAGAGAGAAAAGAGATTATAAATACTGCCTTAAACAGTGTACTAAGCCGTACTTTCAGTACTTCGCTAAGTACTTTTGTGGTGTTATTGGCTGTATTTGTTTTCGGAGGTGAAGTTATCCGTGGCTTTACTTTTGCTTTGGTGATTGGAGTTATTGTGGGTACATATTCATCTCTTTTTATTGCAACACCCATGGTATATGATACAATAAGAAAAGCCGAAACAACCAGAGTGCTTAAAGGAAAAAGAGTAACATAGGGTTGAACAAGACCATTGTGAGCCCGGTCCGAATCTTTATTTAGGCCGGGTTTTTTTATTTGCATCAACTTTAGTAAATTCGTATGATTTAGTGGAGATTGATTTTTTATAAATAATCAGTTTATTGGAATGTGAAAAAAAGACAGAATGTGATAAAATTAAACTGAAAATACAAAAGAGACTCTTGAAAACTGTCCACGGGACTCCTTCGGAGAATAGTTACAATTTTTTTATTTAAGGATAAGATTTAAAATATTGTAAACCATGAGTAATTTATTATTTATAAGCGGTGCGGAAATTTTTATTATTCTCGTTGTGGTGTTGGTTCTTTTTGGCGCTAAGAAAATTCCGGGAATAGCAAAAGGATTGGGAAAAGGAATGCGTGAATTCAGAAAAGCAACCGATGATATTAAAAAAGAACTCAGCGATAGTTCTTCTGACATTATAGATGATATAAAGGATATGAAAAACACATTGAAAGATGATTAATTTTTTTCTGAATAAGATTAATTTCGCCTCTGATATATACCTGTCTTTTTTAAAGACTGTTTCTCCTTCTATTTAATATTTTCCTGCATGCATTTTCCAAACTTGATTTACTTACTGGCCGGTTTCGTAGTTTTGCTTTTAAGTGGCGAATTTTTGGTTCGCGGAGGTGTTTGCCTTGCTAAAAACTTTAAAATATCAACCCTGGTTGTTGGAGTAACCGTGGTCTCACTTGGAACTTCAGCTCCTGAACTGGTGGTGAGTGTGAATGCTGCACTGACTGACCATCCCGCTATCTCAATTGGAACCGTAATAGGTTCCAATATATCCAATATTGCACTTGTGCTGGGTTTGATGGCCATGATTTCCCCTATTTCAGTTAACAGCAAATCGGTTAAAATCGATTGGCCAATTATGATGTGTGCTACTGTCCTTTTTTACCTTTTGATTTTGAACAGCAAATTACAATTTATCGAGGGATTGATCTTTGTTGCTCTTCTGGCTGGTTTTATGGTTTGGTCAATTCAAAGATCCCGTCATGAGAATATTGAACTTGGGACAAAATTTGAAAAACCAAAGTACACTGTTATGGTATCATTGGTGTTGATTGTTTTATCTTCGACAGGCCTGGTATTAGGTGCAAATTGGCTTGTAAAGGGGGCCTCAGGAATTGCACTTGCCATGGGAGTAAGTGAACATGCTATCTCCGTTTCCGTTATTGCTTTGGGAACAAGTATCCCTGAAGTTGCTACATCAGTGGTTGCAGCATTAAGGAAAGAAACGGATATTTTAGTCGGGAATATTATGGGCTCAAATATCTTTAATATTTTGGGGATACTGGGTGTTACGAGTTTGGTAAGAACAATTCCAATTGAAGAATCAGTACTCAAATTTGACATTTTCTGGGTTTTGGGCATATCCCTTCTTCTTTTCTTCTTTATCCTGCCACTTAACGGTGGCCGTATCGATCGTTGGAAAGGAGTTGTTTTACTATTGCTATATGTTCTCTACATTTATTTGGTGTTAATAGTGAAAGGGATAACATAAATTTCCTTTTTATTTTTATGATAAAAGCTGAAAATATTACAAAGTCATTCGGAGATCTCCATGTATTAAAAGGAATAAATATCGAGATTAAAAAAGGAGAGATCGTTTCTATTGTTGGTGCCAGTGGTGCCGGTAAAACAACCTTTCTGCAGATACTGGGAACTCTTGACAAACCCGATTCAGGAAGAATTATTTTTAATAATATTGATGTTCATGGGTTAAATGAAAAACCCTTATCAAGGTTTCGGAATCAGAACATTGGATTTGTTTTTCAGTTTCATCACCTTCTGCCGGAATTTACTGCTCTTGAGAATGTTTGCATACCGGCTTTTGTAGCACGGGTTCCAAAGAATAAAGCTGAGTCCAGTGCAAATGAAATTCTCACTTTCTTAAAACTTGAGAACAGGCTGGATCATAAACCAAACGAACTTTCCGGCGGAGAACAACAAAGAGTAGCCGTTGCCCGTGCCTTGGTCAATGACCCGGAAGTTATCCTTGCCGATGAACCTTCAGGTAACCTCGATACCCAAAATAAAAAGGAACTTCACGAATTGTTTTTTACCCTCCGCGAAAAATACAATCAGACTTTTGTCATCGTTACACATGATATAAACCTGGCGAAGATGGCAGACAGAATACTTACCATAAAAGACGGAGTAATTGTTTCATGACATAAATTAAAAAACCCCGACAGGGTTCTGAACCCTGTCGGGGTTTTTACAGACCGCCTTAAGCGGGCGGACGGGTTTCCTTTTTCATAGCAAAAGAATGACCACGGAGGGGTCAAATTATTGTAGAAAAAATAGGAGCTGATAAACAAGTGGTGCAACTGCGAACCTCCAGAAAGATGGTTTAGTATCATGCACCGCAAAGTACAGACCTAACAAATTATCACCAAATAAGTCCCCGGTATCTGGTGTTTATCATAAGGAATCCGATGATGCCAGGGGATTAGTACCAAATGTCAATTAGACCTACCAACTTGGCACGTTTTCAGATTCCGGCAAACCATATTCTTCGATCATTTTTATATCAATCTTTTCCAGTTCATCCAAAACAGGATTATATATATCCGGAAGGACCGGCCTGTATACACCCTTGATGGTAATCTTATTTTCAAGGATCATCAGAACGGAAATGGCAGCGGGCAGGGCCACCGTTCTGGCAACGGATGTGTTTGTACCGGGTGTTCCGTAATCCAGCATTCTTGACTTGATTACTTCCTTACTTCCGTCCGGGTAACTTGCAAGAAAAATATGCTGCATTACGACCATGTCGTGTGCTTCAGTATCCAACATCATTTTATCGATCATCAGATCAGACGTTACCTCAAAAGGAGTGTCTTCTTTGCGGTTTACAGGTTTCTCGTCAAATAGTCCGAGCCATTCCATGGCTTTCATCGCGTGGGCATTAACATTTATCCCAAGGTATTCTGCAACCTTTGTTTTTATATTCTCACCTGAAGAGTGACCGATTAAGGCTCCAACGAAATCAGCATATGATTTTTTCTCAAGGTTCATTTTTTTGCCGGTTATTAAATGCAGAGCTTTCATGGCGTCCATCGTCTCACACCAGCCTTTATGCCTGAACGTTCCACGGTACATGGTTTTTGTTTCAGGAATATTATAAATTTCAATATAATCGATCGAATCACGATTGGGATAGACATCCAACTCGCCGATTTGAGGAAAATCCAGGGTAAAGATATCTTTAAACAGATCCTCTGTAGGGATATATACCTCTTCCCCGTTTTTTAAATATCTTCCGTCATTATTTCCGGCTAAAACTACCCCTTTCGGACTCCATGAAAATTTATATTTAAACGGATTATCTGCTGCTTCAGGAGCAGGAAGAGCACCAGTAATCGAGTAAAATTCCTCAATATTACAGTCTTTATTATGAACATAATCAATAATACGCATGGCGGACATATGATCAATACCAGGATCAAGTCCAATTTCA
>CAZEWS010000030.1:8343-10185 GCA_964515985.1 uncultured Rikenellaceae bacterium | reverse complement strand
ATCCAATGCCTGCATTTCGGGTTTAACATATGAAGTAGTTACCATATTTTTCTTATGCTTTAAACACAATTTGGCAACCATAACATGATAGGCATAGGGGAGTAAACTAACCGTTAAATCATGCTGTGAAACCAGACCGTCCAGTGTTTCCTGATCATCGACCGTCCAGGCAATTGAAGTTCCGTTCGGATGGCCCTTGATCATTGTGTCGGCTTTGGATTTTGTACGGGTAGCTACGGTGACATGTATGCCTTTATTGAGCAAATGCTCTACAATGGGTTTGACAACCATTCCGGCTCCCAGGATAAGTACTTTTTTCATATTTATCGGTTTAATTAGCTAATCAAAAGTTTTTAAATATAGAATATTAAAAATAGAAGAAAAATACTTTGTATTAATTTATTATAGTTTATACAACATGCAAGCTAAGTCCTGACTAACCCCGCCATCCCGATAACTATCGGGAGGCGGGGGTTGGAAGCATGATACAGCGGAAGGAATAATCAAGTTCCCGCCCTTCACAAAGTGATCCCTTTTCCCGCAGGAATGCCCGCCCGACCGAAGTCATTCGGGCAGGCCTTTGATAGGGAGAAGGATGGAGTTAGTCCAGTATTGCGTATTCAGTTTGAGATATATTAAAAAAAAAACCAAAAAAAACGGTGGGGATTAAGGATAAAATTTTTATCACGTTAGTCAATGAATGAGATTAAATAAAACTTTAATAAAAATTAAGAAGGCTCGCAAGAGCCATTTACAGAACAAATTTGAATCCAATGATTCAGTTATAAAACCTCCTTTCTTATTAACATTCATCGATTTCACGACCTGTTTCATCCTACGCCAATATGCTAACATTGGGGCACTCTGTTGATTAAAAATGGCTCGGGCGAAATATATTATGTTATGGTGATTTAATTTGTCACATGACTGACATTTGTAAAAAATTGGTTGGGAAATTAATCGGAAGGAAAAAAAAATTATTAAAAATGAAATAACGATGTAAAATAATTATTTCAATTCTGAATTTTTTTCGGAAAGATTTCAACCGACTTATTACATTGTATTGGATAAAAAAAAGCCGGGTACCCGGCTTTTTTTTATCGTTTCTTGTTTATTTATGATTACTTAGGTGTCAGTACAACCGTGCCTCTGTCACCATAAGTATTTTGCCAGGTCAGGTTCACTGTGCCATCACCATTCAATGTGCCTGAAATGGTAAACGGATCACCATAATGGTCCGTATCTCCCTTGTCGCTGATCTCATCGCCACACAATTCAACACGACCGGGGACTGTTTGATCGCCATACAACTGAGGGTAAAGACCGAAAGTCATATCATCAATAAGGTATAAACCGGGTCGAATCTCCGTTATTGTGATTTCAGCTTGCAGATCAAAATAAGCTGCATCAGGTCCTCCGCTTCCGTCACCAAAATAGCCATTAGCAACAGAATTGTATTCGCCTGCGAGACCTGTAGATGTACAAACAACTAAAGTAACTTCATAAGATTCGGTTGCTGATTTTCTGTAATCTATAGTTCGGCCAAACCAGTCTATTTCCTGTTGCCCGTCGTACAGTGTTACATCAATTTCAAGATCGGTTTCTTCCAGAACTTGTGATACAGTAGTGTAGCTAACCGTAATTTCACCCTGGTTTTGACTCTTTACTGCATTAAGAGAAGCTTGATTAACCTCTGCAGTACCGAGATCTTCTTCATTAACCGTAACACCCACCGAATCAATACCTCCCTGGCAATTAATTACTTGCAGGGTAAAAACAATGGTCTGATCAGCACCAATGAAATTACCATTTTCGGGGGTTTCCAATACATCTCCGCCCGCA
>CAZEWS010000030.1:0-8333 GCA_964515985.1 uncultured Rikenellaceae bacterium | reverse complement strand
GTCAATGAGGTAGCTTTTGCTGCCGGTGCACCTTCAATTGTTCAAACTGTCATCAACACAGGAGCCCAACAGTGCTAAGATAACTGTTGTTAATATTAAGTTTTTAACTTTCTTCATATCTAATAGTGTTTAATTTTAATTTGCACGAAAAAAAGATAATTAATTGATTTTTGTAAGTATCAAAGTCATTGGCTCTGCTGCCGGCAATCCACATCCACCATCCACATTTTCCAGAATTTTTATAATGATAACACTATCATCGGACTCATCATAATAGCCGGGAGGTGTTGCACCTGTCCAATTTAAACCTGGTCCTCCACAACCTATTCCTGAGGCAGTTGTTCCAACCAACACATTGCCACAGATCAGCAAAAAGTTAAATCCAACATTTTCAAATGTAAAATATGTCCCATTGAATGTGCGTTCAATAGGACTTACCTGGGTTAGGGTAACCACTTCATTTGCCCACCTGGTCGGGTTACCGAAGAATGGGTCGGCTGGGCCTTCAATTTGTTCAAGCATATAATCGCCCAGTGCGAAACCGTCCAGCACAGGGCATGCTACATAAGCAGTGAAGCCAACAGTAAAACTTGTTGTAGCTGCACTGTTGATGATGTTTGGCGTAACGTTTACAGTTTCATGTTGTGTTTCGGATAAAATCGTATCCGGGAAAACCATTCCATTTGTTAACGTTGTAAGGTTGGAAAAATCAAACCGGTCACCTCCACCCAAATCGCTCGATCCGCCGGGCAATCCGAATTGTGCAGCCAGAAATTGCGCTGTGAATTCCTTGTTCCGGATTGCGCCATTAGCAGCATCAAAATCCGATTGTGTAAGTCTCATGATTTCTACCGGATCCGTAGTGGAATCGTTCTGAAAGGAATAATAAACAGCACTAATTACAACAGATTCAATATTTCTATTTTCAGAAAAAACAGAGAATACCAGTTTTGCATTTGTTATGTCTGAAGCATCGATTGAAGAGTAGTCCGGATCTATTTGTATTCTTACATTAGCTGCATCCTCAAATTCCGGGAATCGTATTTTTTCCTCGTCTTCGCACGATTGAAAGGCTAAAATTATGCCAATAATTAGTAATAAATATTTAATGTTCTTCATTTCTTTTTAATTTTAAAGGTTATTAATTAGCATCCCAGAATACATTGAATGTCGTTATGTTTTTCTGGGCCGGGGCATTCTTATTTACTTGCAGGTCATTTGTCTTCCATGGATACGAAAGCGGGTATTCCCTGGTTCTTACCGTTACATCAAGGTTGTCAGTATTACCATCATGTAACAAAGGATATCCTGTACGCCGGTAATCGTTGTAAGCATCGATGCCAAAGCCAAAACTTGCTATCCACTTTTGTGTCATGATATGAAGAAGTTTGCCCTCATTATCTGCAATGGCGTATAACGACATTATTGAACTTATGTAAGTGTCGATGTCAGTTTGAACAATTGAAGGTGCACCGGCAGCAAAAGCTACCTCATTGACCTTATCAAAAGAAGCTTGTATAGCCTGAGCCAGCAACAAAGAGTCATTCTGAGAGGTTACCCCCGCAAGAGCCAATTCAGCCTGTGTGTACAACCTTGAAAAATAAGTTAGCATCCGTTGCGGTGTATCACCAGCACCATTGAAACTGGCGATTCCACCGTTTCCGTCATCGTACCTGCCTCCTATTGGATAAAGTCCTGCAATGGTCTGCGAAGAAGCCTGGTCAAATCCTTCATTCGGATCGATATTGAATGAAAACATATAGATAGAGACGAAATCTCCGTTTCTATAAGCAACCGGATTTTCTGCCGCTTGCCCTGGAGCTAGTTGGTTATAGAAATAATAGGGAACCCTGGGATCTGTGATACCCAAATACGGATTGCCTTCAACTGGGAAGAAAGTATTTTGCCCGGTTAGAATTTCAAAAAAATAAGGGTTGATATAAAAATATCCTGCGCCCGGTGTATATTCCTGCTGATAAGCCGGGTTTCTGTTCATTGGCGCGAGTGATGCACCATAAGGAAATTCAAAATCATCACCGGAGCCGATCAACAGGCTTTCATCAGCCAGAAGAGCATTTATCTCAGTTGAAACATCCTGTACAAGTCTTATTTGGTTGTACATTTTCAGCTTGAGAGTCCTGGCGAATTTGATCCACCGTCTAAAATCTCCCTGATAAATTATGTCATCGGTACCTGGCGAAAGGTTCGATGTTTTCTGAAGGTTTGTTATGCCTTCGTCAATCAGGGTGAATAATTGTGGATAGATATTTTCGCCATTGTCGTATTCAGGCATACGAACTTCAGATCCGAAATTGACTTCAGAAAAGGGCACATCGCCCCAGATATCGACAAGAACACTGAATGTGTAGGCTTTGATGATTTGGGATATTCCCACATAGTGCCAGTCTTCATTGCCTTCATCTTCGGTACCCAAACTAATAATCTGACGTATGTCCGTTAAAAGCCTTGAGTACATTATATTCCAGGGGGTCTGTACTTCAAAATCCGTTCCCTGAAGATCATAGAACTGATGTGTACCACCTCTCTGGAACATTTGGTGCACCATCGCAGAAGTGTATCCGGATAAACCTCCTACTGATGCCCCCATTGAACCTGCCAGATCCACTTCAACGGTGCTTAATAATTGACTTATAGGAACCTCCGTTGGGTTGTTTGGATCATCATTGATATCCAGGTAATCTTCACAACTGTTAAACAGAATAAGTACCAATGAAAGCAGAATTGATACAAAATATTTTATTTTCATCTTTTTCATCATTTTATAGGGTTAAAATGTTAAGCTAATATTGATTGTAAACCTTCTGGTAGAAGGTGTTGTGCTGTATTCTATGCCTTGTACATTAGAGTTGCTGTATTGATTGATCTCCGGATCGTAATTCGTGTATTTTGGAAAATGCGGAGCATAAAACCACAGGTTCCTGCCGGTAAGGGAGACAGATGCCCTGCCAAATGGTGTTTTTTCAAGGAATGAAGTTGGCAGGTCATAAGCTAAGGTTACTTCTCTCAACCGGTAAACCGTTGCATCAAACACAGCCCATTCATTCGCTGCATTTATGGCGAATGTTTCACCGAAAAACAGGGAATTGGTTTCTAACATAGTGGTATTCTGTATCTTGTTTCCTTCACCATCTCTTAAAGGTTCGTATGTATTCGGATCACCGTATACTCCCGGGATAATTTTCATCATTTCCCTGTCTTCATTAAATTTAGAAACGCCCCTTCCCAGTATGGACAGCACAGTGTTGGAAAAAAGATCTCCTCCTTCTTTCCAGTCAAAAACTGCAGAAAGTCGAATACCCTTAAATGAAAATGTATTCGTAACCCCGAAAATAAAATCCGGATTTGGATTACCGATTATGGCAGGATTTGGATTGCGAATCAACTGTCCGTTCGAAGGGTCAATCAGCAGATTTCCATCCTGATCTTTCATACTCACCGATCCTTTCAATAATCCGTATTCCTGTCCCGGCCTTAATACAGATGACACATTGCCGGCAAAATAGTTTGACTGATTAGCAACATTCCCACCCAATATGGTGATTTCATCTACTCCGTCAGCCAGCTCGAGAACCACGTTTTTATTATGGGTGAATGATCCAAAGATGTTCCAACGGAATCCTGATGAAGTTTCAACAGGTGTAATATGAACTCCCAGTTCCACACCTTCATTTTTCACCTTCCCGAAGTTAGTAAGCAACTGGCTGAAGCCTGTACTTACGGGAAGCGAAACAGGTGCAATCTGGTCTTTGGCAGTCCTCTTGTAATATGTGAAGTTAATACCAAATTTGCTGTTGAGAGTAAATACATCCACTCCAAATTCAACCTCTTCAGTCCGTTCAGGTTTTAGATTTGGATCTCTTTCCTGGTTGCTGAGCGATGCACCGGCTGATGTTGAACCGCTTGTGGGTGTGAAAGGCAGCTCTGCTGTTGGCCTGGGTATTGTGCCATAATAATTGTTTATCAGGTATACGGGCCTGATCAGATACGGACCTGTATCGTTACCCACCTGCGACCACGCTGCTCTCAGTTTTAGTAAATTTAACAGATTAGATTCTATATTTAGTGCATCGGTAAGTAAAACAGAACCGGTTACAGCCGGATAGAAGTAACTTCTGTTTTCTTTTGGCAGTGTGGATGACCAGTCATTCCTTCCTGTAAGACCCAGATAGGCCCATCCTTTGTAACCAAGGCTGATGTCGGTAAAAAGACCCCAAATCCTTCTTTGTGAATATGTTCCACCTAAAGGAACTACAGCGTTTGCGTTGTCCAGGTCATCGATATCGAAAACAACGTAGCTGGATCCCTGCAATGCCTGGGCATCTCTCGTTCTCTGGTTCACATTATTCCCGGCAATTGCTCTTAAATTCCAATCGCCGAAATATTTATTAAAGGTTATCATGAAGTTTGATTCAATTTCTTCCCATGATACATCATATGTTGTTACTCTTCCCTGGCCCTGTGCTCCCGTGGATCCAGGCCTGATAAAGTCTTTCTGCCTGTCATTATAGGCGTCAACACCCATTTTATAACTAAAGTTCAGCCAATCCGTTATGTCGTATCCGAGATTTATGTTCGCAGTTACCCTGTCTGTATTTGAGGTAAATCCGGCATTTTCATACGACCACAATGGATTATCGGCCTGGCCTCTTCCCACCATGAATTCGCTTCCAAGATTAACAGGGTTCTGGTACGGTTGACCATGTACATCCCAGTTTCTTCCTAAATATAAAGCTCTGGCAAAGGCTGATTGATTAGTGTTTCCCAATGCTCCCACACCACTTTGTACCGCCTTTTGACCACTTCTGACATAAGTAACTGCGCCACCTACATTAAATCCGTTGGCCAATTGGGTTTGTCCACCAACGCTTACATTTGTTCGTGTAAAATTTGTTGTAGGTACATACCCATCGTTATTTACATGCGACACAGTCATGGAAATAGCTGAATTCTCGGTTCCGCCACTTATAGTCAGTGAGTTATCAATAACAACCCCGGTCTCAAACAAGTTCTTAACATTATCCGGATAGGCTTGATAGAGAACGCTGGTTCCCCAATATTTTTCCATTCCGGTGCGTCCATCGAACCAATGTGCAATGGAATCGGTTGTAGCATAAGGTCTGGTGCCAATAAAAGGTGCCCCCCAGGAACCATTTGCCTGCGCATAATTGAAATTCGTACCAGTTCCGTACGTGTTTTGGTATTCGGGAAGATTGGCAATTTGCTCTATTCCAAAAGAACCTCTGTAGGTGATTTCCATACCTTTCGTTGACGCTCTGGCATTTCCTGATTTTGTTGTTACTATCACCACCCCGTTTGATGCTCTCGAACCATATAATGCCGCAGCAGCAGCACCTTTAAGCACAGTAATTGATTCAATGTTATTGGGATCGATGTCTCCGGCTCTGCTACCATATGCAGAACCATCCCCTAATCCGGAAAACAAACTATTGCTGCTGTTGTCAAACGGAATACCATCGACAACAAATAACGGCTGATTGTTACCAAGCAAAGAAGAGCTCCCCCGGATGGTAATACGTGTTGAACTTCCGGGTGCACCACTGGTACTGGTAATATTAACTCCCGGTATTTTCCCCTGCAGGGCCCTTAATGCATCAGGTTCTGCAACTTGTTGCAATTGATCTCCATCAACACTTTCCACCGAATAACCCAACGCTTTTTTCTCACGCCGGATACCAGCCGCAGTAATAACTACTTCTTCCAGACCCAGAACATCGGGTTCCATAACAAGGTCCAGAATGGTATTGCTTTCAATAGGGAGTTCAACGGTTTTCATTCCAACAAATGAAAACACCAGGATTTCTGCATCCGCCGGTACATTAATTGAATATTGGCCATCCAGATCTGTAATAGTCCCGGTGGTTGTACCTTTAACAACTACTGAAACACCTGGCAAGGATAAACCATTTTCAGCAGAGGTAATTGTACCGGTAATGGTTCTCTCCTGGGCCAGTGTGATTTGCCAGCCCCAAAGGAACAGAATCGTAAGAAGGATACTTACTTTGTTTTTCATAAAAGAAATTTTAGATTAATACTAGGGTTAATTATTAAACATATGAATACAACAATTCTACTCCACTGAATGTTATTCAACCTGGAGGAATTCCCGTACCCATAATTTCCTGATTTGTGGTCTTTTTCGAAATGCAGGTAACTCCGGTTGCCCGGAAGCTACCTGCACTCTATCAACATCCTGCTTGTTTTGGTGATTTTAAAAGGAGAATGACATGGGTAAATAATAAGGTAAGTTGAAGAGTAATTTAGCAATCTATTTTAAACCTATTGTATTTTTACCTATAATTTTGTATATTTACCATCTACATCCTTCTTTCGGTAGAGAGAAGATGTTGACCTCAACCCCCGGTTTGTGCGAAACCGGGGGTTGTTTTTTAATGAAAAAGAACGCTTTTAATAAAAAATTTATTGGTTAATTAATTCTTTGGATTACCTTTTATTGGTTACCAGAAGAAATGTTAGACACATTTTATGCCAAAATCTCTAATCTTTTACTATTTAGTTCTTTATCTGTTTTCTTATTTAGATTGATTTTTTATAATTGTTCGGAAATGAACTATGTATGTACGATTTCGCACATCATAACTTTATGAAATTTTCCATATAGTATTTTTATTCTAATTTTTTTTTATTTCCTTTACAGGTTCAAAAGAAAATTAAACGATAATACATTCGAAAATGATTTACGGATTGTACATGAGCTGGTGGTGGCGATTGATTTTTTTCATAGGGAGAGATTTAGTCCGGTAATCATTTTTGTTTAACAATAAATAGCAAGATTTAAAAACCGCTGGAATTTCTCCAGCGGTTTTTTTTACACTAAAAATTGAATGTTATGAATGAACAGTTAATACATTGGTGGCGAAGAGTCATCTTTCGATGGCGAACGTGAAAAATTGATAAACAATGACTAACTCCGCCATTTAAAGTGGGGATTAAGAATAAAAAGTAATAACGGGCTTCCTGCCTGTCCAAGCTCGAGTCATTGCAATGGCAGGCGGGTAGCCCAACAGTTAAAAATTTATAATTAAATCAAACCAAGTTAAACTCTTTAAACAAAAAAAAATGAAACAAAAAATAATTACTCTTAAAGCACAAGAAATTCCCAGACAATGGTTTAATATATTGGCTGAGATTAAAATGAATCCACCATTAGGACCGGATGGCAAACCAATCGGTCCGGATTCACTTGCTCCTGTTTTTCCCATGAACCTGATAGAGCAGGAGGTGAGTACGGAACGGTGGATTGATATCCCGGAAGAGATCCTCGAAGTATATTCGATTTGGAGACCGACACCGATGATAAGGGCTTTCAATTTAGAAAAAGCGCTGAATACTCCGGCTAAAATTTATTTAAAAAATGAAAGCGTTAGCCCTCCCGGAAGCCACAAGCCAAATACCGCCGTCGCTCAGGCATATTACAATAAGGTATTCGGAATTAAAAAGTTAGTGACCGAAACCGGTGCCGGACAATGGGGCAGTGCTTTGTCATTTGCTTGTAACCAGTTCGATCTTGAATGCGAAGTGTATATGGTTAGGGTGAGTTTCGAACAGAAACCATATCGCAAAACTATGATGCAGTCTTGGGGAGGTAAATGCTATTCCAGTCCGAGCAACCGTACTAATGCTGGCAGGACTGTTCTGGAAAAACATCCGGATACGCCGGGAAGTCTTGGAATCGCAATTAGTGAAGCCATTGAGACAGCCGTAACGGACACATCAGGAAACACCAGATATTCTCTTGGGAGTGTTCTAAACCATGTAATGCTTCATCAAACTATAATCGGTTTGGAAGCCAAAAAGCAACTTGAAAAGGTTGGTGATTTTCCGGATGTTATCATCGGTTGTGCCGGTGGTGGCAGCAATTTTGCAGGCCTGTCATATCCTTTTATTTATGATAAGATCAATGGGAAACAGATTGAAATTTATCCGGTAGAACCGGTTGCCTGCCCTACCCTCACTAAAGCTCCTTTTGTTTATGATCACGGGGATGTGGCAAAATATACTCCCCTGTTACCCATGCATAGTCTGGGACATGCTTTTATCCCTCCACCCATTCATGCCGGGGGATTGAGATATCATGGAATTGCACCGACACTTAGCCAGTTAATAAACGACGGATTGGTTACACCAAAAGCAATCACCCAGCTTGATGCTTATGAAGCCGGTGTTCTTTTTGCACGGACGGAAGGAATCATCCCTGCCCCTGAGACGAATCATGCATTGGCATGCCTGGTTGATGAGGCGAAAAAAGCCGGCGAGGAGGGGAAGGGAAAGGT
>CAZEWS010000029.1:1032-18790 GCA_964515985.1 uncultured Rikenellaceae bacterium | reverse complement strand
GTCGATAATAGCTTCAAGGCCACTTTGCAATCTTTGTTTGACTTTATCATTCAATGGTTTTTCCTGTTCTTCTTCAATTTTTACTAATTCATAAAGGGATGAACTTAATGAGGAAATTGGAGTAACAGAATTCATTATTTCATGTGTAAGGACACGTATAAGTTTCTGCCATGCTTCCAATTCCCTTTCTTCCAATTCTCTGCGGATATCCTGTGCTGAGATTAGTTTAAAACGCTTATTCTTCATTTTAAATTCCGTTGCATGAATAGCGAGCGAAATGTCACTTCCCTTTTTTGATACTTTATATACAAATCGTTCTCCTGGTTTGATCTTTTCAACCAGTTTATGAAACTCAGGACTCAATTCAGTGATCATGTTATTCTTTCTTATGCGAGGTGTGCCAAATAACTCCCTGAAGGTCTGATTTACAAGATGGACCCTGCCCTTTGAATCATACGATAATATCCCGACTTTAACTTGATCAACAAGAGTATGAAGATATTGAAATTGTATTTCTCTGTCAGCACTTATCTTGTGAAATTTATCTGTAATAAGATTCATTGCCTTGTAGAGTAATTTAAAGCTTTTACCTTTTTTATAATCTCTAAACCTCGAAGTAAAGTCGTCATTTAATAATGTACTCAGAAACGTTGTAAGTTCCCTGTTGCTCTTATCAACATACCACAATAATTCAATGACCAAAGCCAGAATAAAAAATCCAATATAAAAACTCCTGATATATTTGTCTGCTACAAACAGATAATATGAGAATAGCCCCATGAGTATCATTACAATACCAAGCCTGAAAAAGACATTAAATCTGAAATTCCTATTTACCATATTTTTCGATTCTTCTGTACAAGGCACCCCGTGTTAGCCCAAGTTCAACAGCTGCTTTTGTTACATTCCCGCCATGTTTTTCCAGACAATTCAAAATCGCCCATTTTTCGAGATTTTCCAAATTATACTTGTCGAATGGGATTTCTTCTTTTTTATCATTTGAAAGAAATTCAAAATCTTTAGTCTCCAATTTTTTTCCATCACTTAGAATCACTGCCCTTTCAATTGCATGCTGAAATTCTCTGATATTTCCCGGCCAATTGAAGCGTTGAAGTTTTTTTATTACCTGTTCAGGCAGGATTAATTCAGGTTTACGGTATTTTTTGGAATATTTATCTAAAAAATAGTTGGCAAGCTGAGGAATATCTTCTATCCTATCCCGAAGTGGCGGCAACGAAATTTCAACCGTATTGATCCTGTATAACAAGTCCTGTCTAAATATCCCATCTGCTATCATTTCCTTTACATTTTGATTCGTAGCACATATAAGTCGTACATCAAAATCAATAGCTTTATTACTTCCAACACGTATAATCTTCCGGCTTTCAAGTACGCTAAGTAATTTAACCTGAAGCGATAATGGCAGGTTACCGATCTCGTCAAGGAAAAGTGTACCACAGGAGGCTGCTTCAAAACGACCGGCCCTGTCTTCCCTGGCATCAGTAAAAGCTCCTTTGACATGACCGAAAAGCTCACTTTCAAATAAGCTCTCAGTAATCGAACCCAGATCAACCGAAATAAAGACCTCCCCAGCCCTGGCAGATTTTCTGTGAAGCGCCCTGGCTACCAGCTCCTTCCCGGTACCGTTTTCCCCTAATATTAATATATTTGCTTCCGTCTTAGCAACCTTGGAAATATCATCAAAAACTTTCCTTATCGCTGGTGAGTGTCCGATAATATCAGCAAATTGGGTATCAATGGTAGAACTTAATATTCTTTGCCGGGATTTCAGCTTTGTAACTTTCTTTTTCGATAAACTTAACTTAAAAGCTGCTGAGGTTGTTGAAAGAATTTTTTCATTTTGCCATGGTTTTACAATAAAATCCATAGCCCCGGCTTTCATGGCTTTCACTGCTGTATGTATCCCACCGTAGGCAGTAATAATAACTATATTTGTTTCCGGATCCATTTTAAGGATCTTTTTCAGCCATTTTATCCCTTCTCTCCCACTAGTATCCCCAAGCTTAAAATTCATATCCAGCAAAATCACATCAAAGGAATCCTGTGTTATCAATTTTGTAATCTCTTCAGGATCACTAATAGCTTTCACAAACGAATAATGTTGTTCCAATAACGTCTGTAATGACAAAATGATATATGGATCATCATCAACTATTAATATTTTCCCTTCCGTTATACTCATAAAAAATTCTAGTAACTATTCAGTGTCTTAAGTTTGAAATGCCTAAAATGGCTAATCTCATTATACTTTGCATTTTTAAGTCGACAATCTTCAGTCAACAGTCGGCAATCTGAAGACTGGACTATTTAATGTCAATCCATAAAGTCAAATAAATTTTGAATTAATCCCGATAGCTATCGGGACCAAATAACAAAAAACAAATTACAACTGAACGAAGTGACCTCATAGCTTGCCACGTTTTTTTCGGGGAACACCTTTGAAAATTAATTATTTTGTGAATAAATAAATTACAAATCCCAATATCAAAATCTCAAGACAAATTCCGTAACTGTTTGGTTAATTTGAATTTAGGTAATTGATTATTATTTGTTATTTGATGCTTGTTTTTTGTGATTTTTAATATTTATTATTGTGTTATTATTGTTTGATTGTTATTTACTTTCTTGCCGACTGTGAACTGCCGACTGCTGACTGATTAGTTAAGAATTCTAATATACAATTAAATTTATTCTTTTCAAGTTGACATATATTAATAATTTAACCCCGACAGGGTTTACTCGCTCCCACGGTCGTTATTCGCTCCCACAATCCAGGCTCTGGAACCAGCTCATGAAGATTGGCTCTTACTTCGTTCGAGCCAATCGTTCGCTCAAACCTGCTCGTGAGTTTTGGCTATGCCAAACGTTACTCACTCCCTCTTCCTTTGGCAGAACCCTGTCGGGGTTGGTACATGAATCTGATTTGCCTTGATTTATCTGTGACACGGTTTTCAGTAACAAAGTCCGCTATGTGAAACGTCCTTGAAATAATTCCAGTTAATATAGTTAAGGCCTGCCTTGTGAAATGGCGATAAAATCGCTTGAGCTTTAGCTCAATTTCACAGAGCTTGACTTTAAGGCAAACCCTGACTATACTAACGTCCAAATATGAACATTTGAGTGTCCATGAATGGACAATCGATCATTTCTTGAAAATTTACATATATATATCTCGCTGACAAAGAGATTTTTACTAACCTTGGCATGAGAATTGAACAAGAGCTAAAAAAACTTGCTATGATAAAAAACTATTTTATAACTGCTATAAGGAACATGCTTAGGCAAAAAATGTTTTCCATTATTAACCTAATGGGTTTGGCCATTGGATTAGCTTGCTCCGTAACAATTATCCTTTGGGTTCAGAATGAATTAAGTTACGACCGATTTCACGATAAGTCTGAAAACATTTTCCTGGTACAACAGACAATTAAATCAGGAGATAATGAGTTTACTACTGACCGAAGTGGAGGAGCATATGCTCAGGCCTTAAAAGAAAATTTTACAGAAATAATTTCTACAACCAGGTTCTCTGACGTTGGCGAACTGTTACTTAATTACCAACCTGTTAGTAAAGTTGAAATTCACGAACAGGCATCAGAATCAAACATCAAAACTATGATCCTGGAAAAAAAGTTCCTCGAAAACAGGGGCATGGCAACCGATTCTACTGTTTTTGAGATATTTTCTTTCACTTTTTTACAGGGTAATCCCTCAACTGCTCTAACACAGCCTAACTCCATTGTTATCACCGAAAAATTTTCTGAGAAATACTTCGATTCAAAGGATCCTATGGGAGAAATCATAAAGATTAACAATAAATACGATTTTACCGTTACAGGGGTTATTAAAAATGTTCCTGAAAATTCCAGTATTCAATTTGACTTCCTTGTACCCTTTGATTTCCTGATAGAACTGGGACATAATATCGACTGGTTTACCGGGAATCCATATTACACGTACGTTTTACTCCCGGATAATAATTCCTGGCAGAATATCAGTCGGCAATTACCTGATTTTTTCAGTGGCCTTTTTGATCCGGATACGGAAACAAGACAATTCCTGACTCCACTGAAAAAAGTATACTTATATGGAGAAACAAAGGGAATTATAGGTATTATCTTATTTTCAGTACTTTCCTTGTTAATACTGCTTATCGCATGCATTAATTTTATGAACCTGTCAACCGCAAAATATATAACTCGCACAAAAGAAGTTGCCATCAGAAAAGTGGTTGGGGCCGAAAGACACCAACTAATCAAACAATTCTTAGGAGAATCGTTATTAATGGTGTTTATCGCTCTGAACATAGCCATTTTTTTAATCGACTTATTTATTAATGAATTTAACACTGCCCTTCAAACGAATATATCACTGGATTTAGCCAATTATAAGTTTTTAATTCTCCTTATTGGTATTATCCTGTTTACCGGAATTGTGGCAGGAAGTTATCCGGCTTTTTTTATTTCCGGTTTCAAACCTGCCGACATCATGAAAAATGCATTTAAAACTGGTAAAAAAGGTGTCAGATTCAGAAAGATATTGGTAGTAATACAGTATTCTTTTGCGTTACTTCTGATGATTATTACAATGATCGTATATAAACAATACAACTATGTTCGAAATGCTGATTTGGGTATAACGAGGGATAATATCATATATATGCCGGTGCGTGGGGAGTTGGAAGAAAAATACGAAGTCTTCAAAACCCGACTACGACAAAATCCCGACATTCTACATGTGACAACTTGTTCCAAAATTCCTCTTTTCATCGACCATGGAGAATTTGAATGGGGTGAAACATCCGATGAGAAAAATTCAATGGCCAGGGTTGCATGGGTTGGTTATGATTTTCTTGAAACATTCGATCTTGAATTAACAGCAGGCAGGTTTTACTCAAGAAATCTTTCATCATCAAATAATGAATCCATGGTTATAAATGAATCAATGGTAAAGAAATTAGGATGGGAATCCCCTGTTGGAAGGTCTTTTTACCTGTATGATGACAGGTATACTGTTATCGGGGTTGTAGAAGATTTTTTTTCCTTTCCGGTAACCATGGCTGGTGAAGCTATAATGTTACCTTTTAGCTCAATTGAAGACTATTTGTTTATAAAAATTGAGACGGGCAGGGAAACATCTGCAATTTCGTATATCGAAAAAATATTTTCCGAAATTAATCCTACCTACCCGTTTATTCATTATTTCTTTAATGACTATGTCGACCCGTTATATGCAATATCGGTCCCTGTAAACAAGATCGTACTGTTTTTTACCTTGTTAGGCATACTAATATCGTGTCTTGGTTTATTTGGGCTGGTTACCTATTCAGCAGAAATGCGTACAAAGGAAATAGGGATTAGGAAAGCCTTGGGATCCTCTGTTTCCCGTATAATTCTGTTATTGTCCAAAGAATCAACAAAACTGGTATTCATTGCTTTTTTAATTGCCTATCCTATTGCCATTATTTTGATGCAATTTATGTTTAAACAACTGTCTTATCACACATCGGTTGGTATATGGATCTTTATCGCATCAGGCGTACTGGTTTTTGTAATTGTTATCCTGACCATTGGATATCAAACCTACAAATCTTCAGTACAAAATCCAGTAGTAAGCTTACGATATGAATAGAAAAAACTTAAATTACTAAACTATGTTCAAATTTTTTTTTAATGTTGTTATTCGCAACTTTTTCAAACAAAAGCTTAATAGTTTTATTAATTTACTTGGGCTTTCGTTAGGTATCGCCACAGGATTTCTCATACTAACCCATGTTCGGGATGAGATAAGTTATGATAAATTCTTTCCCAAATCAGACAGGCTTTTCAGGGTAACAAATACAGCCCATTACGGTGACCAGGTAAGGAATTGGGCTCCAACCGCTCCGGTATTAGCCGATGAAATGGTTAAAAGTTTTCCTGAAATTGAAATGGCCACTCACTTCAGGCAAGATTTCTCCACAGTACTTACATATCAGCCTGAGGAAGGAGAAAAAAAATCATTTGAAGAAAATTGGGGCTTTTTTACCGACTCAATTGCTCTTAAGATGTTTGACATTGAGTTTATTCAAGGTAATCCACTTTCCGCACTCAGAGATGTTAATTCGATAATAATAACTCCCTTTATTGCCCGAAAATATTTTGGTGATGAAGATCCAATGGGTAAAACCTTACTTTACCAGTCTCAGTTGCCTCTAAAAGTAACAGGAGTGTTCAAAGAGATCCCACACAATTCTCATTTAAAAATTGACTTCCTTATCACTTTTGCTTCATTCAGAAACTTATTAATAAATATGGGATATGAAGGTTTGTATTATACGCGTACCTGGGCAGGGGTCTATACTTATGTTCAGCTGTGGGACATGGATCAAAAAAAGGATGTGGAATCAAAGATGCTGGATTTTCAGATGGAGTATTACCAGTTTGACGGTACACCGGAAGAAATGAAATCAGAGCGAATATTTTCTTTACAGCCAATAACACAAATTCATCTTTACTCGAACCTTGAACAGGAAATAAGCAGAAATGGAAATATCGTTTATATTATAGTGTTTACTATTTCGGCAATATTTATTTTATTTATTGCAGGTGTAAACTTCGTTAATATCACTACCTCGCATTCCTTTAAAAGGATGAAAGAAGTTGGTATTAGAAAAGTAACCGGAGCATTTAAAGGTCAACTAATCAGACAATTCCTTGGAGAGGCGCTACTCATGGTTTTTATTGCCGGGCTGCTGGGAATTTTATTTATCGACTTTCTGATACCATTGTACAACCAACTTTCTGGTAAACTAATCACATTATCACAGGTATTTTCCCCAATTAACATAATTGTGATGTCGGGAATTATTATCCTTGTAGGTCTGCTATCCGGTATTTATCCGGCCCTTTTTGTCTCTTCATTCGATCCGGTAATAAGTATAAAAGGTATAAAAGATCCCAAATCAAAAGCAAATCGCATTAGGAAATCCCTTCTGGTGGTCCAGTTTGTACTTGCCGGATTTATGATTTTCTCTACTTTCATTATTTATCTGCAAATGGAATATTTTCATACCAAGGAAATGGGTTTTGATCAAGAAAACCTGATTGCAATTAAAACCAATGGCGATCTTGCTGAGTTTGCAATTAATGAACCTGAAGCATTGAAAAATGAAATTACCGGACACTCTTCAGTCATCAGCGCTTCAATAGCATCGAATTTACCAGGTGAAACTTATAGTGTTGAGGGGTTGAGGCCTGACAGTTTACCCGACGATACAGAACTTCCATCAATGCGCTTTATGAGGTCCGATAAAGACTATTTGACTACACTTGGACTTGAGCTCATTGAAGGTAAAGATTTCAGCGATGTTCCATCATTACGCCATGGATATATTTTGAATGAAACCGCTGTTAATGCACTTAATTTAACTAATCCTGTAGGAAGAAAGGGCTCCAGTACTTTTGGCGGAGATGGTGAGATTATCGGAGTAATTAAAGATTTTCATTTTGCCTCCCTGCACAGCCTCATCGAACCCCTGGTAATTGAATATTTAAACACTGAAGAGGGGAGACAGATAGGTATTGGTAATATCCTGGTAAGAATTCAACCCGGACAGGACGAAGTAGCCATGAAACATCTTGAGGAAACAGTGAAGGAACTTGTACCTGAGGCAGTCTTTAGCTATGAGTTTGTTGAATCGTATCTATCAAGCCTGTATAAAGATGAAAAAAATGTGCTTGACCTTTTTAAAGCATTTTCATTATTATCAATCTTTATTGCATGCCTGGGTCTGTTTGGTATTTCGGCTTTTACTGCGCAGTTAAGGACCAAGGAAATCGGAATAAGAAAAACGTTTGGGGCTAATACAATATCCATCACAATGTTGGTTTCCCGTGAATTCTTAATTTATGTTTTACTCTCCCTCATTATAGCTATTCCATTGGGACTGCATTTCATGAGCAAATGGCTACAAAATTTTGCTTTTCATATTCGAATCCAATGGTGGGTCATATTGTTATCTGCCATAATAACATTGTTTATTGCCTTGTTAGCCATCGGCTATCAGGCAGTAAAAGCTGCAGTCGGCAGACCGGCTGACGCCTTACGGTATGAATAAGCTAAAACCGTGGCACGGTTGGAACCGTGTCACGGGTAAATCAAAGCAAATCAGCCCCATGCACCGCAAATACATACCTAACAAAATGTCACTAGAAAAATCTTGTCGGATGGAAACATCCGACATCATTACTTTATCCAATGTGTTTATTGTAATCCATTCGTCTCTCGTTGATCTAAAACCGTGGCACGGTTGGAACCGTGTCACGGGTAAATCAAGCCCGATCAACTCCTTGCACCACAATAAACATACCTATATTTCACAGGGCGGGTTTCGTTACCGAATACCGGGTTATATTACAATAGTGAATGTTGAACCTTTACCAGGCTTCGAATCAACCGCAATTGAGCCTCCGTGTAACCTGATTATCTGATTCGACAAACTTAAACCAATTCCCGATCCTTTTGGTTTGGTAGTATAAAAAGGAATAAAAATCTGACTCATTATCTCTTCTGACATACCTGCTCCGTTATCTTTTACCTCAATGAGTGTTTTCTTCTCTTCGTATTTACTTATCCTGATTCTTATTTGAGGTTCTTCGGTATTTTCCAGAACCTCCATAGAATTTTTCATCAGATTGATGAATACCATATCAAGCAGCTCAATACCTGGTCGAGCAGTTTTGATTTTTTTGCCATAGTTGCTTTTGTGAATATATTAATTTTCCATATTGTACAGCAACTATATCATATTATACGGAATTCTCATTAAGAACTTAGCTTCACAAATTGATTAAAAAAGGGAACTAAGAACAGAACTTTGTAAATTAGAACATAACTTTTTAAACTAATTGAAAAACAGTAGATCTGAAAGTTCAAAGGTCAAAATCCAAAATAAATCCCAACTTTAAAATTCAAAAAACTAAACATGGCAGAAAGGAAAAAACCCTATGATTAACAAGTCAACTGGTGGAAAAAGAAGTTAATCCTGCTTTTCAAAGCAATAGTTTTGAACTTGGGATTTGGGGTTTGGAATTTATTTTGAACTTGGGATTTTGAACTTTGGATTTTTTTAATCTCTACGGAATCACCCATATGATAAGGGAAATTTTTGAAATTCCGATACTATTAATTAAAAAAAAGGAGTATTATATGGAATCCGTTTTTACTTGGATATATGAGTATTATATGGTAATTTGCGGTAGAATATAATGTTAAGCGGCGCTGCGCGCCGCTTAACGGATGCGAGCTGAGCTTCGCACTCAGCGATTTCACGGCGTCGCGCAGCGCCGCCTAACAATCGCTGGAGCTGACACGCAGCCTAAGCAGCGAGCAAGCTCGCTCTTACACTGACATGCAGCTCAGCTCGTACCGTTAAATAGAAATGAGAGGAAAGTAACTATGTACTCTGACTACATGCCTGATAATCTAAGGACTGATATCGAAAAATTGATCCTAAACAAAAAGATAGCAGACGATAAAATTGCACAAGAGATAAATATATTTTTAAAAGATAATTGTTGTATGCGGTTGAATGAGTCCGAAATAGATTTTAGCAAATATAAATCATTTTGGCCCCCTCGCCTGATTAATGCATTTCGAGAGAAGAAAGGAGTAGTTTTTTTTGGTGCTGGTATGTCAATCCCGTGCGGTTTACCTTCATGGAATATGCTGCTGTCCGAATATTTTGGACTTGAGCAGGTATTTCTAGACGATGAAGATTTAAAATATGATCCATTAACTATGGCTGAACTAGCAAGTCAAAAAATCGGACACGATATTCTTCAGAGCACTCTAAGATCAGTAACAAGAAGGATAGAAAAGTACTCGATAAATCATGTATTACTTTCCGCTTTAAGATGTCCTATATATTTAACCACAAATTATGATTCATTGTTTGAAGAAGCTTGGAAAGATCTTAATGGATCAAAGATTCCCACTATTCTTAATAGTGCAGATTTAGCAAGGTCGGAGATCCAAAATGCAATAAACTCTAAAAAGAGTGTTTTATTTAAAATTTATGGATGTGTTTCGAGAGAAGATGAATATTTGATTCTTTCTAGAAAAGATTATCGAACTCATTATAGAGTGAATAAAGATTTTTTTAATAAAGTCATAGATGTACTTAGGTCATACCATGTTTTGTTTTTGGGTTTTAGTCATAAAGACCCGGGGATTTCTCGACTTGTTGAAGATATTATATATGAATATGAAAATAAATTAGGAAAATTTGCAGAAACAGAGGACCAACCACATTATTTTAGCTTACAATTTGATATGCACGCCCATACGCCAGAGATATTTGCAGCTAGAGGCTTGGTCGCATTGAAACCTGCGAGTGTCCAAACAGATATACAAGATATTAGGACCCAGAGTTTAGGAGTGGCGTTATCAGAATTAGTAGCTCTTAAGTGCCATGAGAAACAATATGACATATCGATTTATCAAAAACTAAAAGATTCCATAAAGGAAATTACTAATATCGTCGAATTAGGAATTTCTCAAGTAATAGAATATCAGCAAATAGCGATTTCTTTTCTTAATAATCCAAATAATGACAGACAATGGATTAAAACTTTGCAGGACGACTTAGATCAATTAGCTAGTCAAGGAGTATACTTAACAAACGATCAAGGGAAAGTTGTATTATATTCTACACCTGATAAAATTCCTGCTGAACGTCGTAAGACTGATATTGGGTTTTCTAAGAGACCTTACTTCCAGCAAGCGAAATCATTCCGCAAACCTTTTATATCTGATTCTTTGAAATCAGTTTTTAACCAACAGTCAACCTTTTTTCTTTGTGTTCCCTTACCCTTAACAGTCGACGAGCAATTTGTAGGTTTGCTTTTTTCTGCGTGTCAGATTGGCCAATGGAGTAAGCCAATTGAGATCGCTGAGTCTTTTTGGAAACAAAATATTAGTTTTTTAATCATTGACAGCAATGGTCTATGCCTGTTGCCACCAAATGATGAATTTAGCACGTATAATGCATATGATGGAAATGACAAAGACAAAGTACTGCTAGAAGATAATGCTAATTTGGGATATGATTTCAACAAATTACTTGCCATAAGCCAGCGTGATAATATTGTTAAACATATAAGCAATAGTGTTGTTCCTTTATCTTTGGATGATGATGTCCTCAAGATGACGGATAATTATACACAGTATTCGATTCTTAGCGACGTGAACAATACTAGATGGAAGTTGTCTCTGTCAATACCTATTATACGAAAATAAAATTGCTATTTAACCACAGCATGCAAGCGACAAGCAACCTGACGGCCTTTTTGGGTAAGTCTTAAGTTTTAGTGGGTTGCTTGCGCCTGATGCAGGCGTTATGTTGAATTTTTATAAGCCAGATATGGAAAAGCTATTTCTCTATTTTACATTTTTATTTACTTGTCTCATATTTTCATCATGTAATAATGATCATTCAAGAAAGGGAGAAAGCGAAGAAACTGGTTCCAATGGAATTATTGGCTCTGGCGAAATTAATATCACGGAAAGTGTTGTGATATCAGGTATTGTTCGAGAAGCATCTCAAAAATGGATCACCCTCCTTCACAAGGATTTAATTACTGGCAGGAAAAGTTATACAGTACCTATAGATGAAGAAGGTAATTTTCAATTTTCGTTAGAGCTGCCTTATTCCCAGGACCTATATCTTTATTATACTACATTGAATTATATCTATTGCTCACCTGGTGATAGTTTACAGTTATATTTCAACGGAAGGCGTTATGTTGATTCATTGACTTTTGGAGGTACTAACGCTAAAGCCAATGTTCAATTGCATACTTTTTTTGAAGGTGTCGAATTCAACAAATTACACTATCTCAGTAATAGAAACCTAGCTCAACAGAAATTCCTGGAACTATCAAATCGTTATGAAGAGGAATGTTTCGACCTGATTTCTAAAATAAACCCAGGAAAAGGAATGGCTGTATGGATGGATACTTATACCCGATTCCTATTCTTAGAAATGAAGTATGAGTATGCCAAAAGAAACAATATTAATCCTGTGGATAATTACTTCGAATTCCTATCTGAATTGGATTCACTTGGATTGGATATGAAGTCCTGTACTGAGGCCTATGGGTTTATTCAACAATACTATGATTACCAGCTTGAAAAGGAAGGACTTTACAAATCAATGCAACTAGCTTATAATAACGATGATTACTTCACTTTTGCTATGGAAAACATGGCCTTTGTTTCAGAGAATCCCACCAATTTAAACAAGCTTGCACTTGCAAGAATACTCTATCCTGTAATTGATTATAACTATCAAGTCATTGATTCATTGGTCACTGAATATTCGGATGTTGTTCAGAATGAATATTTAAGTGAGGTCATAAAAGAGAGGATCAGATACAATAGATATGAAGATGCAGGCTACTTGCCAGTTTTTACGCTTGACTCTTTGTCAAAATTTGAACTAGTAGGTGAGATTTTCAAAGAAATAAAGGAGAATAACAGGAATAAAGTTCTTTATTTAGATTTCTGGGGAACCAGTTGTAAATATTGCATCGAAGAGTTCCCAGCATCTGTAAAGCTCAAAAAAGCGTTGGGAGGTAAGAATATTGAGTTTATATATTTTTGTGCCCCTTCAGAGACCAAAAAACAGCAGGATATCATACATAGATATAATCTAGAAGGCAAGCACTACATGCTAAGCAGGGATCAACTAAAAACTTTGAACTCTCATTTTGGTTTTACAGCATTGCCCAGGTATATGATCATTGATAAAAAAGGTAAATTTATTGATACAAATGCTAAGAAGCCCAGTTCTGATAAGATACTTCGTGAACTGAATGAATTAGCTGATGAATAAAAAAACTCAACATAACACGCGGTCATATTTAATGCCGCTAAACTGCAAGTAAGACAATAATTATTTGAAGAGTATTGAAACTATAACATAAGAAAATAATGGGTAGCGGCACTAAACATACCGCCAACCGTTATGTGAAAATAAATATGGAACCAAAAAAAATAAAAGACCTAAAAAAATGGTGGAATTGGATAATAAGGCATCCTTGGAAGACTCTGATTTGTATTGTTTTAATCATCGTGGTTTTTTTTCTTAAGCAAGTAGCTACTGGTTTTTTTGGCGAAAAAGGTAAACAATTCTCGGAATTCCCCGAAGTCATAATCCATGGAGCATTGCCTGTTCACACAATAAAAAAAAGACCTGAGATGCAGCCCCATGAAGATTTTCCGGTTCCCGAAGAGCAAGGGTTATATTTTGTGTTAGAGCTTTCAAGTAAAAATCAAATTGTTAATATAAGCTCTTTAGAGATAGAAGGACGCCTTTATCTAAATATGAGAGAATATGCATTTTATCTGGAGAAAAACTTCGGAAAGAAACCTCCTGAGATTAACAAAGAAATTGCAGAAAAGAGGCCTTATTTTAAAATTAAATGGGTCGCTTGGCCTTCTCGTCCGAATCCACCAAAACTAGATATTCATGACAACAAACTATTTCTTTTTACACTCCAGGAACCAACTACAGAATCGCCGAATCGATTCTTTTTAACCAAAGATGACGCCCATGAGTATATTGGATACGAAAAACTCGAGCAAAAACCCAAGTTAGAAAGCACACATCCAAATTTGGTTGAATTTACAGAAACGAATATAATAAATAATAAAGCTATCATTGTAGGATTGCGTGATGATTTCAGAAATGGGAATATTAAATACTGCTTGAAAATTGGCGAGGAAAAAATCCCGATAGAAAAAGAAAAGATAAAAAATCTAAAATCCGAATATTTTGGGCAAGAAGACAATATAATGCAAATACCTTTGGGAAAAATTTATTAACACATAACCGTTAGGTAGAGCGCTTCCCCCAATCATGAAACCAACATCTAATAACAAAGATACTGTGTATTTCTCGCTCGAACCATGTATGAGTAATATGGGTGGACATGATCCTGACAAGTATTGGGTACATTTTCAGCAGTATGCCATACATGATTTTTCACCTAATAGCATCATTGAAGATTTGTCAATGGGACATGCTGTATTTGTAGAAAAGGCAAATGCCTTGTTCAACAAACACAATATAAAAGTTCCAGCAGGATATCCAGCAAATGTCCATATCAATAGTGCACTTTACAAATCGATGGGTAGGCAAGTTGTTTTCTATCCGTGGAATGAATTCACACTATGTGTTTATTGCTGCATCATTATCGAAGAGCAATATGGCAAGGATGTATCGAAAATCATCCAAAAGGAACTTATGGAGCCTAATTCAAGAAGTGGAATCTTACATGCAAGCTCTATGGCGTCAATAGCATTATTCTATTTGAAGAATGGGTCCAGCGTAGTAATCCCATATGAGCAAGATTATCAAAAGAACCCCGATTTAGTGATTGATAATTTTGACTGCGAGGTAAAGGTAATCGACGAATCTGATTGGACTGCGAATATAGACCAATGTACTGGAAAAGGCAAGCAGCGATCGTTGAGTGAGGACATTTGCTACGATGTTGGACAATTCATCAGCAAGAAAGATAGCGGGCATAAAGGCATTAGACAATCAGACGTCATCTTTGCTAATTTGTCTCTTAAGTCTTTTGGTTTGATCGAGAGTATGCTTGGAACAAAGAATGACATATTCCCAGACTTGAGAAAATGTAGAATCATCTATTTTGCAAAGAGATTAACCGAACTCTTAGGTTTCTATTTGGACTTCGATCCCAGTTTATGGAATCTGATAAAAACAACTGATAAGAAATATAGCTTTGGGATTTATCCGCCACCAAAGAGGTCTACCTAACCAGTCATTGGAGACCGAATTCAGCTCGAAGACTCGTTGAATCGGCTTAATTCGGTCGTTCGGAAAAATAAACAATATGGATTCCATTCTAAAAGAAGCGGACAACAAAAAATATAATAATTGGGGAGAAAGGGGGCCATTGGTTTGCTCGGACCAGTCAAAAATCTTTGAGTCACAAAAGTATACATCTCGGCAAGACTTATCTTTATCTGAAAAATCAATTCTATATTTTTATAAACTCACTGATGTTAAGGGTTTTGAATTTGTTGCTCATTCAAATGCTCATTTTAGTCTACCAATTCTTCTACCCAATAATGTGCTACTTTATCCGTGTTTTTGCACTTCTCTTGAGGGTACCAATCCTAATGAGCCAAAAGCACAAGCGACATTAAAAATGGAGAATTCTGGAACATACATTTATGATGGATGGTTACCAATTGAAAACTTATCGGAAGAATCAATTAGAGATAATCTGCAGCAATTAAATGAATCGATGTCAGTTTTTTCAATTGTTTCAGGAAGTAGAATTGAATGGGAACCAAAATATCCTGCTGGAAATATTATAGATTCAATTCATTATTTAACACCAAATCATTTATCTACTATAGCGGAAATTTCAGATTTAGCCGTTAAAATGAAGAAAGAAGATAGAAAATCTATTTTTAGAAGCATAAGTTGGCTTGACCAAAGTTAGTGATGAAAAAGCAAAATTTTTATTTAGCATTCTTGCAATAGAATCGCTATGTTCTTATATCGAAAGAGAGGCTGAGGAGGACTCTGACCTAGTAAAACTAAAATGTGATATATTGTCAAAACCTGAAAGAAAGAAACAAAGAAATAGTTGTATCAATGAGATAATTGAAAATGAATTTGAACAAAATCCAACTAAGGCTATTTCAAACGCATATTTTAACTGTGTGGTAGGCATTAAAAAATGCTTGCAAAACCATTTAAGAGGAATATTCGATGATGAAGATACAGGATTAAAATTATTTTTTGAAAGTTCGGATTCTAATCCATCACTTTATGAAATCAGGCATCTTATTGCGCATGGTGCTCATGACAGTATTGATGAAAATGACAATATCAGAATTATCAACAATGTATATAATATTCAAAGATTTGCAACAAGATACATTTGGAAAGTATTGAATTTATGTTATGGGATTCTCAATACTGAAAAGCAAACGAAAGCCAGTATGAGTTTAGATCTAAAAAATTTCATCATATCAAATCGGTCAATGTACAATGGCCCGGTTGATATGGCTATACTGTATGCAAAATAATTCCTGACAAATGGCTTAAGACCGACTTCAATTGCCGCCTTAGCGGCGATTGAAGCGGCTTAGCCACGTGTTAGGCGTACTATAACAAAGCAATAACAATACAGTTTATGTCAATCTTTTTGGAGAAATGGTGGAAGAACAGCCCGCTGGGGAATTACGGAATAATTGTGGTTTTCACAGAAAGGCTATTCGATTTGCTCAAATGGGTGTCACCTGTCGTCTGGTTTCTGGAATCCCGCACTCAGGTGCAGAAGAAGCAGTCGGGCTTGGACTCTGATACTGTCGAGCGCCAGACCAGAAGGCGTGCGAAGAACGTCGAGAAGTTCATAGCAGGATACCTTCTTCTTGAGGTAGCTCTCATTCTTCTTGTGCTAGGGACCTATCCGTATGGTTCACCTCTAATTCCTGCCATTCTAGGACTCATTGCCACATGGAGGATCCTAGATACATTGCAGGTCACTGTAAATATGTCGCTCTTTGACCATCTTCGCGTACCCACTGAACACCTTGAAATGGCATCAATTACGCGTACCGTAATTCTAACACTGATTAACTACCTAGAATTGCTCGTATTATTTGGAGTTCTATACTCAATAGTTCCCGAATTAGATATCAGAAATTGCACAGAACTTGATGCGAGTGACTTCTTCTACTTCAGCGTAATCTCTCAAACGAGTATTGGCTACGGTGACATTGCACCACTCTTCTGGGCGAAGGTAGTAGCCGTCATTCAAGGTGTTATTGGCTTATTTTTTGCAGTTGTCATACTCGCCAGAATCGTGTCCTTACTTCCGAAAGCAAATGATACCGACAGGAAGGAGGATGGTGGACGCCTAACCGTTAGGTAGCAATTATAATTCATTTAAAGGAGGTACAAAAATGAAACAAGGTTTTAGCTCTCCACTAACATCAACACTTTTGAATACGGTATTAATTTTTTTCGCAATTCACAATTGCGTCTTTGCACAAGATAAATCTGCTAAGATTGATGAGCTGATGCAACGCTATCATGACTATGGTCAATTTGATGGTGCTGTGTTGGTTGCTGAAGATGGAAAAGTCGTTTTTAAGAAAGGATATGGACTTGCGAATAAGGAATGGGATATTCCCAACGATCCAGATACTAAATTCAGGATTGCCTCAATTACAAAACAGATTACAGCAATGGCCATAATGATTTTACAAGAAGAAGGCAAACTTCATGTACATGATTCTATCTGCAAATATGTTCCGGAATGTCCCGAAGCATGGAAAGATATCACCATTCATCATCTCTTGACCAATACATCTGGGATTCCCAATTTTCAAAACTTCCCTGATAACGATCAATATGAGCGACTACCAATAACCGTTGAAAAAACTGTAGAACGTTTTAAATACAAAGAGTTGATGTTTAGCCCTGGCACTCAATTTGGATATAGTAGTTCAGGTTTTGTCCTATTGGGTTATATCATTGAACAGATAACTGGTAAATCTTATGAAGATGTGATTAATCAGTATGTTTTTGAACCCTTAGAAATGAAGAATTCAGGTTATGATCATCCCAGAACAGTTCTGAAAAAACGAGCTTCCGGCTATTCACAAGAAGGTAACATAACTCATAATGCTATGCACTTCGAAA
>CAZEWS010000029.1:0-1022 GCA_964515985.1 uncultured Rikenellaceae bacterium | reverse complement strand
TTGTATCAAAAAAAACAATTGATAGCATAGTTACGGAGTATGTTAAATTAGGAGAAGAATGGGGTTACGGTTATGGCTGGTATATTGGGCAACTTTTTAATAGAAAACTTGCTTTACATTCGGGGGCCATTGCAGGCTTTCGAGCCTTCCTGTTTCGGTTTCCTGATGAAAAGGCCTTTGTTATTTCACTAAGTAATTGTGAGCACGCGAATCTTTATAATGTTAATGAGGGTATAGCTGCCATCGTCTTTGATGAAAAGTATGAACCTCCTAAAAAATACATAAAGGATACTCTTTTTCAGACAATACAACAGAAAGATGTAGTATCAGCGGTAAATCTTTTCACTGAATTAAGGGATAAATATCCTGATGATTATGACTTTAGCAATGATCAGCTCAACTGGTTAGGAGTTGAATTACGAGATACAGGCATGTTTGATGAAGCAATTGCGATTTATAAATGGATCATTGAATTATATCCAGATTGGTGGAATGCTTATAATGGTATCGCAGACGTTTACAGGATGAGGGGTGATAAGGAGTTGGCTATTAAATACTATGCGAAATCCCTGGAGATGAATCCTGAAATGTGGTATGCCAAAGAGGTGAGTGAAGTAATGAAAGAACTCACGGAACAGGATGATTAGTGTATTGAGATATTCACCTAATTAAAGGTTACCTAACAACGGCATCAACTCCGACCGCAGGGGGCTGCTGTTTTTGAGATAGTTTTTCTTTATCCATCGGTTATTCTTTCTAAATTAGTTTTGATGTCAATTTCCTGTGACGGGTTATGCCGAAATCGTTATAAAAAAATCGTATTAAAATAGTATAATTAATAGGTGGCCTTTTTATTCCTCCTCAACATAAAACCACCATACACAAAAAAAAGCGGTGTAACTACTGACCTAAAATCAAGGTATTTCCGGCCCATGCACCACAAAGCACAAACCTAATTAAGTACCACCAGAATTAATTTTAATATTGTATATTAGTGATTTAAGAACAAACTTCTTAAAAGT
>CAZEWS010000028.1:2402-18905 GCA_964515985.1 uncultured Rikenellaceae bacterium | reverse complement strand
CTGTTTTTTAAAACTGCGACAGTGGAGCCTGCGAGAGGTCAGGAGTTCTGAATTTACCAAATTGTTCCTGTTAATTCCGATTGTTCGTTTTTCTCCCTCGAAGTGAATATTGAAGAAAAGTAAAACTAATTTTTGTGTTGACCATTTATTGGATTTCGACATATTATCTTCGCTTTCGCCGTAATTTTTTTCTATCCAAGTGTAATTCACGTTTCTTCCAGGCAATTAATCCGTCCCTGAGAAGATATACTTTTTCAAATCCCCTTTCAACCAGGAGAGCACAAGCTGTTGTGCTTCGATTGCTGTCATCACAATACACAAAAAGAGGTTGGTCAAAATCAAGGGTGTCTGCCAAACGGAAAAGTTCAGAACTGTTGGGGGCAAGAATTGCATGGGGAATTCGCACTTTTCGGTATTCCTTGTATTCCCTGACATCAATCAGAACCTCATTTTCAACAAGGTTCATCTGGATGAAAAACTCATGTACATCTACTTCCTGAAAATCACCGGATTGTTTTTCCTGGGTAAATCCCGGAAAATTCAAAAGGAAGATAAAACAAGCAAGATTTGTAGCAAGAATTGTTTTTCCGGTACCTCCCTTTCCTCTGGCAACAGCAATCTTCATTAAAATATTATTTATTATATTTTTCAATTATTGTTTTGACATCAGACATTCTAAAATCATATATTCTGCGTAATTGTCCCAATGCTCTGCTATTAGAAACCGATTCTGGTATTCCGAGTTGCTGCTTTAAATAATCAACCGGAACATTGTGCTTTTCAGAAACTTCGAGGATTGTCATAAATCCTCTGATGTCCAAAGGGCTTTCCTGATGGTCATGTGTTTGTATGGAAGAATCGTGTGTGTCCGGAGTTTCAATAATTTTTTCTGTAACTTTATATTCCTGGTCCTTTATTCTGGGTTGAATCTCTCTTTTCGCTTCTTTGATTTCTTCCTTTACTGCTTTTTCAGAAGGTTCTGTTATTTCAAAATCGGTATAAATATTCCTCTGTCTGCCCCTTCCCTGCTCAAGCTCTTGTATTTCGGGATTTATTATAAGAAAAGAAAAAACCAAAAATATACTGATAATGATGAATATTGTTGTTAAGATTCGCCGCCACATTTTCTGCGGAATAAATTTACCGAACATTCCCAGAAGGATTTTCCAGTTAAGAAAAAGATGAAGCAAAAGCAATCCCAATAAAACAAAAGCAATAATAAGATGAATTTTTCCCCATTCATGTCTGTCCAATCCAAAGAAAAACATATCAAAATTTCTACCGTATTTTTCCCACCTTTCAACTCCTGATATTAAGACATATTTCATTAAAAAACCTATTCCTGCAATTGCCATCATGCAGAGAAACATTGAAACATTAATTATCAATTTTATTGTGGATCTGCTAAACTTTTTTTTACTTTTCATTTTTTAAATTTTTTGTTTTAATGGTCGCATAAATTTTCTGTTGTTACCAATGTCCCGTTTAAAAAATCTCTAACCAGTTCTTCCGGTCTTTTTGCAGGAGCTCCTGTATATACATTTATTTTATTCTGGTTAAAGATAGAAATTGCACGCTGACCCATACCTCCTGCAATCACATCGGTAACCCCCAACTCATTTAGCCAGACTGGAAGCAAGCCGGGTTGATGCGTGGGTGATTTTTTAGTGACAGAATTTCGAATTTCCTGTCCTTCTGTATCAAATATTTGAAAGTCATCACAATGACCAAAATGAATACTTAGAATACCATTTAATACGGGAATAGCTATCTTTTTCATATTTTAGATTCTCTTTTTGTTTAAATATATAAAATTACAACAAACGGATCAATTTCCTTTTGTTTAGAAACCGGTCTGAACACTCGAAGCGGTCAGACCGGTAAGTTCAAATTATTCTTTTTCGGTTTGTAGTTTGGAAATACGATCTTGAACTTCTTTCAGGGATTTTTGAAAATTCTTTTCAAGTTGTTTGAAATGTTCTAATTCATCCTTTTTACTTGGATAATAAGCATCGGTATCTGCAGGATAATCGTAGAAAGGAGCACTGCTCCAATATCTGCGATTCCAGCCAAACCGTCGTTGAAGACCTCTTCCAAAACCGAATCCCCGGCCAAATCCTCTTCCGGGGTAAAAATTAGCAAATCCGGGCATATCGTTGCCTGTGCAAAAACCTGCTGCACGGCCTGTCATTGGACCCAGCCCTTCAGGCCCTGTTCTGTCTCCCCTTGGCATAATAACCTCCTTTTTTAATGTTTATAATTTATTGTATAGGAATTTCAAAGTTTATTAGTTTTTTTGATTAATAAGCGAATATCGAACACCGTCCCGATAGCTATCGGGAAACGATTTTTGATTTTTGAAGTTTCTTACTTCATCATTCATTATTATTCGCTATCGCTAATGAGATCACCCCGATAGCTATCGGGGTTAAGTTCCTTGTTGGATATTGGATATTCATTTTTTCATCAATTAATTTGGTTACTATGTTCTATTTTTATTTGTTTATCCTTAAACCTCTTGTCCTTCCTCAGCCTTAGCCTTTAATTATTTTGGCTTTGTTCTAAATAGCGTATGATTTATTAAGCGTAATTATAATGCTGAATATCAAGTTTATATACATTTGCAGTTCGTAATAATTTGTATTTCAATGCTTTTTTATAAAGATTTTGTCAGTAATTACTATTTATTTCATATAATATTTAGAACAAAGCCATTATTTTCTATTCTCTTATAAGAGTTATATCACATTTTGGACATTTCAGATTATGGCATGGATTTCCCGGCATATGAGGTATTTTATACCCACAATTCAGGCAAATGCAAAACTCCCTGTACCAATTTTTCTTTTGCCCATGCCTGTGTCTCATACCCGGCCTCCAGTTACGTATACTTTCATTAATGTTTTCGATATTGTCGGATTGACAATGCGGACAAACCTTCTCCGATTCGAAATTTAAGTGAAAGACGTAGTTACAATCATTGCACCTTAACCACTGTTTATCAAAAGTCACTTGTCCTCCTTCAATCACTACCGGCTTCCCTTCAACAAAAGCTTTTGCCAGTTTTTTCCTTACCGTATCATAAATTCGCGTAAAGGTTGGACGTGAAACCTGCATTTTTTTTGCTGCCTCCACATGAGATAAATTATCATAATCTGTAAGTTTCAAGGCTTCGTATTCTTCGAATTGTATGGAAATAACTTCTTCTGCAGGGAAAGGTACACCTGTAGGCCTGAAACCTTTAAAAAAAGGTGGATTACCAATCCTTCGGTTTCTTTTTGGCCTTGGAGACATTATTATAATATATAATGATCAAATGTTCAATACAAATATAATGAACAAATGTTCATAATGCAAATATTTTGATGTTTTTTTTAAGAGAGAGACCATAAAGGTTTTTCATTGGGTAAATACACTTCCTTATAACATAATTTCACGGGGTAAAATATTTGTGATTTGTACGAAGGACTTCTTTGGAGAAATTTGTCTTTTTTGGTTTATTCGGGTTAGGTTCTTTCTTGTTATTTATTAACTTGCAACCTGTAACTCGCAACTTGAATTTTTTTTAAATCCTGATTTAATGAATGAGACCCTTCACTTTTTTACTGATTTTGTAAATCTTTTATACCCCCGGGTTTGTCCTTGCTGTGGACAAAATTTATTTAAGCAGGAGAATTTGATCTGTACCCAATGTCTTTATCATATCCCCAAAACAAATTTTCATCATTTTAATGATAATCCGGTAGCCAGGCAATTTTGGGGAAGGGTCAATGTCGAAAATGCCACTTCCTATTATTTTTTTTACAAAGGGAGTAAATTTCAGGTACTGATCCATAATATGAAATATCGTGGACAAAAGGAAATAGGTTATGAACTTGGCAAAATCTTTGGCAGTGAATTAATGTCTTCTAGTGCTTATAGGGAGATTGATTTGGTGGTGCCGGTCCCATTACATGTCAGGAAACAAAGGAAACGGGGGTACAACCAAAGTGAGTGGATAGCCAGAGGTATCGCGGAACGGATGGAGAAACCAATTGATACCAGAGCTCTTTACAGGGCAATTGAATCGGAGACTCAAACGCGAAAAACCAGGTACGAACGGTGGAAAAATGTTGAAAATATTTTCAAACTAAAAACTGCTGACGCCTTAAAAGACAAACATATTCTGCTTGTCGATGACGTTGTTACTACCGGTTCAACTCTTGAAGCCTGTGCGAGGGTCCTCCTTACTATTGAAAACACCAAAGTAAGTATTGCCACCTTAGCAATGGCCTGATTTTATGGTGAATTATGGGGCTTATGTCTCCAGAACCCAGCATCTGGCTAATAACATATAACAATTTAACAAATAATCAGTTAACATATAACGTATAACATCCTATTTCTTTTCCTTTCAGCGCACTGATTAGGTAATTCAAAGCTTTTCCGGAGTTAGTTTTTGTATTAGAATTGAAACCCCTGTGCTTGCCTTTTCCTGGATGAATTCAATGTTTCTGTATCCGGTTGTTAATACTTCATTGGGATCAATTAGATATTTTGGCGAAGATTCCGGGACATAATCAATCAATCCTGCTGCCGGATAAACATTTAACGACGTTCCGATAACAACACAAATATCAGCTTTCTGTGTGATTTGAGCAGCGGTTTCAATAGCCGGCACAGGTTCTCCAAACCATACAACCTGGGGTCGCAGTTGAGATCCCTTCTCGCATTTATCGCCTAATTTTAATTCCCATCCCTCGATCTCATAAATAAGATTTGGATCGATTGTGCTTTGTGCCTTTTTTAACTCTCCGTGCAGATGCAATACTTTTGAACTACCTGCACGCTCGTGAAGATCATCAACGTTTTGCGTAATGATTTCAACATCAAAATATTTTTCCAGCTCAACCAAACCTTTATGGCCCGCATTTGGCTCGGCTTGCAAGAGTTGCTTTCGACGTTCATTGTAAAAACGGAGAACCAATTCCTTATCCCTTACCCATGCCTGAGGGCTTGCTACCTCCATCACATCGTATTCTTCCCATAAACCTCCCATATCACGGAAAGTTTTTAATCCACTTTCAGCACTCATGCCGGCTCCGGTTAAAACAACAAGTTTTTTCATATTTTTTAATAAGTAGTATCAGGTATACAAATCTACAAATTTCAACTGACAAAAATACAACTCGTCAGACGAACTGAAGTCGTCTGACGAGTTAAACACTGTTATGTGAAAAACAACTATTAATTGTAGAAAATAATTTATATATTTTTCAGGTTAGAACATAATGATCTAAATCTGTCCCGATTTCATGGAATAATGCTTAACTTAGCACCTGAAGAATTGTTTTATTAAAGCGGTGTGTTTCAGCAACTTGATGTTTCAAAAAAATTTATGATTGACCGGTCTACCATAGAGAAAATAATTGATGCTGCTGAGATAGTTGAGGTGATTCAGGAGTTTGTAACCCTGAGAAAGCGAGGTGTTAATTATATGGGTTTATGCCCTTTCCATAACGAAAAAACGCCCTCTTTTTCAGTATCTGCGTCAAAGGGCATTTATAAATGTTTTGGATGTGGAAAGGGAGGAAATGTGGTTAATTTTATTATGGAGCATGAGCGTTTAAGCTATCCTGAAGCGTTAAAATTCCTGGCAAAAAAGTACAATATCGAAGTCGTTGAAAAAGAACTGACAGCTGAAGAAATTCAGAAGCAGAATGAACGGGAAAGTTTATTAATTGTGTCATCCTTTGCTCAAAAACACTTTACCGGAACACTCTTTAACAACATGGAAGGGATAGCTGTGGGATTAAGTTATTTCAAGGAAAGAGGATACCGGCAGGAAATAATTAAGAAATTTCAGCTTGGGTATTGTTTAGATCAGAAGGATAATTTTACAAAAGAGGCATTAAAATCAGGATATAAACTGGAATATTTGGTTAAAACCGGACTTACAATTCAGCGTGAGAATTACCATTTCGACCGGTTTAGTGGCAGGGTGATCTTTCCGATTCATAGTTTGTCAGGACAAGTTATCGGTTTTGGAGGCAGAACATTAAAATCTGATCCAAAGACCGGAAAATATATCAATTCTCCCGAGTCGGATATCTATCATAAAAGTACGGTTTTATATGGGATCTATTTTGCAAAGAAAAAAATAGTTGCGGAAGATAAATGCTTTCTGGTAGAAGGATATACCGATGTTTTGTCCTTGTTTCAATCGGGTTTTGAAAACATTGTCTCCTCTTCGGGTACAGCCCTGACACCTGAACAAATACGGCTCATAAAGAGGTTTACAAATAATGTGACCATAGTATTTGATGGGGATGAGGCTGGAATAAAGGCGTCACTCCGCGGAATTGATCTTATACTGGAGGAAGGATTGAATGTCAAAATTGTAGTATTACCATCAGGTGAAGACCCCGACTCTTATTCCAAAAAATTAAGTTCATCCGAGTTAAAACAATTTTTTAGCGATAATGAACAGGATTTTATTCGGTTTAAAACCCGGTTGTTGATTAGTAGCACAAAAGATGACCCGGTTCAAAGATCAAATTTGATCAGGGATGTGGTAAGATCAATTGCTGTAATTCCCGAAAGCATAACCCGATCGGTTTATACAAAAGAATGCAGCAACTTGTTGCTGGTTGAAGAACAGGTTTTATATAGTGAAATAAATAAAATCAGGAGGAAAAAAGCTAAACAGAATTACCGGAAATTAAAATATTATGAAGAACAAAATCTCCAGAAAATTCCCGGAAAACAGACACTGTTGGTTACAGAAAGTACAGAATTTCAGGAAAGGGAAATAATCCGGTTGTTACTGAATTATGGAAATCTGGAATTCAGATCTCCAAATGCAAAAAAAGACAAAGAAGAAACAATAGTGTCAGTTGCAGAATTCATTGTTAATGAAATTATTAATGACGAGTTAAAATTAGATAATCCTGTATATCGGCAAATATTTGAGGAAATTCAGCAACAAACAAACAGCAATAACCATTTGGATGAAAGATATTTTATCAATCATCCTGATGAGAGCATTCGTACCCTGAGTGCTGATCTCTTAAGTTTATCTTATGGCCTGAGCAAAATATGGAAAAAGCATGAGAGTTATGTTGAATCGGAAGATATGAAATTAAAAGAGATAATACCGGAAACACTCATAGCGTTCAAAAATAAAAAGATTATGCTGGCTATCAGGGAAACCCAGGATCTTTTAAGAAGTGCTCAGGAGAAGAAAAATCTGGATGATATAGAAATTTTGCAGGAAAGATTTATCATATTAAATCGTTTGAAAAAGAAACTGGCAAAGGATTTAGGTGACAGAATTATTCTTTAGTGAATAATATTTTATTTGAGAAGGTGATTATTATCATTTTTATTCCTTTGTTTATTAAAACTTATTTCTTTATTTTTATTTCGATTAATTTGCTGGATTTTATATGATTAGAGGAATTTTTATCAAGACTATAGGATTATAGGCTGCCTTAGTGCTTATTAGGAGGTTTTTTGATTTATTAAAACTTTATTGAAATGTTTGAAAAGCTGTTAAAATTTTCAGTAATATTTTTGTTCGTTTTTCTTTTAGCCTCATGCCAGCCCAGCCAGGAGAGAAAACAACAGTTTGTTGATAAGGATTTAGAATCTCTTGATGAGATCTCTGATCAAATCGAAGAACTTATTGAGGATGAAAAATCAATTTTTTACGGGCTGTACTCTCCTTTTGAAGTTTCTCAAATATTTGAGAGGATTGGTGCGGTTTATACTCCACAAATTCTTAATCCTATCAGAAAAAGCAGTCAATATTCCAGTAGTTCGAAAATTGCCGTGAACCTTGGCGTTTATGGTGTGGATTTGAGCTATATTAAAATGTTTAATCAACCACAAGACGCCTTAAACTATATGCTGGTTATTAATAAATTAGCCCGGGAACTTGGTATTCCGGAGGAAATTCTTATCATTTCTTTAGAAAGCATCGAGAAAAACCTGGCCGATACGGATTCATTGGTTCAAATGGCTAGCAGTACATTTGCAGTTACTGAAAATTACCTGAAAGAACAAAACAGGGAAAGTGCAGCAGGTTTAATTATCCTGGGAGGTTGGGTGGAAGCACTTTATATTGCAACAACCAGCCTGTATGATGAAGAAAATCCAAATCAGGAGATCATAGAAAGAATAGCCGAGCAAAAATATTCGCTTAATTCCCTTATCAGCTTTATGAAAAATTATTATGACGACCCTATGGTGGTCTATTATCTGCGAATGCTAAAGGTTCTAAAAAAATATTTTGATGAATTTGAAATTTATTTTGAAAAGGGGGATGTAGAAATAGACACAGTGAATCAGGTGATTAAAGCAAATAAAAACCATATGGATATTTCAAGGGAGATCGTTTTTAAGATCAAAAGCATTGTGGAAACAATACGCGGAGAAATTGTCATTTAATCCAATTCTGTTATACCTGTTTTTTCCCTGGTCATAAATTAACCGGGTTAATTATGTTGTATATTTGGGACTTATTTTAATAATAAAAAAGCATTATCAATGAAAAACATTGGAACATTAAAACCTGTCATTCGTTTAGCGGTAATCCTAATTACGCTGATACTTGCCGGAGCCTGCAAACGTTCAATAAAGGATAAAGTTGAAAGGGAGACGAAATTCTTTAAGCCCATTGTAAAAGAGACTATCAAAAAGGAAGTTGAGGAAATTGTTTATCCCTTACCAACTTCTTTTGAAGTAACTAATATGCTCAATGATATAGGAATAGCCTATATTATTGGCATATCAAACCCGGCTGAAAACGCAGACAGGTATTTTACTGAAAAGAGTAAGGCATTAAATCTCGGGGTCTATGCCGCAGATTTAAGTTATGCCAGCACTTATCAAATGAAACAGGATGTAATGCTGTTTCTGGAAGCATCAAAAAAACTTACGGACGATTTGGGAATCTCGGCTATATATAATGAGGAGCTGGTAAAAGAGGTAGAAGAAAATATTGACAACAAGGAAGAATTGGTGGATATTATTACCAATTCTTTTTATGAAGTTTATGAATATTTACAGAAGGATGACAGGTCGAACCTTTCCCTTATGATTGTTGCAGGGAGTTGGATTGAAGCACTATATCTAACCACCCATGTTTCATCCAGTGTTTATCATAATTATAACATTGTAAAAATTATTCATGAGCAAAAATCTTCACTTGATAAACTTATAAATATTTTGCAGGAATATAAAGATGATAAAGCCATTTCCGAATTGCTCCAGGATCTGGGCCCGATTAAGAAAGTATATGATTCGATCGATGAAAGCCTTACCCAGCAACAGGTTGAGGCCATAATATTGGCCATTAAATCCGTCAGGGATAAAATTGTTTAATAACAATTAACATATAACAGTTTTTAACATTCAATCTTTTTTTATCCTGGCACAAGAATTAGTTACGCCTGCACATTTTTGTGTAGGCTTTTTTATAATTTTATTTTTGTATTTGTTTGTTGTTATCCATAAATAAATGAGCGAATCCATTCTAAATGCATTGATTCATTTGTTTGCCATTGTTGCGACCCTGAATGTTGATGGAGTTTCCCAACGAGGAAGAAAAATTGTGGAAACCTATTTACGACGCTATCTCGACGGTGAGTTGCTTTTCGAGTACCTGAAAGTTTTTGATAATTACCTGGACTTTTACCACAGGGAACTTAGAGGCTCCGAAGATGTTGACCTTCCTGAAAACATCCCCATTATTTCCTTTCAAACAACAAATGTCTGCCGGCAAATCAAGAAGGAACTTTTAAGAGATGAACGCATCATTGTATTTCTTCAGCTTCTTGAATTTATTAATGAAGATAATATAGTAACACCCGAAGAACTTGATTTTGTAAAAACGGTGGCAGTAACGTTCAACATCTCAGACTCAGAGTTCAGCAATATTAAAGCATTTATCCTGGAAACGACTATGGAACATATTGAAAAAGATAAAGTGCTTGTTATTGATAAACAGATAAAGGAATGGTCGGAGACTATTGCCTGGTTTATGTCAGGGGAAAAACATAAAGCAGAGACATCAAAGGGAAAACACATTTTCAAGGAAAATCTTTATGGTCAAATCAATGTTCTGTACATAAAAAGTATTCATTCGTTTGTATTCAGATATTTTGGTCAACTAAACTTGTATCTGGAGGGGCACAAAATTGTGCCTGAAAGGGCTTATTTTTTAGGAACCGGAGCCATAATAAAAGGTCCAAATATTGAATCAATTTATTATAGTGATATTGTAAATAAATTTATGGAGACAGAGGTAACAACAAAGATTGTTTTTACCGGCGAAGACGTTGAGTTCAGGTTTAGGAAAAGTGAGAATGGTATTCACAAGTTCAGTTTTAAAGAACATTCAGGGCATTTGGTGGGAATCATGGGTGGCAGTGGCGTTGGAAAAACAACCCTGCTTAATATTCTGAATGGAAAGCTGCCTCCAAACAATGGTAAAATCAAGATTAATGGTTACGATCTCTATAAATTTAAAAATAAGCTTAAAGGATTAATTGGGTTTGTTCCACAGGATGATTTACTGATTGAAGAACTGACCGTTTTTCAGAATTTATTTTATAATGCCAAATTATGTTTCAGTGACTATACAAGGGAAGAAATCGTACAAAGCGTTGAAAAAATACTTGCAGACCTTGATCTACAGGAAATTAAGCACCTTAAAGTTGGTAATCCATTAAATAAATTCATCAGTGGCGGACAGCGAAAAAGGTTGAATATTGGTTTGGAACTGTTACGTGAACCATATGTGCTGTTTATTGATGAGCCCACTTCAGGATTGTCTTCAAGCGATTCGGAAAAAGTGATGCATTTGCTGAAAGATCAGGTTAGAAAGGGGAAATTGGTGATAGCCAATATTCATCAGCCTTCCTCTGATATTTTTAGAATGTTTGACCGGTTATGGATTCTTGATAAAGGCGGATACCCAATCTATACAGGCAATCCAATTGATGCGGTTGTATATTTCAAGAAAATCAATGCTCAGGTAAATGCTGCTGAAAGCGAATGCCCCAGATGCGGCAATGTTAATCCGGAACAAATACTTCATATTGTAGAATCAAAGAAAATAGACGATTTCGGGGTTCCGGTTCAGAAGCGAAAAATATCACCGGAAAAATGGTATCACACGTATAAGGAAGAAATTGAATCGAAAATTACCATTGAGGAAAAAACAGGTGATCTTCCGGAGAGCAATTTCAAAATTCCCGGGACGAACAAACAGTTCGTAACCTATAGCATAAGGAATTTGTTAGCTAAGCTAACAAACAAACAATATTTGGTGATATATCTGTTGGAAGCACCTCTTTTAGCCTTTATTCTTGGCTATTTTTCAAAATATATTTCTGGCGGTGACTATATATTTGGAAACAATAAAAATCTTCCGGTATATCTTTTTATGTCGATTGTTGTTGCTTTGTTTATGGGTTTAACGGTTAGTGCTGAAGAAATTATCCGGGACCGGAAAATTCTGGAAAGAGAATCATTTTTAAATCTGAGCCGGATTAGTTATCTGAATTCTAAAATTGTTTATCTCTTTGCCTTTTCAGCTATTCAAGCCCTTTCGTTTGTTCTTGTTGGAAATGCCATTTTGGAGATAAAAGGAATGATATTTAGTTATTGGGCCATCCTGTTTGCTACTGCTTGCTTTGGTAATATGGTGGGCCTGAACATTTCTTCAGGATTGGACTCGGTTGTTTCGATATATATTCTAATCCCATTAATTCTGGTACCACAACTTTTACTGGGAGGAGCCATGATCCATTTTGACGATCTGCATAAGAACCTGACCAATAAACATTATGTTCCCATTGTTGGTGATATTATGACTACAAGATGGGCATACGAGGCAATGCTCGTACAACAATTTAAAAACAACAAATTTGAAAAGCTTTTTTATGATTTTGAACAAACAACCAGTACCGCGGGTTACTATACTTCTTTTTGGATCCCGAATCTGGAAACCAAGCTGGATGAATGCCAAAGAAATATTGAAGAAAATATAAACCCTGAACAAACAGTTGAAAATCTTAAAATTGTCCAAAATGAGTTGAGCCGTTTACCCCAATTGTACGATTTACCACCTTTTGAACGTATACAGGATTTGACGCGTGAAAACTTCAACCCGGAAATTGCTGAAGAGACCAACGGCTTTTTTTATTTTGTCAAAATGCAGTTCAACGAACTTGCCCTGGAAGCCAACGCAAGAAAAGACCAGTTATTTGAACGTTTAACCGACTCGTTGGGTAACGATGAGGTTTTTAAATTCAAACAACAATTTTATAACAAAAAAATAGCCGACATTGTAACAAACCGGAATGAATTAAGAAAAATTTATGAGGATGAGGATCAATTAATCAGGAAGAAAGATCCCATCTTCATGTATCCTGAATCAAACATTGGAAGAGCCCACTTGTTCTCTCCTGTTAAAATAATTAATGAACGTAATATTGAAACCATTTGGTTTAATCTGTTTTTTATCTGGCTGACCACTATCGTTATATACTTTGCCTTGCTATTTGATATTTTACGGAAAATTATCACCTATTTTGAGAATATGAAATTAAGAAAAACTAATATCTAAATCTTTTTCCAGAAATGAAAAAAAGAAAAACAAACATCACCAGAAAAGAATTTATTAAAAAATCATCCCTGGGAATCCTTGGAGCAGGGATTTTGTATGATAAATTATATGCAGGATTTAATTTTCAAAATATCCCCGAGAAAAGGATTTTGGGGAAGACTGGTCTGGAGGTTACAAACCTTTGTTACGGCGCTTCACGAACCAATGAACCATCTTTGGTCAGAAGAGCCTTGAGTTCAGGTATCAACTTTATTGATACAGGCAGATCATACTTTAACGGACAGAATGAGGTTATGGTGGGAAATGTGTTAAAAGATATCCGGAAAGACATTGTAATTCAGACAAAAGCTAGAATACAGTTAAGAGAAAAAGGTGAGGAACTTAAAACAAATAATGCTTTTAAGAAAATTAGTTCAATACTTGATTCATCTCTGGAGACCAGCCTGAAGGCACTACAAACCGATTACCTTGATATTTTACTTGTTCATGGAGCCAGCTCAGAAGAAATCATACATCATGAAGCAGTACTTGAATTTTTTCAGAAAGCAAAGAAAAAGGGAGTAATTCGCGCATGTGGTTTTTCCTCTCATAGTAATCAAATTCAATTACTTAAGTCAACAAATGAGAAGAAATTCTATGACGTTGTTATGATTCCTTATACGCATAAGGGTTCCTTCCTTCATTCAAATACAGGCCATGAGTATAACTACGACCAGAAAGCACTGGAAACGGAGTTAAAAAAAGCCGAAAAAAATAACATTGGGATTATTGCAATGAAAACCTGTTCTGGTGGACCATACGCTAAAGAAAAAGAAAAGGAGCCAACCTTTAAGGATGCAATAAACTGGATTTTAAATCATTCCTTTATCCATTCTGCAGCTGTGGCGATGGCAAATAATAAAGAAATTAATGAGAACATTCAGGTGATGTATTGATAGAGGCAAACCGTTTTATTTGTATATCTTGTGCAATCGTGAAAATTGTCAAATTACGATTATGAAAGCCAAATGGTGATAAATTAGTTACAAAGAGAATTATTAAATATTAATAATCTTAATTTCTATCTTCGCAAAAAATACTCACCCTTAAAATTTTAACCTATGTTTTCCGGAATTGTTGAAGAAGCTGCAAAGGTTGTAAAGCTTGATAAAGAACAGGAAAATCTCCATATTACCATGGAGTGTTCATTTGTAAATGAATTAAAAATCGATCAGAGTGTTTCTCATAATGGCGTGTGTTTAACCATTGTTAAAAAAACCGGTAATACATATACGGTAACTGCTGTCAGGGAGACACTTGAAAAATCAAACCTCGGATTGTTATCGATCGGCGATAAGGTAAATCTTGAAAGAAGTCTTAGAATAGACAGTCTTCTGGATGGGCATCTGGTTCAAGGACATGTTGATCAAACTGCGGTATGTACTGAAGTTAAAGAAGCCGAAGGAAGCTGGTATTTTACCTTTGAATACGACAAGGCAAAAGGGAATATTACAGTGGAAAAAGGGTCCATATCGGTGAATGGTGTAAGTCTGACCGTGGTTAATTCCCGTGTTAATTCATTCCAGGTAGCCATTATCCCATATACCTATGACGTAACCAATTTTCATGAAATAAAGGCAGGCACGGTTGTAAACCTTGAGTTTGATGTGATTGGTAAATACATTGCCAAATTGGTACAACTGCATTTAGTAAAAAAATTGTAGAGCCGAATTTCGGCTGGAAAAAGACCTGCTAGCGTCTGCCCGCCTGTCCAAAGGACTCCTTCGGAGAACTACGCAGTCGGGCAGGGAAGTCCTGCCTGCCCGCCGTAGTATGCGAAGGCGGGGCATAGTCGTTGGGAAAGGTTGAGGCTAAGGCTGAGGTTGAGAAGAAGAAGGGGAAGTTGCTGGGTTTCGGGTTACGAGTTACTGGTTGTTGAAAACCGGGGATAGCCCGTCCGACCGACCGCCTGACCGAGTCATTCGGGCAGGCTTAAGCAGATCCGACGGAGCGGAGTGAAGGCGGGTCAGCAGTCGCCAGTACGTAGTGAATGTAACTCGCAACTATAAACTTTAAACTTGAACCCATTCCCCTTTTACCTCTTGCTTTTTAATATTCATTAATTTATCTTTGTGACCTTATTTTTTCAAGGTAAATGCTTATATCAATCTGATTCGATGGCAACAAAATTCCCGGAATATAAAAATCTTGATCTTTCAAAAATCAACAAAGAGGTCCTTAAAACCTGGGACAGAAATGATGCTTTTCATAAAAGCCTTAAAATCCGGGAAGGCAAACCCACTTTTGTGTTTTATGAAGGACCTCCTTCAGCAAATGGTATGCCGGGCATTCATCATGTTATGGCCCGAACAATAAAAGATATTTTCTGCAGGTATAAAACCATGCAGGGATTTTATGTAAAAAGAAAAGCGGGCTGGGATACTCATGGGTTACCGGTGGAACTTAGTGTTGAAGATAGTTTAGGGATTTCAAAAGAAGATATTGGGGATAAAATATCGATCGAGGAATTCAATGCATCCTGCCGGAAAGATGTAATGAAATATACCGATGTATGGGAAGACCTTACACGAAAAATGGGCTATTGGATCGATATGGACGATCCTTATATCACTTATGATAACCGCTATATTGAAACCCTCTGGTATTTATTGAACAAATTGTATCGAAAAGGGCTTTTATATAAAGGTTATTCCATTCAACCCTATTCTCCTGCAGCCGGAACCGGGTTAAGCACACATGAACTTAATCAACCGGGTACCTATAGGGATGTAAAAGATACAACCGTTGTTGCACAGTTTAAAATTATAAAAAACGGACAATCCGAATTTTTATTTAAAGAACAAGATACTGATCTTTATTTCCTTGCCTGGACAACCACACCGTGGACTTTGCTTTCGAATACAGCCCTTGCTGTTGGAAAGAGCATCCATTACTTGAAAGTAAAAACATTTAATCAATATACCGGAGAGCCCGTTACAGTGATACTGGCAAAAGACCGGTTCAGCTTTTACTTTTCTGAAAAGGACACAGACCTTAAACTTGAGGAATATAAGAAAGGATACAAGAGGATTCCTTACAAAATTCTTGCTGAATTTTTAGGAGTTGATCTTGAAGGAATCAGGTATGAACAACTATTACCTTATCAGCAGCCGGAAGATGGTGATGCATTCCGGGTTCTTACCGGGGATTTTGTATCAACCGAAGAAGGAACAGGAATCGTTCATATCGCTCCCAGTTTTGGGGCAGATGACTTTAAAATTGCCGGGGAAAATGGTATAGGCTCCCTCACCTTGGTGGATAAACAGGGGAAATTTGTTGATGGAGTTGGTGAATTTTCAGGCCGGTATGTTAAGAATCAGTATGATGAGGGCTTGTCTGAAAAGGATCCTACTGTAGATGTGGATATTGCCGTCAAGATGAAGATGGAAAATAAGGCGTTCAGGATTGAAAAATATGTTCACTCCTATCCGCATTGTTGGAGGACCGACAAACCGGTACTATATTATCCGTTGGATTCCTGGTTTATTAAAACAACAGCATTGAAGGAGAGGATGATGGAGCTGAACAAAACCATAAACTGGAAACCTCCTTCAACAGGTACCGGAAGATTTGGTAAATGGCTTGAAAATTTGGTCGATTGGAACCTGTCCCGGTCTAGATTCTGGGGAACTGCTTTACCCATATGGGTTACTGAAGACAGAAAAGAACAAATATGTATCAGGTCAGTTGCGGAATTGAAGAAGGAAATTGATAAGTCAGTAAAGGCAGGGTTGATGGAATCGAATCCCTTGGAAAATTTTATTGAGGGTGATTTTTCCAGTGAGAATTATGAAAAATTCGATCTTCACCGTCCCTTTGTTGATAAAGTAACCTTTGCCTGCTCAAAG
>CAZEWS010000028.1:0-2392 GCA_964515985.1 uncultured Rikenellaceae bacterium | reverse complement strand
ATCGATGTATGGTTTGATTCAGGTGCAATGCCTTTTGCACAGGTTCATTATCCTTTTCAGAATAAAGAAAACTTCGGTCAGATATTTCCGGCTGATTATATAGCTGAAGGTGTTGATCAAACCCGTGGTTGGTTCTTCACTCTTCACGCCATAGCGGTTATGCTATTTGATTCGGTATCGTTTAAAAATATCATTTCAAATGGTCTGGTATTGGATAAAGACGGATCAAAGATGTCAAAAAGACTTGGAAATGTTGTGGATCCTTTTGAAACCATTGAAACATACGGGTCTGACCCGCTTCGTTGGTATATGATTACAAATGCACAACCCTGGGATAATTTGAAATTTGATGTTAATGGAGTAGACGAAGTTAAACGAAAATTTTTCGGAACCCTGTATAATACCTATTCATTTTTTGCTTTGTATGCTAACATCGATGGTTTCCGGTATGAGGAAGAAGAAATTCCGGTAGAGGAAAGACCTGAAATCGACCGGTGGATTATTTCCCTTTTAAATTCTTTAATAAAGGAAGTGGAAGAGAGTTATGACAATTATGAACCTACACGGGCATCCAGGGCAATTCAAAATTTTATAATGGATGATTTAAGTAACTGGTATGTCCGGTTAAACCGTAAAAGGTATTGGGGTGGAGAATATTCGAAAGATAAAATAGCTGCTTATCAGACACTCTATGCTTGCCTGGAAACCGTTGCAAAATTATCTGCTCCTATTTCACCTTTTTATATGGATAAATTATTTGTCGATTTGAATAAAGTGACGGGAAAAAATAATGAGGAATCGGTTCATTTTGCTTTTTACCCGAAATGGAATGTTGCTTTTATCGATAGGGATTTAGAAGAAAAAATGGCCTTGGCACAGAAAATTTCCTCAATGGTTCTTGGTTTACGCAGAAAAGTCAATATTAAAGTGCGCCAACCTCTGCATAAAATCAGCATTCCTGCAATAAATTTTGATCAAAAAGAAAAGATAGAAGCCGTTAAAAACATTATTCTCCCGGAAGTAAACGTTAAGGAGTTGAATATTCTACTTGAAGAAAAGGAAAGCCTGATCGTAAAGAAAATTAAACCCAATTTTAAAGAATTAGGTCCCAGGTTTGGCAAAGACATGAAACAAGTTGCAGCTCAAATCGGACAACTTACCCAGAACGATATTAATGAATTGGAAAGAACCGGACACTTTACCCTTGTTATTAATGGGAAAAATCAAGACATAAAACTTTCAGAGATTGAGATCTTTAATGAGGATATTCCGGGATGGTTGGTTGCCAATGAAGGCCGGTTAACCGTTGCTTTAGATGTAAATATTACGGGTGATTTAAGGGAAGAAGGGATTGCCCGGGAACTCGTTAACCGGATTCAAAACCTTAGAAAGGACAGGGGATTTGACGTTACAGATAAAATAAAAATCCTGATAGAAAAAAATCAGGAAATCAATTCAGCCGTTACAAAACATTCCGGTTACATAGGCTCACAAACCTTAGCCACTGATATTGATCTGGTTGAAAATTTACCCGGTTCTGATGCCAAAGCCATCGAACTGGATGAAAAAATAAAAATAAGAATTAAGATTGCAAAAAACTGATTAACAGCAAAATAACCTAATATTTATTTGTTTATTAACAAATATGGATATTTTGGAAGCGAAAAATAAAAAAACAGAAACTGAGGTAACAAAAAATTATGGAATTTGACAAGATACAATTTCATTGTATTCTTGTCCCTATAAAACAGCAACTTCGTTGCTACTGCTTCGCAGGGTTTCACAGGGTAAACTTTTATCTTCTGCATGAACCAAGTGAAACGAGCTCACGTAAGTAATAATGCAGGCTAAATTGTTACAAATAAAATTATCAGTATATATGATAAAATTTTCTTATATTTATATAAAAATTTACTGATATGACAGAAAAGACAAGATATTCAGATGAGGAGCTTGCGGAATTTAAGGAGATTATTCAAAAAAAAATTGAGAAAGCTAAGGTTGACTACGATCTTTTAAGAAACACTATTACTCACGAAGAAAGTAATGATACTGAAGATACATCCCCGACCTTTAAAGTTTTAGAAGAAGGTGCAGCGACCTTGTCAAAAGAAGAGGCTGGAAAACTGGCTCAGCGGCAGTTAAAATTCATACAGCATTTACAGGCTGCGCTAATACGGATCGAAAATAAAACCTATGGTATTTGCAGGGAGACCGGAAAGTTAATTTCCAAGGAAAGGTTACGTGCAGTACCTCATGCTACGCTTAGCATTGAAGCGAAACAACGGCAAACCTGACACTCAATACAACTATTTAATCGTTAAGCAGGTTAATTTATTGTATCGGAATTTACTCTCCGCCTGGCGGATCATGAGATCGCCACGCTATAAGC
>CAZEWS010000027.1:17991-18918 GCA_964515985.1 uncultured Rikenellaceae bacterium | reverse complement strand
GAGACATTCTGTTCGCTTTGCTCACAGAATGGTTCCAATATTCCAATATTCCAATATTTGATTTGTATTTATACCTGATCTTTTAATTAACTGAATAATTACAATTTTTATAATTTGTACTCGATGAAATACACATATCCATGTTCAAGGTTTGGGTCAATGATTTTTCCGGAATATCCGTTAATATGATCCGCAACTACCTGAACTTCCCATCCGTCTCCCATGGGTATGGTTGAAATAACATGAAATTTTTCCTTTATAGCATCAAATTCACTGTAACTGGCATTGATCTGCCACACATGGCCCCTGGCATATTCAATCAATTTGTCAGGTTCTCCATTGAAAACAACTTTGCCTTTATCTAATAGCGCCATATTTCTGCAGGTGCTGGAGATATCCCCAACAATATGGGTTGATAAAATGATGATTATATCTTTCTGGCTCATTTGTGACAATAAATTCCTGAACCTGATCCGTTCGTCGGGGTCAAGCCCTGTGGTCGGTTCATCGACAACCACAATTTTCGGATCACCAATCAGGGATTGGGCTATACCTAATCTTCGTTTCATACCGCCGGATAATTTATTCGCCTGCCGGTCTCTTGCTTCAAACAAACCAACCTGTTCCAGCATTTCATCTACAGCTTTGTGTCTTACCTGTCTGTTTTTCAGGCCTGACAAATGAGCCGAATAGTCTAAAAATTCCCAGGTTCTCAATTTCGAGAAAAAACGGAAATCCTGAGGTAAATAACCCAGCATGGCACGGATATCACGGCGGTTTTTTTGCAGATCCTGATCATTTACCTTTACCGAACCTGAAGTTGGTTTCATAAGGGTAACCAGCATTCGCATCAGAGTTGTCTTACCAGCTCCGTTAGGCCCCAATAACCCAAACATGCCCTGGTCAATCTGAATACTCACATCTTTC
>CAZEWS010000027.1:16515-17981 GCA_964515985.1 uncultured Rikenellaceae bacterium | reverse complement strand
CAGAGCATGGTTGCCGTTCTTATAAACCTTGTTCAGGTCTTTGATAGTTATTTGCACGTGTAATAATTTTAGTCAATAAATCAAAGTTGCAAGCCATATATATGGTGCAATCAACAATTAAAATAGCTGCCTATTACCTTTCTGTCCCTATGGGACGAAGCATTAACATTATTATTCGTTGTTGCAACTTGTTTTCACCAGTTTTCCTTTTTTACAAGGTAAATTTCAATGATTAGACAATAATGAATTGTATTTAATTCCATCAAATTTAATTTTATTTAATATAACTATTGGATTGAAAAAAAATATTTCTTTTAAATCAATGAATTAAATTTTAGTGATAAAGGAAATCGGATATACTTATGTGACCATTGATCTTGAGGGATATCATAGAGGAAGTATGAATGAAGCTATAACCTAAGAAAAAAAATCACTTATTTTTGTCACAAAATTCATCATTTAGGATCTTATCTATTAGAACTACCTAATTATTAGCATGGGTTTTGAAAAACTATACCGAAAGTATTATCCAGAGCTATATAGGTTTGCATTCCAGTTGACCCTTTCAGTAGAAGATTGTGAAGATTTTGTACAAGAAACTTTTACAAGGCTTTTTAAAGAACTTAAAAAGAATACTATTCTGAATAGCCCACGTGCCTGGTTGTATAAGGTTTTACTAAACTTAATCCGAAAGGACTACAAGAAGAAATTGCAGATGAAGAATATAATTATCAATATTGGATATGAAAATCCAACTTCACCTGATCTTCAAGACAATTACATAAAAGATGAAAAACAGGCCTTAGTATTTTGGGCACTTAACCAGATAAATGAAAAGGACAGAAATCTATTAATCCTTTACCACGACGGTCTTTCATATACCGAAATGGCTGAGATACTAGATTTAAATCTTATATCTATCGGGACTTTAATATCTCGAGCAATTCAAAAATTAAAAAAAAATTTGCAAAATAAGCATCATCAATTGTTTGAATAGATCAGAGATACAAGAATATATTGATAATGAATTATCTCCTAAAAAAGGAGAAGAAGTAAGGAAGCATCTTCAACGTTGTGAAAAATGTTCTGCTTTGTATGAAAAAGCACTAAAGGAGAAAGAAACCTTACACAAAGCTTTAACCATCATCGATAGATTCCCGGAACATATTCCTTCGCCAAGAGTATTATCCAAAAAGAAAAAAATTAGGACATCAAAGAGATTGACACCTCTTCTTTTTTTAAAAATTGCAGCAGGAATACTGATAATCATCGGACTTTTTGCAATTATAGTTAGAAAACCTGCAAGTGATCATCTCAATTCAGAAATAGATATGGCTTTTATAGAACTAATTAATGGAATTGATCCCAACAAGCTGTGGCTAGAAAAACAGATGGTGATTGTAATTACTGATAAAAACGGCAAAGTCATTCATTCCATATTACTTGATAATTCTGATTTTAACTAA
>CAZEWS010000027.1:0-16505 GCA_964515985.1 uncultured Rikenellaceae bacterium | reverse complement strand
TGAAAACTTATTTTTTTCAAACACTTTTATTGATTTGTTTCGGTTTACCAACTATCAGTCAAAACCTTGCAGAAATCTACAAAGCCGGAACAGTTCACTTGGAAGCCGTAACTTACTATGGTACGGAGAATAACTGGAATGAACTTTTTGCAGATTATGAAAAATTTGCTTTTGGAAAACATATTGGTAAATATAAAAAGATCGTAATTGCTCCGGATGGTTCAATCTTTATGAGTCATAAAACCCGTCATGAAATATGGAAATTCGACAAAGATGGGAATTTCATTAAAAAATTTGGGAAAAAGGGAAGTGGACCAGGTCAATTTATTATGCTTCCAAGTGTTCAAGGCATACTGGACAATCAATTTCTTTATACCAATGATGTTCATGGTAGAATGATGTTTTTCGATCTTGATGGGAATTATATTAAAACCCTTAAACTAGATTATATGCCTCTTGGTACAACACCTTTAAAAGGCAGGAAAATTGCTATTTTGGGACATGTCCCATGGAAAGGACAAAAAAGTAAGCAAATTTTAGTTATCAAAGATTTTGATACAGGAAAAGAAAAAACAATATGGTATGAGTTTGAAGAATATTTTAAAAATATAATAATAAAATATCCAAAGGGTGGTATGATGAGCTGCTCACTTCCATTTACTCATCCATCGTTAACACGTTTTAGAATGTCAACCTCAAAAGAAGGTAACCTTATTTTGGCTTCACCAAAAGATGGAATCATGACCGAATTCTCTCCAGAAGGAGAAAAATTAAATTCTTTTCAATTAAATATCGAACCCCTTCAAATTAGTGACGAAGATATAATGGAATATTTTGAAACAGGAAAAAGTAACTTTTCAAAATTTGAAAAAAGTGTTGAAAATAATCTCGAACTAAGCGAAGATGATAAAAAGAATATAATTGAACAATATAGGCAACAAATAGATAAATTTAAGGACAAAGACTTATATCCGAAACATCTCCCATATTTTTCAACTCTCATGGTTGATTCTGATGGGAATATTCTGGTATTTGAATTTACAAAAGAAGAAAAAACAAATAGGTTCAGAGTCTATTCTTTTGATACAGAAGAAAATTTCTTATGTACATCAACCTTCGATGCACCAGGCTATAAACTAAATCTATCTGGAGGGACATTTGTATTCCATAATGGTTTTGTCTATGCCGTTGCAGAAAAAGAAAATGGAGGAGAAATACCACTAAGATTGGTAAAATTCAAAATCACAAAATAGTTTGAATGCTAAAATGTGCGCTGATAACAAGATTCAAGTTTTATCCTCTATTCAGTCTAAGACAGCCTCTAATCTTTAGCCTATTATGTTATTTATTTTAATGGTAAAGTCTGAATAAAAATCCAACATGGAATTAATCAGTATTGCCTTTTTAAAATGTTTTAGGCTACCAATACTAATATCGCTTAAAAAAATTAACTTGTGATCCAACAGATACTCCCGCATGGTCCCTTTTAACAAAGGCTTGGCTGGGGTGACCCATGAACCGGTTTTTGTTTGGAAAACAATATTGGTGAATGAGGTATCCGTTATTTTGCCGTTTTTAACGATCAATATTTCATCACAGTCATCTCTCTGCAACAATAACTTTTCAAATATTTCCCTGTTTCTATATTTGAAACTGTAATCAATAAAATTACATTCCACCAGTTTCAACTTTTTGATCTTTTTTGGCGTGTAGGGCGAAAATTCAATCCCATGGATATCTTTTGAATATTCAATTCTGCATTTATACGTTTTATCGTCAAGATTGGGGGGCAGTGTAATGTGCTCTACGAGAGGCATATCTGATTTACACCCGAAAAGAATTCTCCTGGCATTATTGAGTCTCCTGTCATGATATTTCAGGTTACGGAACTGGTTATTATTAACCCTGATGGTTTCAATTAATTGGTACATATACTTTCTTTATAAGCTCTTCGTATTCTGATCTCGGATCACTCAGGTATGTGATGCCTCCACCACTTTTATATATTAAGCATTCATTCTTTTTTTCAATAAACCGGATCATTACTGCACTGTCAAAATTTTCACCGTCAAAGTATCCCATTATTCCGGTATAGTATCCCCTTTCATATGATTCTGTATCTTTTATGATTCTGACAGTTTTTTTCTTCGGCGCCCCACTTATTGAACCTGCAGGTAATAATGAAAAAATAATGTCTCCTAAAATTTCTTTATATTTTTCCGGCAGATTACCCGATATAACAGAACTTACCTGTAGCAACCTTTTGTCGTTTGTCACCAACTCATCTATATAACGGTATTTTTCTACTGCTACATTATTGGATACGATACTTAAATCGTTTCTGATCAAATCAACGATGGTATTATGTTCGGCAGTCTCCTTTACATCGTTCAATATAACATTTCTCGCGTTGGGTATATCGGCATCTATTGTCCCCTTCATAGGATATGAATAAATTCTACCATTGAAAATTTGGATAAAAGTTTCGGGCGAAAAAACCACGAAACGATCATTAAATAAAAGTTTATATTTTGCTTTGCTTAAAAGAAAAATTTCTTTCAATGACAGATTTGTTTCTATTTTTGTCGGAAATGTTAAATTTAACAAATAAGTATTTCCAGCTCTGATATTATCTTGTATTTTATCAAAAGCCTTTTTATAAATCCTGAAGTTCACAGGAAATTTTTTAAACCTGAAATCTATTGTTGTTTTAGTTGTTATCGTAGAATTTTTATAAATCGTTGTCTGAAATAAAATATCAGTGGGCAAATTAAAGATGGGATATATAATTGGGCGTTTAATTTCAAAATCAATAATCAACAAAAAAGGAATGGATTGTTGTCCGAATTGATTTATTTGTTTTATAAAATCGATATCCATCTGATTATGGAAGTTCTTGTGGTTGATAACTATGATTCCTTATGATTGGTTGGTTTGGTGGTAATCAGGATGGAACCCTGTACTAATTAATAAGTGTATAATTTTTGTACTCAAAAAGTCTTTTGCCGGTTTGCTTCTCGTACCAATGCAAGAATTTAGCTTTCAGGCTAAATTGTTTTTTATGAATATCCAATTTAATGTCCCAATTCATTTTTTTGATCTTATCTCTGATTACTGCCGGATGATCACCGTCAAACTCACGGATAGAATCAACTTTCGAATAATCAAACTCCTCTTTGTGATAAAACTCCCGGTCTCAATATTTTCATCCGTGTGCCAATACCGCCGGTTATTAAGAGCCTTATCCCTCATTATTTTAGGATGCTTTACCCATCCGTAGTGATATATAAAAGCATCCAATGCCTTCACCCTTAATTTCTTGCCATTTTTTCTGAAACCTTGTGCATCTCTGAAAGAGCGGATGTTTTTATCATTCCTGACCACCCTGATTTCATTCCTGTACCATGATCTTGAATCGGCAATATAGCGGAAGGTACAATAGAAATGAAGGTATTTGAACAAAAAGCCTTCCACCCAGGGTTGATCGAGGTATCTTTCCATGGCTTGACTGATTGGATCAAGAAATTTTTCATGCACAATCTCATCAGCCTGAATATAAAACGCCCAGTCGTATTCTTCAGGAATAGCATCGAAGGCTTTGTTTGTTTCAATCGCCAGAACTTCTCCTCCTTTTCTCAACCTGTCGTCCCATACACTATGAATGATTTCCAATTTATCTGAATCGATGGATTGAATAAGATCTAAAGTATTGTCTTCAGATTCTCCAACACTCATGATAAATTTATCACAAACGGGTAAAATGGATTTTACCGATTCAATAACTGGAAAACTGTACTTAACAGCATTCCTGATAAAACTGAATCCGCAAACCTTCATAATTTCCGGAGGTTAATAACTGCCTGAAAAATTACCTTCGGTGAAATCGCTCGCCCTGTGGAATGTTCCTTCAGAATTCAACAAGGCAAGTTAAATTCATCCGAATTTTTCAGGTCAAAACATCTGCAGGTTATGTAAACGGTAATAATAACCTTTCTTTTTTAATAATTCCATGTGTTTTCCTCTTTCCACAATCTTCCCTTCATGAATCACACATATCTCATCAGCATATTTTATTGTCGACAACCTGTGTGCAATTACAATCGATGTACGGTTCTTCATCAAATTCAGGATAGCTTCCTGCACCAATCTTTCCGATTCGGTATCAAGAGCAGATGTAGCTTCGTCAAGAATTAAAATAGGTGGGTTTTTTAAGACTGCCCTGGCAATGCTAATTCTTTGTTTTTCGCCTCCTGACAATTTATTTCCCGCATCGCCCACATTGGTATTATAATCATTGGCTGTTTCCAGAATAAAATTGTGTGCATTCGCAACTTTGGCAGCTGCTATTACATCCTCTTTATTGGCTCCATTCAATCCAAACGCTATGTTATTAAAGTATGAATCATTGAACAATATGGGTTGTTGGCTGACAATTCCCATCAGGTTTCGTAAATCATACAAGCGGTAATCTTCTAAAGGAATACCATCAATCAGAAGCTGTCCTGATGTAATATCCATAAACCTGGGAATCAAATCGGCCAGAGTTGATTTTCCTCCTCCGGATTTCCCAACCAATGCAACTGTTTTGCCTTTTTCAATGGTAAGGTTTATATTTTCCAAAACAAAATCATTTTCATATTTAAAATAAACGTTTCGGAACTCAATTGAATGATTAAATCCGGTAATTGGTACAGGCTTTTGTTTTTCTTTAACGGTTATAGGTGCATCCAATATCTGATCCACTCTCTCAGCCGACGCTAAACCTTTTTGTATATTAAAATAGGCAGTGGAAAATCCCTTTGCCGGAGTTATGATCTGGGAAAAAATAACGATAAAAGCGATAAAGGTTCCGGGTGAAAGGCTGGTTACGTCTCCCAGTACCAGAGTTCCTCCGTACCACATCAGGATCATAAGTGCTGCTGTGCCAAGAAATTCACTAAGTGGCGGCGCAAGATATCTCCGACGGTGAACCTTATTCATGATGCGTGTATAAAAATTATTCGCGGAATTGAATCGCTGTGTCACTTTTTCTTCGGCATTAAAGGCTTTTATTATTCTTAAACCTGTCAAAGTTTCTTCGATGATAGACAGCATAGTCCCCATTTTTTTCTGCCCGCGAAATGACGTACTCCGGAGGTTTTTACCAATACGGCCAATGATCAAACCACTGATGGGAAGTAAAATCAATACAAAAAGTGTAAGATGCACACTCAATATAAACATGGATCCAAGAAATAAAACAATAGTAATCGGATCCCTGAAAAGCATCTCCAGGGAACTCATGATGGAAAGCTCAATTTCCTTAACATCGACTGAAATCCTGGAGATAACATCACCTTTCTTTGCTTCAGTATAATACGAGAGTGGCAGCCTCAGTATCTTGTCATAAATATTGTTTCTCAAATCCCTTTCCGCCCCGGTTCGGATGGGAGTCATAAAATAATTGGCAAGATATTTAAACCCATTTTTAAATAAGGTAATAAAAATCACCAGAATGCTAACAAACAGTAGTGCATTGGCCTTTCCATAGTGTTCAATTATACGAGTTATATAATAACTGAAATTTTGCTCAATACCCTCAGCCGATAATTTAAAGGGAACCGGTTCGGTTACATACGGCTGGCTCTCAAACAAAATACCCAGGAATGGGATTACCATGGTAAAGGAAAACAATGCAAAAACCGCGGATAAAACATTAAACAGAACATTCAGAGAACAATATCCCAGGTAAGGTTTTAAAAGCTTTACTATTTTTATAAACTGTTTCATCAAATCAATAAAACTTAACAAGGTATATTAATCACTTACACACCGGTATAGTTTTCAGGTGATATTTCAAGCAGTTCCTTTTTAATTTTTTCGCTTACTTCCAGCTTCCGGATAAATTCTTGTATGGCAATTTTATTTATGGTTTTTCGTGTTCGTGTTAGTTCCTTCAATTTTTCATAGGCATTGGGATAACCTTCTCTTCGTAAAATGGTTTGTATTGCCTCGCCAACAACGCTCCAGTTTTCTTCCAGATCTTTTTTTATTTTATCGGTATTGACAATTGACTTTTCAAGTCCTTTTAAAAGGGATTTCATGGCAATAACCGTATGAGCTATCGGAACCCCAATATTTCTCAGGACGGTTGAATCGGTCAGATCCCGCTGAAGGCGTGAGACAGGAAGTTTTGATGACAGGTGCTCAAACATGGCATTGGCAACGCCGAGATTTCCTTCAGAATTTTCAAAATCAATCGGATTGACTTTATGCGGCATTGTAGATGAACCCACCTCATTCTTTTTTATGCTCTGCTTAAAATAATCCATTGAAATATAAGTCCAAAAATCACGGACAAGGTCAATAAGAATTGTATTGATCCTTTTCAGATTATCGAAAATTGCCGCAAGGTTATCATAATGTTCAATTTGTGTTGTTGTCTGAGACCGGTCGAGTTCAAGGGTTATATTAACAAAATCATTCCCGAATTTTACCCAGTCAATTTCCGGATAGGCAACATGATGCGCATTGAAATTACCAGTAGCACCTCCAAATTTTGCTGAACACGGAACCGATTTGAGAAGGTTGAGTTGCCTGACTAATCTTTCAACAAAAACTTTTATTTCTTTTCCCAGACGGGTTGGTGATGCAGGTTGTCCATGGGTTCTGGCTAACATAGGAATGCCCGCCCATTCGGTTGCCAAACGGTCAAGTTTAACGATCACCTCATCCAGAAGGGGATAATAAACATTATGGATTGCATCGCGCAAGGAATAAGGTATGGCCGTATTATTAATATCCTGTGAGGTCAATCCAAAATGTATAAACTCCTTATAATTTTCAAAACCCAGATTCTCAAACTTCTTTTTAAGAAAATATTCAACTGCTTTCACATCATGGTTAATGGTATTTTCCATTTCCTTAACCTCTCCGGCGTCTTCTATTGTAAATTCTTCATGAATCTTCCGCAGATTCTTAAATTTTTCAGAATCAACATCTTTCAACTGTGGTAACGGCAATTCACACAATGCTATAAAATATTCAATCTCAACCAACAATCTGTACTTAATCAATGCGTATTCGGAAAAGTAAAGCCCTAATTCATCAACCATATTACGGTACCTCCCGTCGATGGGTGAAATAGCAGTTAGAAATTTGATATTCATATTATATTAACGTTAAAAAACAAAGGTAAGGATTTTTAAATTCTTCGGATATGAAACCTAACGGAATTAACAGGTTATAGATTGTAAATTAATGTGTTAATTTTGTAAAAAAATTTATGATGAAAAAAACAAATATACTATGTTTAATTTTACTTCTTTGTTTTTTAGTTTCTCCGTCATTTACCCAGACTGATCGGGAAGAAAGCAGTACTTCCTCCGTCAAAAAACTGGTCTACCAATTTGACATAAAAGAAATGATCGCCGAACCTGTCTGGCGTACTACCAAGCAAAGTTTTGCCGAAGCTAACGAATTGGAAGCCGACTATATCCTAATTCACATGAATACTTATGGAGGAACACTTGATGCTGCCGACTCCATAAGGACAAGAATATTAAATAGTCAAATTCCTGTTTTTGTTTTTATTGACAATAACGCTGCCTCTGCAGGAGCATTAATTTCAATTGCCTGCGACAGCATTTACATGAGAAAAGGCGCAAGTATTGGTGCTGCAACGGTAGTCGATGCTCAAGGAGAAGTTGTTCCTGATAAATACCAATCGTTTATGCGGGCAACCATGCGTGCCACTGCCGAAGCGCACGGGAAGGATACCATAATAAATGGAACAGATACCCTGCTGGTCTGGCATCGTGATCCGCAAATTGCCGAAGCTATGGTAGATCCCAAAATCTATATAAAAGACATTATAGATACCGGCCAGGTTTTAACATTCACAACGAATGAAGCGATTAAATACGGATTTTGTGAAGGTGAAGCAGAATCGATTAAAGAAGTTTTGAAGATTGCCGGAATTAAGGATTACGAAATAAAAGAATTTGTACTTACCCCTCTGGAAGCGATCATTCAATTCCTGGTCAACCCTTTTGTTCATGGGATATTGATAATGGTCATTCTTGGGGGTATATATTTCGAACTGCAAACTCCTGGTGTTGGATTTCCCCTGGGAGCAGCGCTTTTGGCTGCCATACTGTATTTTGCTCCCCTGTACATCGAAGGATTGGCAGAAAATTGGGAACTTGTACTGTTTGTCGTGGGTTTAATCCTGATTGGAGTTGAGATATTTGCCATACCCGGTTTTGGTGTCGCCGGAGTAGCCGGGATTCTCCTGATGATAGCAGGCTTAACCCTCAGTATGGTCGATAATATTGTCTTTAAATTTGACAGTATGGCTGGGTTTACCGCTTTAATAAAAGCTCTTTTTATCGTGGTTGTTTCTGCTCTCCTGTCATTCATATTCTCATTATATATCAGCAAGAAACTTTTTGAGACCAGGAGTTTTCGATTGGCTCTTCATACCGTGCAGGAGGTTGACAAAGGCTTCATTGGAGTAGATAGTAGCATCCAGAAAAAAATGATAGAAAAGACAGGAGTAGCTACAACCATTCTCAGACCCTCTGGTAAGGTTGAGATCGATGGCGAAATATTTGATGCGGTTTCTGAAGTAGGATATATTGAAAAAGGAGAAGAAATAAAGGTACTGCGGGATGTGGCAGGTCAAATTTATGTAATAAAAAATAAATAGAAGTTCACAAGGATAATGTTAAAGCCATTCATCTCTTTAAAAAATCGGGCTTTAAATACCTGGGAGATTATGATGTTTACATTATTCGTTAGGAATTATTTTTAGAGAATGTAGCTCCGAATTGTATTCGGAGGAAAAATATCCGATTGAAAATCGGATTTACAGGAGCTTCGGATTTCATTCGGAGTGAAATTAAACAATACAATCCGATTGAAAATCGGATCTACAGTAACTCCGAATTGCATTCGGAGTGAAAACACCCGATTGAAAATCGGATCTACAATGGAAGATCTAATATACAACATCGAGCAAAAGTGGCTAAAAACCCTCTTTAAGGTTTGTCGTAATACATTCAGTGATTCTTTTCTTCCATCCCATGATGAAACCCATCATTACCGGGTATGGACAATAGCCATAGAACTTATTCGCGAACTTGGTACACAGGATATTCATTTTTCCGAAACAGACATCGAAAAGATCCTCATTGCTGTTTTTTTTCACGATATTGGAATGGCAAAAAACCTGGATAAAGAACATGGGAAAATTAGCAGGAATATTTGTGAGAACTTCTTTGAAATAAATCCGGGAAAAAAAATCAGAGGCCTTAATGAAGTTTATGAAACTATTGAAAAACACGACAATAAAGAATACAAGAATAATATACAGTTTCCTATGAAACCGACAAACCTTTTTTTTATCCTTAGTGTTAGTGATGACCTTGACGCTTTCGGGATCATTGGAATATACCGTTATGCCGAAATTTTTCTTATGCGAAATATCAACATAAACGACTTGCCGGAAAAAGTTTTAGATAATTTAAACAGTCGCTTTGACTATTTTCAAAAAAATTATGGTTTTTTAGTCCGATTTGCTGAAAAACAAAAAGCACGGTATTTAACAATCAAATCCTTTTATGAAGCATTACAAAAGCAACTAACTGATAAACCCGGTACATCTTCAGTACAATATGGACCCTTAGGAGTAATTACTAACATTATTCAATTCGTTCTGGAGAGAAAGTTATCTCCGGATGTAATTTCTGAACATATAATGAAAAATGTTGATGATTTATTTATAAGAGAGTTTTTTAAACAATTTAATCTGGAAATACTGTCAACTCATCCCCGGAACAATCATCTCTTGCAGTGTTATTTCACAAAAAAATCCAAAAGCAATTCATCTTCGATGTAGGCTTTCAGATGATCATTCCGATATACAGGTCCTACTCCTGCCGGAGTACCTGTAAATATGAGGTCTCCTGTTTTGAGGGTGAAGAATTTTGAAACATAAGCAATAATCTCACCAGGTGAAAAGATCATATCCTTTGTATTTCCTTGCTGAACAGCTTTACCGTTTATTTCAAGCCGGAAACTGATATTATTAACATCCCTGAATTTACTTACATTAACAAACTTCCCGAGGGGAGCTGATCCATCAAAAGCTTTAGCAATTTCCCACGGCAAACCTTTATTCATGCAATTCCGTTGAAGGTCCCGGGCAGTAAAATCGATTCCAATCCCTATTTCATTAAAATAACGGTAGGCAAATTTTGAGGCAATATTTTTCCCCAAACGGCTGATCTTCAAAACAATTTCTACTTCATGGTGGATCTCTTCCGAAAACAGAGGAAGGAAAAAGGGTTTATTCTTTTTTATTATGGAAGAATCCGGTTTCAGGAAAACGACTGGTGTATCAGGAACAGGATTGTTTAGTTCTTTAGCATGGTCGATATAATTTCTGCCGATCGCAATAATTTTCATTGCTTTTTTCTCACAATTATTTCTTCAGGGCTCTTAGCTTTATTTCCGTCAGAGCCTTTTTTGTATAGAGCGGAAAATCCCCATTCATCATCCAGTTGTAGTAGCTTGGTTCGTCTTTTAACACTTGTTCAACCGGTATACCTTTATGCTTGCCAAAATTAAAAACCTCTACCCCATCTTCATTATAAACAATACGGCCTGCAAAATCCACATTCCGGGTCTGTGCAGAGAATTTCGAAAGAGCCTCAACATCATTTTCAAGTATAGAATATTGATCCAATTGGGCTTTCAGAATTTCATAAGTGGCGTGGGCATCTGCCTCGGCCCTATGGGCATCCTTCAGGTCCTTATTGCAATAAAACTTATAGGCTGCACTTAAAGTTCTTTGTTCCATTTTATGGAAAATAGTTTGTACATCAATGTATTTTCGTTTCTTAAAATCAAAATCGATATTGGCTCTCTGAAACTCCTCAGCCAATATAGGAATATCGAACTTATTAATGTTATAACCTGCCAGGTCACATCCTTCAAGAAAATATACCAGGTTTTTACCAATTTCGGCAAAGGTTGGTTTATGTTCCACATCTTCATCCGTAATACCATGAATGGCAACAGCCTTGGGGTCGATTGGGATGGTTGGATTCACCAGTAAGGTTAAATGATCTTCTTTTCCCCCCGGATCGATTTTAAGAATTGAAACTTCAACAATTCTATCTTTGGCTATATTAATACCAGTAGTTTCAAGATCAAAAAAAGCGATGGGATTTTTCAACTTAAGCTCCATACAGTAATGAACTTATTTAGTGGTACTTATAATATAACAATAAAATTTAAAAATTTGCATGATAACCGCAAAAAAACTCTTTTAAGGATTCTTTACATTGTGTTTTATGTACTAATCATCATAGGCATTAAGAGCATCAGAACATCTTCCTCTTCTTTCTCTGGTGCTGAAGGCAATATTAAACCAGCACGGGTAGGATCGGATAGTTCCATCACGATGTCCTTGGTAGAGAGATTGGATAAAATTTCCATTAAAAAGGTCGATTTAAAACCTATCTCCATATCTTCTCCTTCGTATTGACAATTTAGTCTTTCGTAAGCTGAAATGGAAAAGTCAATGTCCTGGGCCGAAACAGTAAGCTGGTTTCCGTTTAATTGCAATTTTACAAGATTGCTTGCCTGGTTCGAAAAAACAGATACACGTTTTAATGTATTTAAAAATTCGATACGGTCAATCGTAAATTTATTCGGATTATTTGTAGGAATGACCGAGTTATAACTTGGGTAATTCCCTTCCACCAGACGACAAACCATTTTGTACTCGGAGAGAACAAAAAAGGCATTCTTTTCATCAAATTCAACAACCACTTCGTTCCCTTCCCTGGGTAAAATATTTTTCAGCAGAGAAGCCGGCTTTCTGGGTAAAATAAATAACGAATCAGCATCTGCTTTTACGTCCGTTCTTTGGTAACGAACAAGTTTATGAGCATCGGAAGCAACATAGGTCATATTTTCAGTCGTTAGCTCAACTAATATTCCGTTCATAACCGGTCTTAATTCATCATCAGCAGTAGCAAAAAGGGTCTTGGTAATGCCTGAAAGCAATACCTCTGATTGCACTCTAAAAGCAGACTTTTTATCGTCCTTTATGGTTGGTAGCTGGGGAAAATCACTACCTTTTTGTCCAACGATACTGAATTTTCCATTTTCAGAATTTATAACAACACCAGAAGTATCAAGATTAATCTCAAAAGTTAAGGGTTGTTCTGGAAATTCTTTTAATGTTTCGGTCAGCAAACGAGCTGGAATAGCAATGCTGCCATTATCGGTTGCATTCTCGAGTGTAATTTTGGTAATTAGTGTAGATTCAAGATCGGAAGCCGTAATCTCTAATTGATTGCCCTCCAACTGAAACAAAAAATTGTCTAATATAGGCAAAGTGTTTTTTGTGCTGATTACTCTGCTAATTGCTTGTAAATGAGCTAAAAGATCAGTGCTTGATATGACAAATTTCATTGGTTATTTTTTTAATTACATCATTTATGTACAACTGTTTCCTGTAATTTATATAAAGGAATATCAGATATCAATAATACAAAAAAAAAAATTAGAAGCCAATACCTTCCAGATATTTTTGTCTAGTTATTATCTTTTGTTAAGAAATAAGTGATATCCTTTAATATGGGATCAATAACTATATATTTAAAAACAACGGGGTCCTTACTTTTATTTATTTGAGCATATACCCGGTTAAGGTCATATATCTTGCTCGTCCCTGATTGAGTTTCTTTGTTTTCTATTAAAATCGGGAATATTTTAACGGATGTTTCTTTACCTTGTTTATCGGTGAGAGAAATAAAATACTGTGGTTCAGAAGAAAAGATTGAATCCTTTTTAACCGGGTTTATATCCTGAATCCTGGTATCAAATTGTATATTAGTAAAATAGGTCAAATACCGGGCAACGGCAACTGAATCAAATTGATGTATACTTGTTCGATCCGGCAGAGAATAAAGCTCATATTGCCCTTGGGCTTCCTGTATGATTAAAAAGGATAAACCGGGGTTTAAAATATGCTCAACTTTTACCGAAGCAATTTCATTAGTATAATAATGAAAAACAGTAAAAGGTTGCCAAAAACTTTCATGGGTAATAAAAAAAACACCAACATTTCCGGAATAACCAGGTATGTTTGCAATAAAGGGTTTGGAATTCCTCCTCATTCTTACATAATTACCATATGGATTGGAATTTACTTTAAATACTGTGTATTTCCTGAGTAGTTTTGCCTTTCTGAAAATTTGAACATTAACAATAGTTATTTCATTTTCTGCTATGTCTTCCTGAAATTTTTCTTCAGAAACCGGTGATTTGATTTTTATTCTGGATAATGTTTCCAGGAAAAACTGAATAGCGTTGGTTCTTGCCGGATATTTATTATTTACTCTCCATTCAAAATCTTTTTTTTCCAGGGTCAGGGTACGATTTTTATCGTCTAAAACAATTTTGGTTACTTCATCCAGATCCTTTATTGCAAATTCAGTATCATTTGTCAAAAAAGGTTTTTTCAATACAACAATCAAAACGATTAATAACAGGAGTGCACCAAAAATAAACAGGTATGGTTTATTATCTTTCACCCGAAGTGTTTTAGTAAATTCTTTCAGTCCCGCCAGCGGGACGTTTTGTTATTGTTAACTTCATTTTTCCAGCCATTAAAATTACTGCCTATTACCTTTCTGTTCTCACTGGACGGTATGTTTGTATATGTATCGATTCGTATATGCAATTACCTGTTATTCTAATCACTAGTCCCGTAGGAACTTACAGGTAATAGCCAGCCGGTTTACCTGCTGGAGAATTTATGTTACATAAAACTCCCAGCCCGTAGGGCTTGAAAGATTCATATTATCTAAGCAAATTTTCGTTTTCTGAAATACCTGTTCACAAGGCCGAATAAAACCAGGATTAATACCGGTAAAACCGTATTAATGAGTTGCCATTTAAATTTCTCGTTAATAATTTTTGTTTTATCGAGTAACCGTAAAGTCAATGTGCGGGAGCGGATCTCAACAAGACTTGTTTCCTCTGCCAAATAATGTACAGCGTTTAAAATAAATTCTTTATTACCGTATGTCTGTTGTGTATACCGGTCTTGCCCAAGGGTCAACGGAATAATCCTGTCAGCCCTCACACTAACCTCATTTCTGATCACATCGCCATCCGCAACGATTATCATTCGGTTTGGGATACTATGATCCCTGAAATCAACATCCTGGTTTTTGATGTATTGGGAAATCATTCTGTTTTTAAAAACGGATTCAAATTCTCCTTCCAAAAGGACAGCCGCGGACTGAAAGGGTTTATTAAACTCTCTTTCCGCAGGCGGATCTTTTATATCTTCCAATCGAATAAAAACGGGCACACTAACCACCCTGGTATCTTTTGATGATCGCAACAGGATCTTTTTCTTTATCCTCCCCTCTACTCCTACCGTATCTATCACATTAACAAACTCCGATCTGATCAGGTTAAGATTTTTCGTGACAGGGTGGTTTTCAAGTGGGAAAAGTAAAGGAAAATACAGCCACGGCGCCGGCACATATTTAGGTTGTTGGCCAACAAATGCGATATTTATGGGTATAATTGCACAATTAATATCTTGAATCAGCTTCGGATTGATCCTTACCCCGTATTTAAACAATTGGTCATCGAGATTTATTTGTTCTATCAACCCAACCGTTACCCCGGTTTGTTCCAAACTGTCCCAGTCCACCCGTACAGCATCAATTAACCATAATACACCGCCCCCATTCATAATATACTGATCGATCACAAATTTATCCGCTTCAGAAAAAGCCTCTCGTGGTTTCGCAACGATCACAGCAGCATAATCGTCTAAAATGCCCGGCTTACCACCTATTATACCCCTGTCAACGTGGTAAAACCTGGCTAATTCCATGGTTATATCACCCACCTGGTATTCATCCAGTTCACCATGTCCCTCAATAAAGGCCACTTTGTATATGGTATCTGAACTAATGTTTTTAATAACATGAATAAACTCATATTCCAATCCCTCGATTGAATTATGCAGATTTTGAGAGTGATTTAATAAAGGATTATTTTTAAGCAGATTAACTGCCATTTCCATACCGTTGTAATTAACAATGGCTCCCGGGAAAATGATCTTTTGGGATCTTCCTCCTTCCTTATCACTAAACAGCGCATTGGTTGCTTTTAATCCTTTACTGTCCAACTCCCTGAATACCTCATTACGCACTTTTTGATCATGACTTTCAGCAGGATTAATAAACTCATAGATCACTTTCTTTCCGGAATATATGCGAAATTCGTCCAGCAATTCTTTTGTAGCCCTTCTCATATTTTTAAACCCGATCGGCATTTCACCCTCAAGGTATACCTGAATAAATAATTCCTGTTCAAGATTTCGAAGAATATTCCGGGTGGCATTCGTCAATGTGTACCTTTTCTCTGAGGTCAAATCAATCCTGAAATACAGAACAGAAGATAAGTAAATAATCAAACCAAGAATAAGAATGGTCAGGGAAAACTGCACCAAATTTTTTATCTTCAAGTCTTTCCTTTTCAATTTTCTACATTGTTTATTGTTCAATCAATTACCACCGTCAAAGATGCAAGTATTCTATGTTTAAATAATTCCTACCACCTTCTGCTTTGCATGGACATTTTTGTAAAAACCAAAAACGACACCACAACAACCGCAAAATAGACCATATCACGGGAATCGATAACACCACGGCTCATTGATTTGTAATGTTCATTTATTCCCAGATTCATAATAACATGATCGATGGATTGAAATATCGGTATTGAACTTAAGGATTCAAAACCGATAAAAAAGGAGAAACATAATATTAAAGAAAGAATAAAAGCTATGATCTGGTTATCGGTCATTGACGAAGCGAAAATTCCAATCGAAACATATATGCCGGCCAGGAAGAATAAACCGATAAATGACCCCCATGTCCCTCCCGTGTCAATGTTTCCTACCGGATTTCCCAGCAGATAAACAGATATGAAATAAACCAGGCAGGGTAATAGCGAAAACAAAACCAAAATCAGCCCTGCCAGGAATTTGGCTGATATTATTTGCAGATCGCTTAAGGGACGGGTTAGCAATAATTCGATGGTACCGGTTTTTCTTTCTTCTGAGAACATCCGCATGGTTACAGCCGGTACCAAAAACAAAAATACCCAGGGAGCAATTATAAACAGGGTATCGATGGTAGCGTATCCGCTTTCAAGAACATTAAGCTCGCCCGGAAAAATCCATAAAAAAAGACTATTGGCTGTCAAAAAAACCATAATAACAATGTATCCGACAATTGTACTGAAAAAACTATTGATTTCTTTTCTTAATAAAGCAAACATAATTTGATGTATCGGAATTTACTCACCCGCCCTGTGAAATAAATCAAAGATTTATTGCAAAGCAATATTTCACAGGGCAATTTCATGAGATCGTCACGCTTGCAGCGTGACTAAGTTCAATGTTTTGAGGTTTACAA
>CAZEWS010000026.1:0-19036 GCA_964515985.1 uncultured Rikenellaceae bacterium | reverse complement strand
TTTTTTTTCAAAGATACAAAACATATTATAAATAGACTATAGCCACAAATGATAATTAATACATTGAAATTCTGAAATGAATTCAGGATGACAGTTTCTTATACTTTTGAGACACGCTCTACGATAAATTTTTCTTAGAACGAGCCGGGGTTGCCCAAATGGGGTCTCCCTCTAGGGAAATAAAACCTGACAGGTTTCTCAAACCTGTCAGGTTTCTGTTTAATATGATTTCACGGCAACAAAATAAGGTGGATTAACCTCCCGACGACAAGTATCTCATATATACCGGATTTGGTATAAATCTTGATAACAATTAGAAGATTTCCGATTTATGATTATATTGTCTCCGGGATAAAAATCAGTATTATTAAAATGATTCAATAATTAGTAAGACTAAAAGTTATGAAATTAAGTTTATCAATGATCTTCCTCCTGTTTGTTATTTTACAGGCAAACTGTCAGCTATATGACTGGCGAGGACCGGACAGAACAGGTGTTTATAATGAGTCTGGTTTATTGAAGCAATGGACTGAAGCAGGACCGGCCCTGGTATGGGAGGCTGACGGACTTGGGTATGGTTTTTCATCAGTTACTATTTCTGATGATGCAATTTATATTACAGGGCGTATGGATACGGACGATGTACTAACCGCATTAAACTTTGATGGAACCAAGAAATGGCAAATCACATATGGAGAGGCCTGGACCAGAAACCATGACGGCAGCAGGTGTACACTTACTTTCTATAATGGTCATATTTTCCTGATCAGTGGCAGTGGTGATATTGTATGTGTAGATTCAAATGGCAAAATCAAATGGTCGAAAAATCATTATCAATTGTACGGCTCCTCACCAGTAATGTTTGGGATCTCTGAATCACCACTTATTGTGGATGATAAGGTTATTGCCTCACCCGGGGGAAAAAAAGCTTCACTTGTTGCCTTTAATATAGAAAACGGTGATATAATCTGGGAAGCCGAACCCTTGAATGAGGAACCTCAATACGTAAATCCAAAACTTGTCCAATACGGTGGAAGGAAAATAATTGTTACAAATACCAGCAGATACATTATTGGTGTTGATGCCAGGGATGGGAAGTTGCTCTGGAAAATAAATTACTCTGCTATTAATGCAGGTTCGGGCCGTGACCGCGGCAACCATGCTACAACCCCCCTGCACAGGGATGGTTTGATCCTGATTGCCAATGGTTATGATTTTGTTGCTTTACAACTGAAGCTTTCCAAAGATGGAAGCGATGCTGAGGTAGTCTGGGAGAACAGGGATCTGGATCCACATCATGGCGGACTGGTACTTCTGGGGGATTATATTTATGGTTCCAATATGAAGAGCACTTCCATGGGAGATTGGATATGTGTGAACTGGAATACGGGCAAAACGGAATGGACTTCGAGATGGTATAATAAGGGTTCTATAATTTATGCTGACGGCATGCTTTATCTTTTCGAAGAAAAATCAGGGCATGTGGCGTTGGTAAAACCCGATCCTGAAAAGTTTGACATTGTCAGTGAATTCAGGATTACGAAAGGTGATGGTCCATACTGGGCGCACCCGGTAATCCGGGATGGCAGATTATACATCCGACATGGAGGAGTGCTGCTGGTCTACTCGCTGAAGTAAAACAATGTTAGCCGCAAACCTAAAAAGTACTCCTGACCAATTTATCTGCAATACCAACACACAAAGAACAACAGTAGGTCCGACCATCCTTCCACCATCCAGCAGTCCATACACTTGTTTTTCTACCATCGCTGTTCTACTGCTCTTTTTGGTAACGCCAGGCAAGCTGTTATAGAAAAGCCAAAACATTCTGTTTGAACTTTGTAAGTTACCGGGAATAGCCAAAGCCATTAGGCTATACATGTAAACCAATTAACAGAGTGGTAATAGATAAAACTCATATAGTCATTTCGAAGCAAAGAAAGTTGGAATATTCGCACAAGACATTAAGGCCGAAAATTGTTTGAAAATTGTAATTATTGATTTGAAATTTGTTATGATAAGTTTAGTAAATAAGTTACTTTTGGAACATGAAAATATTGAGCATTAAGCTGGTGAAAGAGAATAAAGTCTGGTTTACAACAGTAGCGACCAGTAAACTGGTAATTAAACTGTCTGCTTATATAACGAAGTTGAAAAATAGTTTTGTTTTAGAAATCCGGCCTCCGAATGAAATCTTATCATCTTTGCAAGGGTCAAAAAAATCTTATTAAAAAAGCATTACTTTTTTTAACTCTTATAAATCTTACTCATTTCTCTTTTTCGCAAAACAGTGATAGCACAAAGCTTATCAGTCATTTTTCGGGTGCAGTCAGTGTTACCAATAAAGGAATTTCGACGATACCCTCTTTTACATTGGGTAAACCTGCGGTCATATTCGACCTGTCAATTGGCAAGGGAAATCTCAGTTTTGAGCCGCAACTCCGTTTTGCACTTGAAGGAAAACACTGGTCTTTCCTTTTTTGGTGGCGGTACAAATTGCTGAACAACGACAAGTTTCTGATTAATATCGGTGCGTACCCTGCACTTTCTTGCATTAAGAAGCAATTTTTCAAAAATCAAACTCTCAAATCAGTATTTCATTGGGTTTACTCCTCAATTCTACTACTTAAAAATGGACAGGCAAGATGGATAAGATTGAAAACTTAGAAGAATTTTATAAAAGAAAATTCAATTGGATGCCCGATAACCTTAAAAATGAAATAGGGCATTTCAACGTGTTCAGGTTAGATCCTTTTGTCGGGAAAAGAGCTAAACCTGTACCCTATAAGCGGCGGGATTTTTATAAGATCATGCTGGTTATTGGCAGCGGCAAGGTGCACTATGCTGATAAAGTTATTGAAGTACAGAAACAGGCATTATCCTTTTCAAATCCCCAGATTCCCTACAAGTGGGAACATACCGAACGTATTCAAAGTGGCTTTTTCTGCATTTTTAATCAGCATTTTTTTCATCAATTTGGGGATATAAATCAATATACGGTTTTTCAACCCAAGGGAACACATGTATTTGAGTTGTCCGATGAGCAGGTAGTCCAGGTAAGTGCTTTGTACAAGCGGATGTTTGAAGAGATTCAATCTGAGTACATTCACAAATATGATGTTTTGAGGACCATTGTGTTTGAACTGCTGCATTTCGCCATGAAGATGCAGCCGAATGCAAAATTTGATAAACAGCAGATCAATGCTTCTCAAAGGATTTCCGCTTTATTTTATGAGCTTTTAGAACGTCAGTTCCCTATTGATGACGCCCACCAAAAAGTACATCTGCGCTCTGCATCCGATTTTGCCAGACAACTAAATATCCATGTAAACCATTTAAACAGGGCGGTAAAAAAAATAACTCAGAAAACAACAACCCAGGTAATTGCCGAACGTATTTTGCAAGAGTCAAAAATTCTGTTGAAGCACAGTGCCTGGAGTGTATCTGAAATTGCATATGCGTTGGGTTTTACTGAAGCAACCCATTTCAACAACTTCTTTAAAAAACATGTCCGGGTAAGTCCTTTAAAATACAGAAACCAATAAATTTTAATGAAAAGCATTCTATTGTAATAACAGAAAATAAAACATCAATTGTATGAAAACACAAATTTATCGCATAAGTATTTGGATTCTTTTTTGCAGTGATTCTTTGATCAAAGTTTTAATAATTAATTGAATATTAATTTATTTAACAAAAAATAAAGGAGGAATGAAAATGAAACAAAGTAAGATGTATATTCCGATGTTTGTCTTATTCGTTTGCATAGCGAATGTCTATGCACAAGACTGGCCGCAATATCTTGGACCAAACAGAAATAGTACCTCAGACCAGAAAGGTATTTTACGCTCCTGGTCTGAGAATGGGCCGGAAGTTCTTTGGACTGTTGATGTGGGCATCGGTTATGGTGGGACTGTTATCAAAGACGGTAAGGTCTATCTGCTGGATAGAGATAAAGGAGTTGGTGATAACATGCGGTGTTTTGACTTTTCCAATGGCAAAGAATTATGGAGGTTTAGTTATGATGCTCCCGGGTCTGTAATGTTTCCCGGTTCACGCAGCGTTCCGGCTGTTTACGGCAATTATGTTTATTCATGCGGCCAGAACGGGGACCTCTATTGCATAGACATCAATACACACAAACCTGTCTGGAATAAGAATATCTGGACGGATTTTGGTGGTGATCGCCTTCCGATATGGGCTATTACTCAGTGTCCTCTTATTTACGGCGATTTGCTTATCGTAGCATCACAGGCTCCTGAAGCAGGTGTTGTTGCTTATGATAAACTCACAGGGGATCTTGTCTGGAAAACACCCAATCTTGTCAATGAATCATATGCCAGTCCTTCAGTTGTAAAAATAGACGGTGAAGACCATATAGTAATGGTTATTTCATCTACTAATCCTATAGGACATCGGGAATTGCCACAAACTATGGGCAATATTGTTGGAATAGAACCCCTTACGGGAAAAATCCTTTGGGAATACAATGAGTGGGAATGCCATATTTCCGTGCCGAGTGCAGTTGATGCCGGTAACAATAAAGTGCTTGTTGTGGGTGGTTACGAACTCGGTACAGTTATGTTAAAAGTCGAAAAAAGGGGAGATGGCAGCTACACTGTTACAGAACTTTATAAACATAATGATTTTGGTGATCACACCAAACCGCCGATATTACATAATGGTTATTTCTATGCTCAATTCTCAACCAATAGTCGACGTGACGGCCTGGTATGTATGAATATGGATGGTGAGATCATGTGGAATACAAAACGTTCACCCGGTTTTAATAAAGGCAGTATGATTCTGGCAGACGGACTGATCCTGGCTACCGACGGCAGAAAGACTTTGTACCTTATAGAGCCTGATCCGTCAGGATTCAAATCGCTGGCATCAGCAGAGGTGCTTGCAGAAGGAGGAACAGACAGTGAGGGTATCGCTTTACGTGTTGGAGGTTCAACCCAAAACTGGGCACCTTTGGCACTTTCCGACGGCAAGCTCCTGATCCGGGATCAAAGCCGGTTGATATGTGTTAAAGTTGCTCGGTGATTCTAAATCAGGAATCAATAAACTGGTATTAAATCCCAGAGCAAGCTCTGGACCCTTATTTCCACAGCAAGCTGCGGGGAATCAAACCATACTTCTCGTCGCCGTATCCACCGAATGGCGGAGAAGGAGGATTGAAAAATACCAAGATGGAATACGATAAAATTGAATAGAATATCAAAAAGTAAACCTGTTTAGAAATAAAAAGAAGGAATGAAAATGAAACAAAGTATGATGTATATTCCGCTGATTGCATCATTGGTTTGCATAGTCAATTTTATGGTATCATGTGGTCAAAAGAATCAGTCCCAGTCCGGTACTTCCGATGTTAAAGAAAATGCTGCTGCAGGAGAGGATTCCATTGTCTATGCACAGGACTGGCCTCAGTATCTTGGGCCTGACAGAAACAGCACCTCACCCCAGAAGTGTATTTTACGCTCATGGCCTGAGAACGGTCCAGAAGTTCTATGGACTGTTGATGTGGGCCGCGGGAATGGCGGACCTGTTGTCAAAGACGGCAAAGTCTATTTACTGGACAGAGATGACCAGGTTGGCGATATCATGCGGTGTTTTGATCTTTCCAGTGGAGAAGACCTCTGGAATTCTGCTTATGAAGCTCCCGGATCTGTTAGGTTTCCCGGCTCTCGAAGTGTACCGATTGTGGACGGCAATCATGTATATTCATGCGGTCACAACGGCGACCTGTATTGCATCGACATCAATACACACCAACCTGTCTGGAATAAGAACGTCTGGACGGATTTCGGCGGCGGTCAAATTCCGACGTGGGCAATTACTCAGTGTCCTTTAGTTTACGGCGATTTGCTTATAGTAGCTTCGCAGACCCCACAAGCCGGTGTGGTAGCTTATGACAAACTCACAGGTGATCTTATATGGACAACGCCGTCTCTTGGTCGTATCGGATATGTCAGCCCGGTAATCGTAAAAGTGGCCGGAGAGGAGCATGTTGTTATGATAACCGCTTCTAGTCGTGGTCGCGGAGGACCCGGCACCGGCGGTAAAGTGGTTGGAATTGACCCGCTCACCGGGGAAATCCTGTGGGAATATACGAACTGGCAATGTATAATTCCAGTCCCGAGTGCATTTGATGCCGGTGAGAGTAGAGTGCTTATCATAGGCGGGTATGAAGCCGGTGCAGCTATGATAAAAGTTGAAAAGAAAGTAGATGGCAGTTACGGCGTTACAGAACTTTATAAAAATGTTGACTTTGGCGCACATACAAAACCGCCGATATTATATAATGGATATTTTTATGCACAATACTCAACCAATAATCGGCGTGACGGCCTGGTGTGTATGAGCATGGATGGCCAGTTCATGTGGAAAACAGAACGTTCACCCGGTTTTAATAAAGGCAGTATGATTCTGGCAGACGGACTGCTTCTGGCTACTGACGGCGACAAGACTTTGTATTTGATAGAGCCAGACCCATCTGAATTCAAGCCGATTGCATCAGCAAATTTGCTTGAAATAGCAACAGACCTGGCGGAACGAGAAAGGTATGGAAATCAAAACTGGGGACCTTTGGCACTTTCCGACGGCAAGCTCCTGATCCGGGATCAAAGACGGTTAATGTGTGTTAAAGTTGCTGAATGATTCTTATGATAAGAAGCATGGATAAAAGTAGCACTAACCGTTTTTAGTTTTCTAGTCCGCAGCAAGTTATTTGGTTTACGAAAATTAATGTCCAACAAGACTGCGGCAGGTTATGCAGTTGCCTGTTAAGTTGAATCAGAATGGTTACAAATGGTCCATATTCAGACAAAGAGGATCACGATCATAGAGCGGAGGAAAGAGCAAAGGTTCGATCATTGCCGCAGACGGTATGCTATATTGTTATGATGAAAGTCTCGGAATGGTTGGTTTAATAAAATCTGATCCCGAAAAATTTGACAGTGTCAGCGAATTACGAATCACAAAAGGAGACGAACCACATTGGGCACATCCTGTCATCCAGGATGGTATACTCTATGTGCAGCATGTTACTGCGCTAATAGATTATAAGATCAAATTGATAATGGGTATTTATTATTCGGTTTTAGCTTTTATGAATAGCTGAATATCTTTCGCAAAGGTGGATTGGGATTTAATAGAGTCACCTATTTCAATAACTTTTTAAAACCAACACCACTAAGTCTATTGAAGTGTAAAAACGTTTGAATTTCGTATCGTGATTTTTGCCCCGGGCTGTCTCGTGAGTAGTTACTCAGACAAACAGAAGAACTGAATAGTTGAGCCGATGAATCTTCTACTCACTTTCTGTTTCGATTGATTATACCTACTGATTTTAGGAATAATCCTGCCACTGCAGGTGAAGGATGTAATATGGATATATTTTCACGAGGAATATATAAAAGTTGTTTGAATCCCGTAAGTTTTTGTTTGACTTTTGTTTTTTTGGGAGCTATCGTCTATCTACTTTTGCTCCAGATAAATTAACGGTTCTTAACGGATACAAACCCGATTTTGATCAGAACTCGATGATACGGACTCTAAACCTTTTTGCATTAGTCCTCCTGTCCCTGCCGCTCTTCGCTCAGGATCAACCAAGAGGGTTCACTGTAAGATTAATTACAGATGAGATTCAAATAGATGGGATATTGGACGAAGCGGTCTGGGAAACAGCAGATATTGCCGATAACTTCTGGCAATTTTTCCCAACTGATTCAGTCCTGGCAGAACAATGTACGGAGATCAGGATGCTGTATAATGACCATACACTTTACGTCGGGATTCGTGCGGATGCAGCCGGGGAAGATTATGTGATCTCAACCCTGCGGCGCGATTTCGGTGGAGCAACCAACGACAATGTCACCCTGATGTTTGATACCTTCAAAGATGGGACCAATGCATTCCTGTTTGGCGTAACCCCTTATGGTGTACAAAGGGAAGTTCTTATTTCCGGGGGTGGGTCAGGTGGCGAGAGTATGAACACTACCTGGGATGTAAAATGGCAGGTCGAAAGCAGCATGTTCGAGGATCATTACATCCTGGAGATCGCCATTCCCTTCAGTTCACTGAAATTCCGGGAGGGGGAAACCGAATGGCGGTTCCAGTGCTACCGTTGGGATCTGCAGAGCAACGAGCAAAGCGCCTGGGCCCGTGTCCCGCAAAACCAATTGCTGATTAACCTGGCCTTTATGGGCGATCTGGTCTTTGAGAAACCGCTGGGCAAATCACGGACACCCATAGCCATCATACCCTATGTCAATGCGCTTTCGCAAAAGGAATTCGAAACGGATGAAGCCGATAGCAGATTTAAGGTGGGAGGAGATGCAAAAGTTGCCATCGGTACCGGGATGAACCTCGACATCACCTTGAATCCCGATTTTTCGAATGTCGAGGTAGACGATATTTTCACCAACCTTACCCGTTTTGAGGTTCTCCTCCCTGAAAAACGGCAGTTTTTTATCGATAACAGCGATCTTTTCGGAAGCTTTGGCAGTATCTACCGGGATGCTACTCCTTTTTTTTCCCGCAGGATCGGGTTGGCCAGGGACAGTACTAACAATTTAGTTGAGAACAGGATAATAGGCGGTGTAAGGCTCAGTGGAAAGATTGGCCAGGACTGGCGCCTGGGTTTACTGGACGTTCAAACTGATGAAGACATTGAAAACGGGATCCCCTCCAATAACAACATGATGCTGGCAGTACAGAAAAAGGTCTTTTCCAGGTCGAATATCGGATTCTTTATGATTAACCGGCAGTCTATCAAGGATTATGATTTTTTGGATAGCAAAGACAGGTATAACCGGGTAGTGGGTATCGACTATAATCTGGCTTCCGATGATAATGTCTGGACAGGCAAATTTTACCTGCATAAGTCATTTCAGCCGGGTGACAATCAGGGAAATTTATCATCACAGGCAACCCTTACGTATAATTCCAGATATTACCGACTAATCACGGACTTTGTGTATGTGGACGAGGATTTCCGGTCGGATCTCGGTTTTATCCCGCGCACCGGTATTTTCAAATCAGGAAATGGAATTATTCGCAACTTTTATCCGAGTAAAGGAAAGATCAACCGTCACGGTTTTCACCTTATGTCCTTAATCTTCTGGCGCCCGAACCTCGATTTTAAAAGGACGGATCATACTTTTAGATTTTCCTGGGATGCTGAATTCAAGGATCAATCCACTCTGGAATTAAGTTTTGACAACCTTCTTGTTTTCCTTATGGGAGATTTTGATCCTACCCGAACTGAAGGCGGCACTCCTTTGCCCGGCGACATGGGCTACCATTTTAACCTGGTCACTGCCGAGTATCAATCGAACAGGGCAAAAGTTTTTAACTTCAATGCAGAGTCTACCATTGGACAATTTTTTTAAGGCCAAAGTTATTCTATTGGAGGGGAGCTTTCCCTCAGGCTGCAGCCATGGGCATTAATAAGCCTTGCCCTGAATTACGATGGAATTCGATTGCCTGATCCCCATCCGGATGCCGATCTGTAGTTGCTGAGTCCGAAAATTGATATAACTTTTAGCAAGTCGCTGTTCTGGTCAACCCTGGTTCAATACAGCAACCAAGGTGATAATCTCGGTATCAACTCTCGGTTGCAATGGCGTTTTGCGCCGTTATCGGATCTGTACCTGGTATATAATGATAATTACTTCACACGTGATTTTGGCCCCAGATTCCGGTCTATAAACCTGAAACTGACCTATTGGCTGAACATTTGATAGCAGGACCTTTATTTACCTTTTATTGGAGCAAACAGCATGCAAAATGAAGACAAACTAAATATGAAAACAATGCAAAAACGTAAACTCGGTAATAGCAGCCTGGAAGTCTCGGCTATCGGGCTTGGCTGCATGGGTATGAGCTTTGGCTACGGCCCGGCAGCAGACAAAAGAGATATGATCTCACTTATTCGTTCAGCAGTCGAACAAGGCGTCACATTTTTCGATACGGCTGAAGTGTATGGGCCGTTCACAAATGAAGAACTTGTTGGGGAGGCACTTTCTCCTTTCCGTGGTCAGGTTGTTATAGCTACGAAGTTTGGATTCAAACCCGGTCCGGATGGTGGGTCCAGATGGAGTGAGTTGGATAGCCGCCCAGAGCACATCAAGCAAGTTGCCGATGCTTCGCTTAAGCGACTAAAAGTGGATGTGATTGATCTCTTCTATCAACACCGTGTTGACCCGGAAGTACCCATCGAAGATGTTGCTGGTGCAGTAAAAGATTTGATTCAGGAAGGAAAAGTCAAGCACTTTGGTCTTTCAGAGGCAGGTGCACAAACCATCCGTAAAGCGCATGCTGTTCAGCCGGTTACTGCTGTCCAGAGCGAATACTCGCTGTGGTGGAGAGAGCCGGAAGTGGATGTATTACCAACGCTTGAAGACCTTGGAATCGGATTTGTACCTTTCAGCCCTCTCGGTAAGGGCTTCCTAACGGGAAAGATAAACGAAAACACAACCTTCGACAGTTCCGACTTTCGTAATATCCTTCCTCGCTTCACGCCTGAAAACCGGAAAGCGAATCAGGCACTAGTTGATTTGCTTGCCAATATTGCAAAACAGAAGAATGCGACACCTGCACAAATTGCGCTCGCCTGGTTGCTTGCCCGGAAACCGTGGATTGTTCCAATACCAGGTACTACGAAGCTGAACCGTCTGGAGGAGAACAACAGAGCAGCGACAATTGAACTTACCTCTGAGGATCTCCTTGAGATCGAAATTGCAGCCTCGAAGATCATAGTGCACGGAGCCCGGTACCCGGAACACATCGAGCGAATGACCGGTCGCTGATACATATTAAAACAGTGCATGCATCACATATTAGAGTTGCCAGCTTTAATGGAACACGACATGTCTAAGAAGAATAATTCGGGTTTTGATTCTCAACACAGCAATAATGTATGTACTCCCTGCCATTCAAAAAAAATTCCTTTGTGGCTGGTTCTATTAGATAATATCCCTACCCTGCTTCTATTTGTTCTCGGTTTCATGATTATAAACTATTTGTCCAAATTCGGAGCTATATTATTTACCGTTTATGCTTTATCCAGTATACTTTGGTTCTGGGCTAAAATCTGTCCGTACTGTCATCACTATGGAATACAAAATTGTCCATGTGGTTATGGCACTATTTCATCAAAACTATTTAAACGACAAGATTCTAATTCATTTCAAAAGGTTTTTAAACAGAATATCTTGATAGTGTTCCCAAACTGGTTTATTCCTTTTGGTATCGCTATTTTACTTTTAATCACGGATTATTCTGTTCAGGTTCTTGCCCTTACAATTCTTTTCTCATTTATTGGATTTATTATTATTCCTGCAATATCCAAACTTGTTGGATGTAAAAATTGTGAAATAAAAAAGGACTGTCCCTGGATGACATTTAATAAACAGCACAGTTGCTAATACGGATAATAAAAAATAAACTTATTTACTTTTATTATTGAAGGGCTGATACGAACACCATTTAGTTAAAAACACATTCTGAAACATACTTCTTTTACTATGAAATCATCAAGGGAAATGGGCCAAAATTGAAATGTTTGATTTGCGTAAGTAATAGCTTGATTTTTGTTTGTTCAATCTTCATAAAATAAACATATTTACACACTAATCAGATTTTGATTTTTAAAGTCATGAAAATACCTTATAAATAAACATTTAACCATATGAAATTTATTCATTTAGTTTTGCTTTTGGTTTTGACAGGCTTACAGGTTTCCAATGCACAACAAATCAGTGAATGGCGCGAAGAAAACCGCACCGGGGTCTCATCAGAAACAGGCCTGATGAAATCATGGCCTGCTACCGGACCAACCCTGCTATGGTCCAATCTCGAACTCCCAACAGGTTACTCTTCAATTACATTCGGAAACAATGTAATGTTTACCACCGGACTCAGGGATGGAGACGATATTCTGGTTGCACTGGACATGAATGGCAAGATTCTATGGCAAACTGTAATGGGCCGTGCCTGGACGGGGTCAAGCCCCGAAAGCAGGGCTACTCCAACTGTTGAAGGCAATAAAGTTTACACTTGTAGTGGATTTGGTGATCTTGCATGCATTGACGGAACTACCGGAAAAATAATCTGGTCGCATGAGGCCAGCCAACTGAATAAAGGAACCTACGGGAATTGGGGTATCGCAGAATCGCTTCAAATCGATGGTAATAAAGTATATTATTCACCCGGCGGACCTGAGACAATGACCATAGCACTCAATAAGGCAACCGGAGATGTCATCTGGAAATCTGCAAGTCTCAATGACAAACCTGGCTACGTATCTCCTTTCCTTATTAATTACACAGGAAAAAAAATGATTGTAAATGTATCACTGGGGCATGTTTTTGCAGTTGATGCTTCAAATGGTGAAATTCTCTGGAAAGTGAGTCATGAGCAGTCAAAGGATCCAAGTCTCCGGCGATATGAGTTTATTAAATGCACAACACCATTATATAGTGATGGTATGGTCTATGTAACCGGAGGTTACGACACTCCTGATATGATGATCAAGATTACTGACAATGGAAAGAGCGCAAATGTTGTATGGACTGATAGTAATCTGGATGACCACCATGGCGGAGTAGTACTTGTAAAAGGCTATATCTACGGTTCAAATTGGCTGCACAACAGCGATGGAAACTGGTGCTGCATCGATTGGAATACCGGAAAAAAAATGTGGGAAGAGCATTGGAACTGTAAAGGATCTATTATCTCTGCCGAAAGCATGCTTTATATTTATGACGAAAAGAATGGATATGTAGGACTCTTAAAGGCTACTCCTGAAAAATTCGATCTTGTCAGCAGTTTTCAGGTTACCCAGGGTAAATTGGGACCATTCTGGACACACCCTGTGATCCACAACGGTGTTCTTTATATCAGGCACAACAATGCTTTGATGGCTTACAATATTAAAGCAAAGTAAGCTTGTATTGATTATGGAACTTTCCAATAAAATGAGTTGCAATGACAGTTTTCTGGAAACGCATATGGGGTGCCAGCAGTTTGTGAATGGGCTGAACGAGACTATAGTCAGGTACCACTGGTTTGTGAACTGAAAATGACTTAAGAGAAAAAGCAATTCATGCATTTTTAAAGATAGCTTAGAAATACTTGAGAAAAGAAAAGGGTAAACAGACGGGCATCCATTGTACACGTCCCTTCGCTGGAAGGTACATGCTGCTTACTCACGAATCCAGCACACAGGCGATTAAACAAGCAATTGTCGTTTCAGTCCGTCCTACCCAACTATACGTAAAGCAACATTTGTGCATTAAGTATATCGTCCTTACATTTGAGAGAAATAGAAAAAAAAATCAGCAGCTAATTAGGTTCATACAACAATCCCGACGAGAGCAAGCTCTGTCGGGACTGCGCATGCACAGAACTGTTCCCGGCCATATGGCTGGAGTTGGCTGATAATTTGAAAAATTGTTGACGGTTGATGCAACTAAGTACCTATCATAGCAGAATCATAGCTATACTTATTGTAGCTGTCTTTGCAACATCTTTTGTATGGTTTGTCGTGAAGGTTCCTGTCGGGACTGTCACAGAACGGGTACCGGGAATGGATAACAGGCCGAAAGCAATGTTGGAGAGTGATTCTGTGACAATCGGTGAATTTTTTGAATTTTTCAGTCAAACAGAAAGTTCTTCCAGTGGCAGCTGGCCGCGTTTTAGGGGATCTGATTACAATAATATAGTACCTTATCCGGTTCCGATCGCTGATAGCTGGCCGGAAAATGGCCCGCCTGTAATCTGGCAAATCAAAGTTGGCGAGGGACATGCCTCCGCGTCAATCCATAACGGCAAAGTATACATGCTGGATTATGATGAGAATCTCAGGGCTGATGCGTTGCGCTGTTTTTCATTTGATTCTGGGGAAGAGCTGTGGAAAAGATGGTATAATGTGGTTATCAAGCGAAATCATGGCATGTCGAGAACCATACCGTCTGTCACAGATGATTATATTATCTCGATAGGTCCCAGGTGTCATGTAATGTGTTGTGAACCCAACTCCGGCGATCTGTTATGGACTCTTGATCTCGTTCGAGATTATGGAGCTGAAATACCGCAATGGTATACCGCACAGTGTCCTATTATCGACGGGGATTTAGCAGTAATAGCCGTTGGAGGAGAATCACTCCTGCTGGGAATTGATTGTCGTTCCGGAAATATTATATGGGAAACACCAAATCCCGATAGGTGGAAAATGTCTCATTCTTCTGTTATTCCGGCAACCATACATGGTCGAAAAACCTATATCTATATGGCTGTTGGCGGTATTTGCGGAGTGGCAGCGGATGGCGATGACCGCGGTGAGATTCTCTGGAAAACATCAGAATGGAGCCCGACAGTAATCGCACCCAGTCCCTTATATATAGGCAACAACGAAATTGTATTGACGGCAGGCTATGGAGCCGGTGGCGGAAGGCTCAGGGTAAGTAAATCGGGTAGTGCATTTCATGCAGAGGTTGTGGAAGTTCATTCACCCAGGGAAGGCCTTGCCAGTGAGCAGCAGACACCTATCCTGACTGGGAAATTTATCTGGACAATTAATCCAAAAGATGCTGGAGCTTTGCGTAGTCAGCTTGCCTGTTATCATATCTCGGATCTCAGGAATCCTGTATGGACAAGCGGGAAAGAAAACAGGTATGGTCTGGGGCCCTATTTTGTTATTGGTGATAAAATGTTTCTCTTAAATGATAATGCCGAACTATTTATGTTCAGGTTTAATACCAACAGTGTTACATTGCTCAACAGCTATAAAGTTCTTGAAGAAGGAGTTGATGCCTGGGGTCCATTGGCTTTTGCCGATGGCTACATCATAATGAGAGATTCTCATAATATGGTATGCTTGTATGTCGGAGAATAAAAGGTGAAAGATGAATAGAAAAGTTACAGGAGTTGTATCTACAATTATCATTATTCTATGCATTGCATACATAATCTATGATATTGCAACCGGAAGGTCCGATATAAAAGATGCTGTAGTTACCAGTACGGCTGATGAACCTTTGGTGACCTCATGGCAAATAGTAAAGGAAATTAATATTGATTACGGCACCCTTTTTTCGGTAGCACTTACAGATGATAAAATAATATGCTCGGGTGATTCCTTCCTGACAACATATGATAAGGATCTATCTCCAATCTGGAACAAATCCATGATGACAGGTATAAAAGCACTGGCTGTCTTCGGGGATACTATTTATGCTGCAACGAGGGAAGTTATAATACTTTTCACTAGTTCAGGTAACCGGATTGATACCTGGGGACCTTATGATGAGGGTGCTATTATTACAAGTATTGCTGTAAATAATGATTACGTGGCGTTTGCCGATGCAGGGAATACACTGGTATTTGTTCTAAACAAGAGCGGAGCCCTTAAATCTATTGTAGGTCATCCTGGGAATCAGTTCATTATTCCAAGTCCTTATTTCGATGTTGCTCTTACAAGAGATGATACACTTGTGATTGCCAATACCGGTAAAAGAAAGTTGGAATTCAGGACAATTGAAGGGAACCTTATAAGATCAATTGGTGAGGAGGGTGATTCATTTGACTATTTCTGCGGGTGTTGTAATCCCGCTCATTTTGCCTTCTCGCCGGATGGGAATATTGTAACTGCAGAGAAAGGTATAAACCGTATTAAAATTATTAAAAGCACCGGGGAACTGGTTGAGCCGGTTGCACAGCCGGATCACTTTATCGCCTCGATCCCGGTTGACCTGGCAATAAGTAAAGACGGCCTGATCTATGCAGCAAACAGGTATAATTCAGTACTTTATGTTTTTAAAAGATGTGATTAGTAATGAATAGAAGGGACTTCATTAAGAAAATGTTCAAATGGTGTATGCTGATCTTCCTGGCAGGACTTACGGCTATTCTTGGGAAAAAGGTTGTAATGAAAAAGGTATGTTCTTCCTGTCCCGATTATGCATCCTGCCCGGGTTTAAACTCATGTGAGATTCTCTTATCCAAATAGTGGAATATGGCCGGTAAAAACAGATATCAAACCAGGAGGGAATTTGTTAAAAGGGCAGGAAAGATCGCTGCAGTTCTTCCGATGGCCTATCTTACTGTTGAGGTAATCAGTGAAACATCAGGCAGTGAATATGTGTGGCAGATTGATCCTTTGAAATGTACCCAATGTGGTCAGTGTGAAACGAATTGTGTTCTTACTCCTTCAGCTTCAAAGTGTATGCATTCGTTTGAAATTTGTGGATATTGTGACCTTTGCAGTGGTTTCCTTCGTCAGGGAGTAAAGGATCTGGATACCGGTGCGGAAGTGCAACTCTGCCCGACAGGAGCTATTACCAGGAAATTCGTTGAGGAACCGTTTTTTGAATATACCATCGATGAAAATCTTTGCACAGGTTGTGCCAAATGTGTAAAAGGATGCACAGATTTTGGAAACGGATCCCTCCATATGCAAATAAAGCATGATCTCTGTAAAAACTGCAACCAGTGTAGTATAGCCATCGCATGTCCGTCGAATGCAATTGAAAGGGTTCCTGCATCACAACCCTATAAACCCAAATCAGGATACAACGTACAAGGATGATGAAGAATAAATTACCCTATATTATTGTTTTTTTTCTCCTTGGCTGGCATGCTATCCTGTATGCACAACAACGGTTTCCAAAGCCTGAATTTGAATCGGGATACGATTATCCGGAATACCAGGTTACCAGCCCCAGAAACCAGGTATTGGAGTATCTTGATGTGGTTGTGCTCATTGCAGTATTGGTAATGACCACCAGATTCTCTTTGCATAAACGATCAAGGTCATCAATCGTCTGGATCTCTGTATTTTCTCTTGCATATTTTGGATTTTACAGGAAAGGTTGTATTTGTTCAATTGGTTCGGTTCAGAATATATCTCTTGCTCTTTTTAACGAGGGCTATTCTTTACCCTTATCAGCACTTTTGTTCTTCCTGATACCGCTGGTATTTGCACTTTTATATGGCAGACAGTTCTGTGCCGGAGCATGTCCTCTGGGTGCCATTCAGGAACTCACAGGCCTGTATCCTGTGAAAATGCCAAGGAGTATGGAAGTTATTCTAAGTTCTGTACCCTACGTCTACCTTGGACTTGCAATATTATTTGCGGCTACTGACAGCCATTTTATTATCTGCAAGTATGATCCTTTCGTGGGGATATTCAGATTGGATGCACCTGTAACAATGGTAATTTTTGGGATTTTACTGCTGTTATCAGGGATTTTCGTTAACCGTCCATATTGTCGTTTTCTCTGTCCATATGGTGTATTGTTAAACTGGTTTTCACGATTTTCCGAAAAACATTTGACAATAACACCCGATGAATGTATTAATTGCAAACTGTGTGAGAATTCATGTCCTTATAATGCCATAATTCCTTCAACAATTGATGCCCCCAAAGAAAAAACCACTACCTCAAGGACACGTTTCTCTGTTTACCTTCTACTGATCCCGGCATTCACATTTGGTGGAATAATACTAGCCTCAAAATTTTCAGAAGACCTGACATTGGTTCATCGTGATGTACGGCTGGCAAAAAAAATCAGGCTTGAGATAGAAACAGGAATCAAAGCTACTACTCAACGGGCGGTTACATTTAAAGAATCAGGTCAGACAGTTACAGACCTTTATACTAACGAACAGTATATTATTGAAAGGTACAGGAAAGGTTCTCCCTGGGTAGGTGCATTCCTGGGCTTATCATTCGGGATAGCTCTTCTTTCTCATTCATACAGGAGAGAGAGAGAGGAATATAAGCCACACCAGGGAAAATGTTATAGTTGTGGGCAATGCTTTGAATACTGTCCGATACATATCGAAAAAATTGCAGAAAAATGAGTCCACATGAAAAAAATATCAGGTTGTTAAAACTGGCCAGTTATGTGTCCGGGATGTTTACGCTTTTTGTGGCAATCATCATGATTTTAGGTTACATACAGGTTGAGACTATTAAACCGCTGGAAAATCCATCCCTTGTTACTCTAAAGGAGCAATATGATAACGATCCGAATAATGAGGATTTGAAAGAACAGGTCAGGGCTCTTGATCTGATGGCCAGAAAAGCTTTCTTCACATCAAGGTGGCAAATCGAAACCGGAACATACCTGCTTTTAGCTGGTGCACTGATCTTTATAATTAGCCAGAGAATGTTTCTGAGTACAAGGAAAAAGATCCCGGATATCCCCGAATCAGGACAAGACCTGGTTGGTATTAAAAAAGAGACAAGGGTATTCCTTCTTATATCATTTGCAGTATTAACCCTGGTGGCATTGTTAATCTCTTTCCTCCTAAGGAATAAATTGCCGGATCCGTTACCTGTTCCGGATGAAATCATTACAGAAGGAGTCAGTACTACTGTGGAAACTCCGGTTGCCCAGTCTCCTTCGACACTACAAGATGAAGCAGTTGAAGAAGGATCAGAAATGGTCAGTGAACAACAAACAGAAGCTATAGGTGAAGACCAGGTTAGTGAGCCATCTATCCAACCAGTTCATGACACGGGGAAGCAATATCCTTTCTTCAGAGGTCGTGGCAGCCGCGGAATCCTAGAAGATAATAGGGCTTACCCAACAGAATGGGATGGTGAATCAGGAAAAAATATTGAATGGGTAGTTGAAATTCCTAAAATCGGATATAGTTCACCAATAATCTGGGGTGACAGGATCTTTCTGACCGGAGCAGAAGGTGCCGGGACCGTAGTAATGTGCTTCAATAAGATATCCGGTGAACTGATGTGGACCGCACCCGCAACCGGAGTGCCGGGTGAACCGGAAACTCCACCTGAAACATCAGAGGATACAGGCCTTGCCGCACCAACAGCTGCAACAAACGGAAAAGTCGTTTGTGCAATATTTGCAACCGGGACAATCCTTTGTTGCGATTTCAACGGCAACAGGATATGGGCTAAAAATATTGGAGTCCCTCAGAATCCCTATGGGCATGCCTCATCACATCCGCCAAATATTATCCTGTTCTCATATATAGCTGGTGTTCCATGAAT
>CAZEWS010000025.1:15040-19929 GCA_964515985.1 uncultured Rikenellaceae bacterium | reverse complement strand
TCACTTTTTAATAAGTCCCTTTCATCCATACACTTCTGGCTTCGTTCCTGCAGATACTTGAACTGACGGGTTGAGACGCATGAAGTGGCAAATAAACCAAATAAAACCATTGCCGGAAAAATCTTGGTTACAGCTCGCATTTTAAAAGTATTTTTAGTCAAAAAGAACTCTTCAACAAAGATAGGAAAAACAATGAATGACTACGAATGACAATTGTCCGAAGTACTCCTTCCGGAGAATGACCCCGTGAAATATTGCGCGCCCTGTGTAATTGCGTTGCACCACTTCTGCCACAGGCATTCTCCCGGAGGGATTCCTTCGGAGCTTCGTAAGTGGATTACACAGGGCAAGCAATTTCACAGGGTAAACCATAAATGACTATCAGCTAATAGTACTAACTTGTTTATGAATAATAGGGGCTAAATTCAAGCCTGCCGAAGGTTGCTTTATTTTAAAGCTTGATTTGAAAATAACTTAGTATCTTTACCACCGGTAATTATGGGTAAATAACCCTGTTAGATAAAATCCATGTCAGAAAACCTATTGTACAGTATTTCATCACCAGCAGATTTAAAAAAGCTCGATCACGATGAACTGATACAGGTTTGTAAAGAATTACGCGAATTTATTATTGACGTTGTATGCTCTAATCCTGGTCATTTTGCATCCAGTCTGGGTGTTGTGGAATTAACGGTTGCATTACATTATGTTTTCGACACACCCAACGATTTATTAATATGGGATATCGGGCACCAGGCTTACGGGCATAAAATCCTGACAGGCAGAAGGGACAGGTTTCATTCCAACCGGAAATACAAAGGAATCAGCGGATTCCCTAAACCCAGCGAAAGCGAATATGATGCCTTTGGTGTCGGACATGCCTCCACGTCCATTTCCGCAGCTCTGGGAATGGCTATAGCTGCAAAACAAAAAAAAGAAGACCGGCAGGTTGTTGCAGTAATCGGCGATGGTGCCCTTACTGCCGGACTGGCTTTTGAAGGGCTTAATAATGCCGGAATACAGAAGTCCAATCTTCTGGTAATTTTAAACGATAACAATATTGCCATTGACCAAAATGTTGGCGCCATTAAGGATTATTTGCTGGACATCACTACCTCCCCAACCTATAATAAGCTAAAAGATGAAATTTGGCACCTATTGGGAAAAATAAGCAAGATAGCTCCCAATACCCGGTATATGGCTCAGAAAATTGAGCATGGATTAAAATCCACTTTATTAAAGCATAGTAATTTATTTGAATCCTTACATTTCAGGTACTTTGGTCCTGTTGACGGTCACGACGTTATTCATTTAACCCAGGTGTTAAACGACCTGAAACAGATACCAGGCCCAAAACTTCTACACTGCCAAACCATTAAGGGGAAAGGTTTTAAGCAGGCAGAACTGAATCAAACAAAATTTCATGCACCCGGTAAATTTGACAAAAACACCGGTGAAATTTTAAAAATAAAATCTGAAAAACCTGTTCCTCCAAAATACCAGGATGTCTTTGGCCATACCATTCTTGAGTTAGCAGAAAAAAACCCTAAAATCGTCGGTATTACTCCAGCCATGCCAACGGGGTCTTCCTTAAACATTATGATGGAAAAAATGCCTGAAAGAACTTTTGATGTGGGAATTGCCGAACAACATGCCGTAACATTTTCGGCAGGCCTGGCAAAAGAAGGTATGATACCATTCTGTAACATTTATTCATCTTTCATGCAACGAGCTTATGATCAGGTAATTCATGATGTTGCTATTCAAAACCTTAACGTGGTTTTTTGTCTCGACCGGGGCGGTCTCGTGGGTAGTGACGGGGCAACACATCATGGGGTCTTTGATCTTGCTTATCTCCGCTGCATTCCCAATATGATCGTAAGCGCCCCTATGGATGAGATTGAATTAAGAAACCTGATGTATACTGCTCAACTGGGGAATAAAGGTCCATTTTCAATCCGTTATCCAAAAGGAACCGGGGTGATACCGGATTGGAAAAAGCCCATGAAGGAAGTTCAAGTTGGTAAAGCCAGATTGATCCAAAATGGTGATGATATTGTGATATTATCCATTGGGAATATTGGCAACCTGGTGGTGGAAGCTTCCAAAAAATTGAAAAAAGCGAATATCTCCGTTTGTCATTACGATATGAGGTTTGTAAAACCCCTTGACGAGAATATCCTGCATACGGTTTTCAGGAACTTTAAGAAAATAATCACCATTGAAGACGGTACCATTGTCGGAGGTTTGGGATCCGCTGTCCTAGAATTTATGTCAGATCATGGCTACCAGTCTATAGTAAAACGGTTAGGTGTACCCGACCATTTTGTCGATCACGGAACACAGCAGGAACTTTATCTGGAATGTGGCTACGATGTGGAAAGTATTATCAAAACCATCAAAGCCATGGTTAAAAAAAGAATCCTTTACCACGCCGGATAAGCCTCATCCAGGACAATCTTTCCTTCAGATTTATGTCCTGAGAACCGAGAACTACAAACCAGAAACCAGTATACAAAGACTCTTGAAAACTGTCCCTGGGACTCCTTTTCCCGGAGGGATCCCTTTGGGAGTAGAATAGTACCTAAAAATCAAATTTTATTCCCTGAGCGAGAGGTAGTTCTTTACCATAATTAATGGTATTGGTCTGCCGTCTCATATAAGCTTTCCATGCATCAGAACCAGACTCCCTGCCACCGCCGGTATCTTTCTCTCCACCAAAAGCACCCCCAATCTCAGCACCGGACGTACCTATGTTTACATTGGCAATTCCACAGTCGGAACCAACTTCTGAAAGGAACATTTCAGCTTCCCGTACATTTAATGTAAATATTGCCGATGACAACCCCTGTGGTACATTATTATTCAAATCAATCGCCTCTTCTATGGTCTTGTACTTTATTAAGTACAATATCGGGGCAAAGGTTTCTTCCTGGACAATATCATAGTGATTTTGCGCTTCAGCTAAAACAGGAACGACATAATTAGGAGAGCCATAAGTGCTTTCCGGCAGCACTTCCCCTCCAAAAACAATTTTTCCTCCCTCTTTCTTAATCTGCTCAAGTGCTTGCTTAAAAATGACTACCGCATTTTGATCCACAAGAGGACCCATAAGCACCTCCGTATCCAAAGGGTTACCTATTCTTTTTGTGATCTGACCATATGCATTGATCAGGTTATTTTTAACCTGATCAAATATTTTCTCATGGATGATGAGCCTTCTGGTGGTGGTACACCGTTGACCTGCCGTTCCAACAGAGCCAAAGACAATGGCAGGAATAGACATTTCCAGATCAGCACTATCGGAAATGATAATGGCATTGTTACCACCCAATTCCAGGATTGTCTTTCCAAGTCGCTTTCCAACTACCCCACCAACCCGTTTCCCAACTGCAGGTCAACGGTGTACCACCACCAGAAAATGGACCTTTATTCCCCAGTTGAGCCGGTAACGGAAAATAATTGTATCCTGCTATCCCCGATAAAATTATCCCCAAGAACGGATGATTTGGCTATAAAGAGGCTGAAAATTCCTTCCGGCACATTATTATCTTTTAAAACCCTGCTTATAATTTTCTGAGTGGCAATAGCTGTTAAGGGAGTTTTGGAGCTGGGTTTCCATATTACTGCATCGCCGCATATGGCAGCTAACATGGTATTCCATGACCAAACCGCAACAGGAAAATTAAAAGCAGAAATCACTCCTACCAGTCCTAATGGATGATATTGTTCATACATCCGGTGTTCCGGCCGTTCAGAATGCATGGTGATACCGCATAAAAACCTTGCCTGCCCAACGGCAAAATCGCAAATATCAATCATTTCCTGCACTTCGCCCATTCCTTCCTGGATTATTTTTCCCATTTCGAGTGTTACCAGTAAACCAAGATCATTTTTAGCCTCTCTTAATGCCATTCCTATTTGGCGGACAATTTCTCCTCTCTGTGGTGCCGGCACCTTCCGCCAGACTTTGAAAGCCGCCTGAGCACTGGAAATGACCTTTTCATAATCTTCAGATGTGCCATTTTTAACTTTTGCAATTTCCTTCCCATCAATCGGCGAAACCGATGATATTACATCACCCTTTGGATCAAACCAAACGGTTCCGGTAGTAACCCCAGAGTTTATTTTCTCTATACCGAGCCTGTGTAATGCCTCAGCAACACCGTATTTACTTTCTATCATAACTTCTTTATAATGATTTTTGTTTAACATTAGTGTCCGTCAAAAAAGTCAAATAGCTTACGAATAAGCACTAAAAAACAAATCACAAAATTCAAACAAATTTAATAATATTCACTTAATCCTCTTCATCAAGAAAGATGTTAAAGATGCATATTATCGTGAAGAGCATGAGGCATAGAGAAGAATTTCAGATTTCGGATCGTGAATTTTGAATTTTTATGTTTAACCTGTAGACAAATATCAGGACAAGACTGGGAGAATTCAAGATAAAAGTGAAGAAGAGGTGTAGAAATAGCGAGGGGGCGAAAAGATAACAGTAAGACGAAGCTCCGGTTCGTCATTTTATTTCGGATCAAGCAAGTGAAATTAATGATGAAATTTTCAGAAATAAATAGAAATTCATAGAAGAGAAAAGACAAAAGTTTACCCTGTGAAACAGCAACTTCGTTGCTCCTGCTGCGCAAGGTTTCACGGGGTGAACCCTGTGAAATAGTGGCGGAGCCACTGCTGCGAAGCAGCATTTAACAGGGGAAAAAGATAAAAGTAAAAACCACTGAGTGACCACATAATGACCATCGAATGACGTGAACGAAGTGAACAAATGACGCGAGTGAAGCGACGAGCTAATGACTATCGAATGACATGAATGAAGTGAACAAATGACGCGAGGAGCACAGCGACGAGCTAATGACTATCGAATGACG
>CAZEWS010000025.1:1834-14940 GCA_964515985.1 uncultured Rikenellaceae bacterium | reverse complement strand
GAAGTGAACAAATGACGCGAGGAGCACAGCGACGAGCTAATGACTATCGAATGACTGCCAAGCCCTGACATACGTCGGGATAAACTCCGCGAGGCAAATTTACCCTATTAAGATTTTGATCATCAAAAACAAATCAATAACTTCGCAACCCCAATGGTTTCATTGAAATTGAATATTTGCCCAGGTGGCGGAATTGGTAGACGCGCTGGTCTCAAACACCAGTGGTAGCAATACCGTGCCGGTTCGAGCCCGGCTCTGGGTACTAATTTTAATGGCCCTCAAGGATGAGGGTTTTTTTGTTTAACCTGACAACATGGATAATCCGGATATTATCAGGCCTTACGGCGACAAACAATTTCAATTCGACAAAAGATATCTTGAAATGGCCAGTATCTGGGCACAAAATTCCTATTGCAAGAGGAAAAAAGTAGGTGCGTTGATTGTAAAAGATAAAATGATCATTTCCGACGGATACAACGGAACTCCATCTGGTTTTGAAAATGTTTGTGAAGATGAAACCGGGAAAACAAAACCCTATGTATTGCATGCTGAAGCCAATGCTATTACAAAAGTGGCCAAATCAAACAATTCAAGTGAAAATGCAACCTTATACATTACAACTTCACCTTGTTTGGAATGCTCAAAACTGATCATACAATCGGGATTAAAACGCGTGGTTTATTCCGAAAAATATCGTAATAAAAACGGTCTGGAATTGCTGCAAAGAGCTAATATTGAAACTGTTCTTCTTGAATTATAATCTAATACATTGTGCAATACAAAAACCGACATACAAGTATATATCTGCCAATATTACTGGCTGTTGTTTTAGTTGGTGGGATATTTATTGGTCTTTACCTGCAAGGAAACGGAGATCAAAAAAACCATATTCTCGTATACCCGAAAACGGATAAACTTAACGGGGTAATCAGATATATATCTTCGCAATATGTCGACCCGGTATCCCGGGATGAACTGGTCGAAGTAGCCATACCGTCAATGCTTAAAAGTCTTGATCCTCATTCCATTTACATTCCGGTAAAAGACTTTCAGCAGATGAATGAACCCCTCGAAGGAAATTTTGAGGGAATAGGCATTCAGTTCAATACGCCCAATGATACCGTTGTTGTAGTAAGTACAATTTCCGGTGGTCCTTCAGACCTTTTAGGGATCCAACCGGGCGACAGGATCATAAAAATCAACGATACTATCATAGCCGGTGTAAAATTAAAGGATGAAGAAATTATTAAACGTCTGAAAGGCCCCAGGGGAACAAAAGTAAATGTCAGCATTTTAAGAAGAGGAACCCCTGAATTACTGGAATTTGAGATCACCAGGGACAGGATACCCTTATACAGCGTTGACGTAGCCTACATGGTTACTGATGAAATAGGATACATCAAGATCAGTAAATTTTCCAAAACCACTTTTCAGGAATTCCTTAAGGGATTGGAAAAACTTAAAGAATTGAACCTTAAAAAATTAATTCTTGATCTGCGTGGTAACGGAGGTGGATATATGGATGCCGCCACAAATATAGCCAACCAGTTCCTTGAAAAAGGAAAGCTGATTGTTTATACAGAGGGCCAATCCCGGCCCAGGGATGAAATATTTGCCACCGAAGAAGGAGTTTGCTTAAATGGTGATGTATTAATTCTGATTGACGAATGGTCTGCTTCTGCCAGTGAGATCCTTGCCGGCGCAATCCAGGACAATGACCGGGGAACCATTTTGGGAAGAAGATCTTTTGGGAAGGGCCTTGTGCAGGAACCATTAATGTTATCTGACGGATCAGCCATACGGCTGACCATTGCACGGTATTATACACCTACCGGACGATGTATTCAGAAACCTTACAATAACGGTACCCTGGATTATTATAGCGATCTGCACGAAAGATTCATAAACGGGGAATTCCGTGAAGCTGACAGCATTAAGTTTGCCGATTCATTAAAATACACCACCCCGGGAGGAAAGGTGGTTTATGGCGGCGGTGGAATTATGCCTGATATTTTTATTCCCATCGACACCACAGGAATAACTCCTTATTATATGCAGGTACGGAACAGAGGCCTTATTTACCGGTTTGCCTTCGAATATACCGATCGGAACAGGGAAAAGTTGAACTATTTTGAAAACCCCATAAAAATATCTGAATACCTTGACAAACAGGATCTGCTTAAAAAATTTATTACATACGCAGCTAAAGAAGGTATAAAAAAGAAACAGAAAGATATTGATGTTTCAGCACACATTTTATTAACCCAGATCAAAGCCTATATTGCCCGTAATATAATGGATAACGATGGTTTCTATCCCATATTTAAAGATATTGACAATACCCTCCAGGCTGCGATCGATTACCTTACCGACTAAATTTACTTGCTCCCAATTTTTCTATGACAAGGTTAGATCCTATGCTGTCGGATGGTTCCAGAAAGATACACAGGTTGTCACAAGATCCTGATAAGAATATCTGGTTAGTAACCTACTCCGAAATTACCGGGGAATACGAAAGGGGTTTTCTGAAGCCACCTTGGATAATAAGTATGAATGGATTAAGGAACCCTTCTTAAGTTTTTCCAAGGGAGTCATCCAGGTAATTTACCATGATGATAATGAGATTTCATGGTTGGGAGGACCTGAAGGCTTATATCGCTACGATGCAAGTGTAGATAAAAATTATAAGCTGGATTATTATACACTTATCAGAAAAGTATCCATAGGAGGAGATTCAGCTATATTCATGGGAACTAATTTTGACAACACTGGCATATCTTCCATTGTTCAACTAATATCCCTGCAGTCTACCCTCAAATATAAAAATAATTCCCTGATTTTTGAGTACTCTGCCCCAAGCAATGAAGAAGGAACCCCCATCCTTTTTAGCTACTACCTTGAAGGATATGATAAAAAATGTAGCGATTGGGCCCCGATAACGATGAAGGAGTATACCAACCTTCACGAAAAAACCTATAAATTTCATGTCAAATCAAAAAACCTTTATGAACATGAAGGAAAGGAGGCTGTATATACCTTCACCATCTTACCACCCTGGCACTGGACCATTTTGGCGTATATCGGTTACGTTCTATTCTTTATTGGTTTTGTATATACCGTCGTAACCGTTTATACAAGGGGATTGCGGGCAATAATTCGTGAACGAAAAGAGGAAATTGAGGAAAAGAACCGTGATATTGTAGATAGCATCCAGTATGCAAGCCGCATACAAACCGCTTTCTGGGACTCCTCCTTTTCCTCCATAAACCCCTGATGTCCGCTGTTTTCCAATGTGACTAATTTCCCGTTTCCCGGCACACCGATCTTTTCAATGATGGTTTCATATGGAATATAATTATCCTTTTTCCCCAGGATCCAGAGAAAAGGCGAAGAAGTACCCGCCAGTATCTTTCTCCGATCAGGCCGTACCATCATACCATTCAATGTCGCAACAATTCCCTTATCAGGTGTTTGTCGGGCAATCTCTTTTGCAAACTCAACTTCTTCCTTCAACTTATCTAAATTATCATTTGCGAATGCATTTGGAATATTGACATTACAGATCATATCCTTCCGGCCTTCAAGTACCAGATTAATTTCCCGTTCCCTTTTTACAATTGTCTCTGGGGTGTCGGAAAGAGGGTGTGCATGAAATAAAGAGAATCCATTCAACCGTTCGGGAAATAACTCCAGAAAGGCAAGCGTTACATAACCTCCCATTGAATGTCCAATTAAGTATACTTTATCCAATTTCAAATGATCCATAACGGCTTTAACCGATTCAGCAATTAGCTCCATAGTATGTGTTTCTCCAATAATCCCTGACCCACCATGCCCCGGGAGATCAATCCTGATAACACGGCAATGTTGAGTAAGCAAAGAAGAAAAATCATCCCAGATATTGAGGGATTCCAGGTAACCATGTAACAATACAACCGGTATTCCTTTACCCTTATCACTAAATCTGATATTGATCTTCTTAAACTGAATGGATTTTATCATAAAATTTGGTTCTAATTTTTCAACCTTCAACGAGTAACGGCTATTCAATTGTAGAAAGAAATTTTGAATTAACTATTAACCAACAACTTATAACTTCCTGAAAAATTATTCAGATTATGTTGATAAACATTGTAAAAACATTTTTAAAAAAATACATTTGAACATGTTCGTATTTATCATTATAACCTGATCGTAAATAATTCAAAGTTAATCATTAAATCGTTAACAGTTAATTGTTTATTGCGGAATAACACGATTATTTTAGAAAATTCAGAGGTCATTCAAATGCAGAAAGCAATTCTCCAATTAACAAATAACGAATAACATAATAACTTCCTGAAAAATTTCCTTCGGTGAGATCGATGAGCATAGTCAGGAAAAATTTTTCAGGATAAGTTTACTTGCTAGATAATTAACATCCATTAAAATAATACTCATGAGACGTTTTTTTGGTTCGTCAGTTACAAAAAAATTGGTAATGGCCCTTGCCGGTCTTTTTTTGATTACTTTTCTGATCGTTCATTTGACCATTAATCTTTTTCTCCTGTCAGATGACCCCGATCCTTTCAACAAAGCTGCGCATTTTATGGCCTCCAATCCGCTGATAAAAATATTTGAAGTGGTCCTGATGGGAGGTTTTCTCATCCATATCATTTGGGGAGTAATATTACAAATACAAAACTGGATGGCAAGACCAAAACGGTATAAAGTAACTTATCCGTCCCAAACCTCTTTTTTCTCAAAATACATGATCTATTTAGGGATAATCATCTTGATCTTCCTTTTCCTGCATTTTTTGAATTTCTATTTTGTTAAATTAGGGCTGGTTGAAGGTGATCATGAGAACTTTTATGGAATGGTTTATAATCTGTTCAAAATCCCGGTTTATTTGGTAATTTACCTTGTTTCTTTTATTATCCTTGCATTTCATTTACATCACGGTTTCCAATCTGCTTTTCAAACCCTTGGTTTAAACCATAAAAAATATACTCCCGTTATCAAAGCAATTGGTTTGATCTACTCCCTTGTTGTACCGGCAGGTTTCAGCATAATTCCGATTATTATATACTTTTTTAAATAAGAACCGCTTTGTTAATTAACCATAGTCATAAGAATTTGAAACCATCATAAATCATGACAATATTAAACTCGAAAATCCCAGAAGATCCATTGGCTGAAAAATGGACAAAATACAAAGTTTCTGCCAAGCTGGTTAATCCTGCAAATAAAAAGAAACTTGATATTATTGTTGTGGGGACAGGGCTTGCCGGTGCCGCCGCAGCATCGGCTTTAGGTGAGTTGGGGTATAATGTAAAAAACTTTTGTTTTCAGGATACACCCCGAAGAGCACACTCTGTTGCTGCCCAGGGAGGAATAAACGCCGCTAAAAATTACAAAAATGATGGCGACAGTATTTACAGATTATTCTACGACATGATCAAAGGAGGGGACTATCGTGCACGCGAAGCCAATGTCTACAGGGCAGCAGAAGTTAGCAATGATGTTATCGACCATTTTACGGCCCTGGGTGTACCTTTTGCACGGGATTACGGCGGAAACCTAGATAACCGTTCTTTTGGTGGTGTACAGGTTTCAAGAACTTTCTATGCAAAAGGGCAAACCGGACAGCAATGTCTTTTGGGAACCTATTCATCCTTAAACAGACAGATCAGCAAGGGTATGGTAAAAATGTTTTCCCGCAGGGAAATGCTTGAACTGGTTATCATCGACGGAAAGGCCAGGGGCATCATCACGCGTAACCTGATCACTGGTAAAATCGAGAGACATTCAGCCCATGCCGTGGTTCTGGCTACCGGTGGTTACGGTACAATATATTACCTTTCTACTCTGGCTGTAAATTCAAATCCCTCAGCGGCATGGAAAGTCCATAAAAAAGGCGCCTTTTTTGCAAACCCGAGCTTTGTACAGATCCATCCGACAAGTATCCCACAGCTCAATGATTACCAGGCAAAATTAACCCTGATGTCTGAATCATTAAGAAATGATGGCCGAATATGGGTTCCAAAGAAAAAGGGAGATAAAAGACCACCTAATGAGATACCGGAAGAAGAAAGGGATTACTACCTTGAAAGAAGGTATCCGGCATTTGGTAACCTCGTACCAAGAGATGTAGCCTCAAGGGCTGCTAAAGAGCGATGTGATGCAGGTTATGGTGTTGGAGATACAGGTCTGGCTGTAAACCTTGACTTCAGGGATGCTATTAAAAAACAAGGAAAGAAAGCCATTGAAGATAAATATGGCAATCTTTTCGAAATGTACGAAACCATTACAGGAATTAACCCTTATGAAGAACCGATGCGGATCTATCCTGCCAGTCATTACACCATGGGAGGTTTGTGGGTCGATTATGAATTGATGACCACTATTCCAGGTTTGTATGCCATCGGTGAATCCAATTTCTCTGATCATGGGGCGAACCGTCTTGGAGCCAGTTCCCTGATGCAGGCATCAGGTGACGGATATTTTATACTTCCCTATACAATCGGGGATTATCTTGCTGATGAGATCAGGACACCCAGAATATCCACCGATCTGAAAGAATTCGAAGAAGCCGAAAAAGCAGTGAAAGAAAGATTGGAAAAACTGATCTTAATAAACGGAAAACAAACAGCCTCTTCCTTCCACAAAAGACTGGGCAAGATCATGTGGGATTATTGTGGTATGACCAGAAACGAAGAAGGCTTGAAAAAGGCAGAAGAAAAAGTTAAAGAATTAAAAGAAGAATTCTGGAGTGATCTGAAAATTCCCGGCGGATTGTATGAAGTGAATCAGGAATTGGAAAAGGCTGGAAGAGTTGCCGATTACTTTGAACTGGCCAATCTGATGGTGACCGATGCTCTCAACCGGACCGAATCCTGTGGCGCCCATTTCAGGGAAGAAAGTCAGACACCGGAAGGAGAAGCCAAACGCGACGATGAGAACTTCGCCTATGTAGCCGCCTGGGAATATACCGGAGAAAATAAACCACATCAATTGCACAAAGAAAAACTGGAATTTGAATTTGTGGAAGTAAAAGAGAGAAGCTATAAGTAATCAGTGTGTTGAGAGGAAAAAAACTTAATAGAACATCTTCGTATGAACATTAAACTAAAAATATGGCGGCAGAAGAATGCTGAATCAAAGGGTGCATTCGTAAAGTATGATTTTGATGGAGTATCTCCTGAAATGTCTTTTCTTGAAATGTTAGACGCATTGAATAAAAAACTGATCGAAGAGGGAGATGAACCTGTAGCCTTCGACCACGATTGCCGGGAGGGTATTTGCGGAACCTGTGGGATGTACATAAATGGCCGCCCTCACGGTCCTGTTCAGGGAATCACAACCTGCCATCTTTCAATGCGTGAGTTTAAAGACGGAGCGAGCATTTACATAGAACCGTGGCGGGCAAAACCATTTCCTGTTATCAAGGACCTGATAGTAGACAGAAGCGCTTTTGATAAAATCATGACTGCCGGAGGATTCATCTCTACGAATGTTGGTTCTGCTCCCGATGCTCATGCCATCCCTGTGGTTAAGGAAAAAGCTGATATTGCATTCGATTCTGCAATTTGTATTGGTTGTGGCGCATGTGTAGCAGCATGTAAAAACGCCTCTGCAATGTTGTTCTTGTCTACAAAAGTATCCCAATATGCACTTTTACCCCAGGGCCGGGTTGAAGCAAAAGAAAGGGTTCAGGCTATGGTGTTAAAAATGGACGAACTTGGATTCGGTAATTGTACCAATACCGGCGCCTGTGAAGCCGAATGCCCTAAAAATATTTCTCTGAGCAATATCGCCAGAATGAACCGGGAGTTTTATAAAGCAAAAATAAAATAATAAACCATAGTTCAAGGAGAGAATCCTTCAATTTGAAAGTAATCTAATCAAGGTTAATAGTTAATTGATCTAAATAATACCCAAATTCCCAATAACCCAATTGGGACTTGGTTTTTGGAATTTATTTAGAAATTAAGTCAATTAGGTTAATTAGATTAATTAAATTTCTGTTTAATATTTATTTATTGCTATAATAATTAAGAAACGCTCTAATAGAAACTAAAAACTAAAAACTATAACCCTACTATAATCCCTTCAACTTCCTCCACTGTCTTCGGGATGGGTTTACCCAGTACCCGATACCCGGCTGCAGTAACCAAGATATCATCTTCAATTCGTATACCTCCAAAATCTTTATATGTTTCAACCTTATCATAATTGATGAAATCCATGAATTTTTTCTCACTCTTCCACTGGTCAATCAAAGCCGGAATAAAATATATTCCCGGTTCAATAGTAAAAACAAAACCCTTTTCCAGCTTCTTTCCTAATCGAAGAAAGGCAAGTCCAAATTGGTCACTTCTCTTAACTTCCTCATCATATCCCACATAGTCTTCCCCCAGACCTTCCATGTCATGAACATCCAATCCCATCATATGCCCCAGTCCATGTGGAAAGAATAAAGCATGTGCTCCTTGATTTACGGCCTCTTTGATGTTTCCTTTCATCAGGCCAAGGTCTTTTAAACCACTCCCAATAATCTCAGCGGCCATTAAATGCAAACTTTTATTTGTAATCCCCGGTTTTATCGATTTAATAGGTTCAGTATTTGCTTTCAATACAATCTCATATATTTCTTTTTGTCTCTGATTAAATTTCCCTCCGACCGGGACTGTACGTGTAATGTCGCTTGCGTAATGCAATGCGGATTCTGCACCGGCATCTGTAACCATCATTCTTCCAACACTTAACGTATTCCCATGATAATGATTGTGCAGGGTCTGACCATTAATGGTTAAAATTATCGGAAAAGATACACCATTTCCCTCAGCCAACGCAATGCCTTCAATCGTTCCGGCAATTTCATTTTCAATAATTCCGGGCTTTGCCATTTTCATCGCAGTGGTATGCATTTTATAAGCAACATCCATAGCTTGTTCTATTTCCTTTATTTCCACCCCCTCCTTAACAGAACGTAACTTAACTGTAGCTCTGATTAGCTTCTCCGAAACCATTTCTTTTATTTCAACATAATCGTTACCAAGCAGTGAGCTAAGCTTCAAAATATTTTTTCCCCGATATGGAGGTAAAATATGTATTTTTCTGCCTTTCGAAACAGCATCCCTGATTTTTTCATCCAGCTTATCATAAGGAGCAGTTTGTGCAACTCCAACGTCATGGGCTTTGTCTTTTAATGCAGGTTGCGGCCCCATCCAAATGATATCATCCAGATCGACATCATTTCCGAAAATGTAATCCCGGTCAGAATCAACATCCATCACACCGGCCAGATCAGGATGATCCAGCCCGAAAAAATAAAGAAAATCACTATCCTGTCTGAAATGATAAGTGTTTGCCGGATAATTCATTGCCGCTTCCGTGTTTCCCGGGATTAAAATCAGTCCGGTTCCAACCTGGTTTTTTAACTTTCTTCTTCGTTCAGAATAAACTTTTGCTTCAAACATTTTTTAAGTTTTTTGGTTATTAATTTTAATTAATAATTTATTAAGAAAATAATCCGAATATTTCGTTATTTCAACATTCCAATATTCCAGCATTCCATTTCCCTTTATACCTTATCTTTTTTTACTGATTAATTAAAGTTGCCAGCTATGCATATAGCACGACTCGTAACTTATGTTGATTAGTTACAATTTTCTTTCACAACTTTATGGATTAAGTCTTTAAATTTATGTTAATTTTTCAATTATCAAAAGAATTTTTCTCATCCAATTTTCGAAATAAGTAAATATCCACCCTCTAAGAAGGTGGCTTTGAATTGCACCCATTGGGCGCTTTATTAATAATGATCAAGGAATGATGGAAAAATGGAAAAATTGTTACTTTCAAAGACTCGAACAGGAGCCAATTCCAATATTCCAATATTCCAATAATTTCTATCATTTATAACAAAAAAAGAGCATAATCACCATCAAAGAAGGTGGATTTTTAATTCAAATTAAAAATACCACTATAAAAATACCCCTTAAATCCTGAATGTTCAGAGTTTTACACTAAGTCATGATTAAAATTATTTTATCCATGCGAATAGGCTTGCATGTTTAAAAAAAATTTATATCTTCGCATTCCGGTCCTGAGATTTCAACATGTAATCAACAGATTTATTAACAATATGCCTTACAGGAGATTGCCCAACACTGATAACGCCCGATTTAAGGCATTGAAAAATGCTCTGGAAAAAGGGAAGGAATTACCACCATTTAAATTAGCATTTAGTCAACAAACTCTTCAAAAAATTCTATCATTCCTTCCGACCTTTGAACAAGCCATGCTTCTGCAAAAACAGGCATATACCTTCCAGGTTGACAAAAACAAGGATTATCAAAAAACCCTAAAAAAAGTCAAACTATATATTTCACATTTTATTCAGGTATTGAACATGGCCATTTTACGTGCCGAGTTACCCGAGAATACCCGATCGTATTATGGCCTTAGAAGCTACGGGAAAAATGTCCCTCCCCTTAACACCGAAACAGAAATCTTAACCTGGGGACAAAAATTGATTGATGGTGAAACCACCCGGTTACGTGAGGGACTATCTCCAATTACCAATCCTACGGTTGCGGTAGTTAAAGTCAGGCATGAACAATTCCTGGACGCCTACAAATTTCAAAAAAACCTTCAAAAACGAAATCATTATAACCTGGAAAAACTTGCTTCATTCCGGTCAAAAGCCGATGATATTATTTTAAATATTTGGAATGAAGTTGAAAAAACGTACAAAGATCTTCCTGATGATTTAAAGAGAGAAAAAGCCAAACAGTATGGGATAGTATATATATTCAGGAAAAATGAAATAACCAAAATTAGCCGTTTCGAAACAAATCAAAAAGAAATTGGTTAACCGAATTCCTGTTTATTCAACATGAAAATAAAATTCCTGAAAATATAAATGTGGTAATATATTTTTTAAAATTTATAGCGTTTTTCTGTACGATAAACCATTAATGTTAATAAAGCAACGAGTATCGTACTTGAAATCAATATAAAGATCCCTCCTTGCTCCATTCCAATTTTATCAATGTCTTTTTCAACAAAGTCCTTTCCATAAAAATAATATGCTGAAACGGCTATACCATTGTTTACTGTATGAGCAATAATCGGTAACCAAAGCGTTCGACTCCACACATAAAGATATCCAAAGAACAGCCCTATCATTAGCCGTGGGATAAAACCATAAAACTGAAAATGCACAGCACTAAACAGGATTGAAGTGATAATAATACCGATATGGTGATTTCTTGTCCAGTCGATAAACAGTTTTTGAAATATCCCCCTGAAGAGCAGTTCCTCACCTATACCAGCCAGAATGGCTATCATGAATAAATTTAACAAATACCCCTGAACGGAATCAACACTGAGAAAAATATCTGTAATGGTTTTAGCTGTCTCCTCTTTTTCTTTCATCCAGTTTTCGATTGACGCGAAAGAATCCGGTAAACTCATTTGGGAATTCCAATAGGCAACAAAATTTATTAATGGAAGAGCTAAAATTGTTATCAGAATAACACCAAATATCGAATAGGTGATTGGTTTCCGGTTCAGATGGAGATATTGAAAAATATTGGCACTAAATAAAAAGGCTAAAATAAAGGATGGTATTACGAATATTCCAAAAGATTGAAGTATCTGCAAATATTTAAGTATCCGGATATTCCGTGGGTCGTCGAAATTGGTTAATGCGTCAGATATTTGCAACGGATCGACATTAAACAGGGGTATTAGCAAAAGAGTGCCGATAAATAAAAAGAATAAAAATGAGACCAGGATTATAAATGCAGAAAAAAGAAGTTTGGTAAAATGGGATGCATTGGCAAAATTCCCCGGGTTCATGTTTAAGATTTTAATAATTTTGTCCTCAAATGTAAACAATATTTCCTGCTTTGGTAAAGTTTGGTAACATCGAATTAGGTGATTTTCCACTTCTTCTTGCCCCGATGGAGGATATCACAGATCCATCCTTTCGATCCATCTGTAAACAATATGGCGTTGATCTGCTGTTTACTGAATTTATCTCCTCCGACGGACTGATCCGTAATGCCGATAAAAGTGTAAACAAATTAGGGATATTCCATAACGAACGTCCTATTGGAATTCAACTGTATGGTCACCTTATTGATTCTATGGTAGAAGCTGCAAAAATGGCAGAAAAAGCCAGCCCCGATTTTATCGACATTAATTTTGGATGCCCGGTAAAAAAAATTGCCAAAAGGGGTGCCGGGGCAGGCATGCTAAAGGATGTATCCCTTATGATTAAAATGACCTCAGCAATCGTAAATGCAGTAAAGCTTCCGGTTACTATTAAGACCCGGTTAGGGTGGGATGAACAATCCTTACACATTGTAGAGATTGCTGAACGCTTGCAGGATACTGGAATCCAAGCAATTACCATACATGGCAGAACAGGAAAACAAATGTATAAAGGGAATGCTGATTGGAAACTAATTGGGGAGGTAAAAAAAAATCCCAGAATGAAAATACCCGTTTTCGGAAATGGTGACATTACCGGACCTGAGATAGCAAAGGTCATGTTTGAACGCTATGGAGTTGATGGTATTATGATAGGCCGCGCTACCGTTGGTAGACCATGGATTTTTAAAGAACTAAAACATTACCTTAAATATGGTGAAAAAATGAAACCCCTAACCATACGGGAAAAAGTTGAATTGGCTAAAATCCATTTAAAAAAATCAATCGATTGGAAAGGAGAACCACGGGGAATATACGAAATGAGACGACATTTGTCGAAATATTTCAAGTCCCTGCCTCATTTTAAGGAAATCCGCTTACAATTACTTACATCACTTGATCCTGAAGAAATCTTTAAACTATTAAACATTATTGCTGAAAAATATTCCAATCCTTAATAGTTCAATGCTCGAATGACGTGAACGAAGTGAACAAATGACGCGAGCAGAGCTAGCTAATTACCACTGAATGACGGCGAAGCCAAATGACGCGAGGAGCGAAGTGACGAGCTAATAACTATTGAATGACGTGAACGAAGTGAACAAATGACAATTGTATGACAGCGAAGGCGAAGCCTGAGCAAATGACGCGAGCGAAGCAAGTGAATGACAATTGTA
>CAZEWS010000025.1:0-1734 GCA_964515985.1 uncultured Rikenellaceae bacterium | reverse complement strand
AGGCGAAGCCTGAGCAAATGACGCGAGCGAAGCAAGTGAATGACAATTGTATGACGCGAAGGCGAAGCCTGAGCAAATGACCATAGAATTAAAACTCCGATACTTTTCTTTTTTGGGGATAATCTATCGTATAGTGAAGCCCCCTGCTTTCGTGAAGATTTTGGGCCATTTTTATGGTCAGGTATCCAACATTGATTAAATTTCTTAATTCACAAAGCTTACGTGACAAAGTTGATTTTTTGTACAATGCTTCCGTCTCCTTGTAAATAATCTCCAACCTTGATAGAGCTCTCTGTAAACGAAGATCCGATCTGACAATTCCTACATAAACACTCATGAGTTGCTGCATTTCCTTGTAATTCTGGGTAATCAATACCATTTCTTCCGGATGTTTGGTCCCTTCATAATCCCACTCGGGGATTTTTTCATTGAATTCCCGGTTCTTCATAACCTCTATAGTATCCTTTCCTGCCCGGTCAGCAAACACAACCGCTTCTATCAGGGAGTTTGATGCCAGCCTGTTCGCACCATGTAGTCCTGTTGAAGCAGCTTCTCCAATCGCATAAAGGTTATTTATGCTGCTGCGGCCATTCTTATCCACTTTTATACCTCCACATAAATAATGAGCTGCAGGAACCACAGGTATTAAATCCTTGGTTATATCAATGCCGGTTTCCAAACATTTTTTTGTGATGTTTGGAAAATGATTCTTTAATTCAACAGGATCCAAATGAGTGCAATCCAAATACACATAATCATCTCCTCTTATTTTTATCTCATTATCAATTGCCCTTGCCACGATATCCCTTGGTGCTAAAGAGCCTCTGTTATCATAACGACTCATAAATTCCTCTCCATCAACAGTTTTTAGAACCGCCCCAAAACCGCGCAATGCTTCCGTAATCAAAAATGAAGGTCTCTCACCCGGATGATAAAGGGATGTTGGATGGAATTGCACAAATTGCATATTCTCAATAATCCCCTTTGCTCTGTATACCATTGCAATTCCATCGCCGGTGGCAATCAAAGGGTTAGTGGTTGTATGGTATAGATTACCTGTACCACCTGTAGCAACTATTGTAACCTTAGCCAGAATTGTGTCAACAACATTAGTTTTTAGATTAAATGCATAAACCCCGTAACATTCGATATCCATATTCAGCCTTTTTGTAATCCATCCGAAATGATGCTGTGTTAACAGATCGATGGCAAAATAATGTTCCAAACATTCAATATTTGGATGGGATCTTACCTGCTTACTGATGGATTCCTGAATGATTAAACCGGTATTATCCTTATGATGCAATATCCGGTGTTCTGTATGCCCTCCTTCCCGCGCCAGATCATATTGTCCGTCCGGTTTTTTATCAAATTCCACACCCCAATCGATTAGTTCATTTATCCGTAAGGGAGCTTCCCTGACAACCATTTCAACAACATCTTTATCACAAAAGCCGTCCCCGCATATTATGGTATCACGTACATGCTTCTCATAAGAATCAGGAGAATAGGTAACAGCAGCAATCCCTCCCTGGGCATACCTGGTATTGGTTTCCTCAAGGCTATTCTTTGATATTACACATACCTTACCATAATTTGCCGCTTTCAAAGCAAAACTTAATCCGGCAATACCTGAGCCAATTACTAAAAAATCAACTTTCCGTTTCATAAAAGTATTTTAAGAATAGAACACGGATGACACGGATAACGCTGATTTTCACGGATTTTAAATAT
>CAZEWS010000024.1:19764-20098 GCA_964515985.1 uncultured Rikenellaceae bacterium | reverse complement strand
ATAAAATTATTAAAATGAAAAAGAAAATAATAAGGCAGCGCCTTTATTCAGACGTTATCATAAATATGCAGTAGAGTGGTTATCTGATAGAATTATTTTTTATTTTGATGACGAACCTTTTTATACAACATATAACCATCCAAGTTTAATAATGGATGCACAACAAGTAGTTATTGATTTACAAATTGATGACAATGTTTATGATTTTAACTCTTCGATATCTTTTCCACAATATATGAAAGTTAAATATTTTAGATATTATGAACTAAATGAAGATTTCTGTGGACTGGATGCCAATATTTTAAATAATTCTCAACTAAATAATTTTGTATTT
>CAZEWS010000024.1:18821-19588 GCA_964515985.1 uncultured Rikenellaceae bacterium | reverse complement strand
GTAATTAACATATAATCTTAAAAAGGATGAATCAAAAAATAACATACCAGAAACAGAAACAATGAATCCTGATAAAAAGATTGGGGAACCAATAAAGGAAGATAATCGACAACATTTCGGATTCATCGCTCAAGAAGTAAGAGAAATCTTCCCGGAATTAGTTTATGAAGATGACGAAGGTTATTTAGGAATTGACTATGTTTTTTTCATTACTTTATTAATTGAAGAAATAAAGCAACAAAAAAATGTGGTGACAGAGTTAAATGAAGAAATAGCAATTCTTAAGCAAAAAATTAATACTTCGAATATAGAAACTACTGATGGTTTAGAATTAGGCAATAAACTTTTTCAGAACATTCCAAATCCATTTAAAAATAATACCGTTATTGAATATGAATTACAAAATAATTTCAGCAATGCCCCAATTTTAATCTTTAACTTACAAGGAACCCTTATTATTAGTTATTCTTTACTTGAAAGTGGCAAAAATCAAGTAACTATTACAGGAAGTGAACTTAAACCAGATATGTATTTATATACCCTAATTGTAGATGGAAAAGAAATTGACACAAAAAAAATGATTTTAACTGAATAAATATTTTATCTTCATATTGGCTACAACTTATTCAGTAAGAAATGATAAAGCAATTATTAATATATTTGATTATAGGGACAATAATAATATTGTCCTTTTTACTTTTTTCATCAGTATATTATCCTCTTTTTAATTCAGATGATGGTGTTAACGTATTAATGCTTCACTATTT
>CAZEWS010000024.1:1528-18570 GCA_964515985.1 uncultured Rikenellaceae bacterium | reverse complement strand
TAGTTAGATATCCGTTTGGCTTACAATATAGCTTAATTGGAATAGGCATTTATTTAATAAATAAATATTCGGGTATTCAAGAAACAACACTTAAAAAAAAACTGTTGGTTTTAACAACGGTATTTATTGTATTTGTTTCATCTGTCTGGGTTACTGAATCAGCAATTGTTACATTTTTTATAATTATTCTCTTTTTAGGGTACTTTTTATATAAAACTAGAAAAAACATCAAAACACTCTTTTTACGTTTTGAAACACTGTTTACTATTGTTGGTAGCATTACAGGAGTCTTAATAATTTACTATTTAAAAAGTATTGCTAAGGTTGATGCCAATTACAATTACAACAAACAAATTTTTAACTCTTTAGAAGAGTTTTTTGAATCTATCTCAATTATAAAAAATATTCTATTTGACATTTTTAGTTTTAACATTCCTGATAAACCAATAAGTATTTATGCATATTTTGTTCTCATTCTAGTTGTATCATTAATTTTTATGAAAGTTAGGTATAGGGATATATCTGAAAATAGTAAAAAGTGGTTTTGGGTATTTGCTACAGATGGAACATTTTTACTTTTTATAGTGCTAATATCACATTGGGCATTTTTAAATGGAGTTGCAAGGCGATATTTTACGGGTGTTTATATCACATATTGGCTTGCTTATTTGATTTATATAGATTATGCTACAAAATCATCCAAGAAAATGATATTACAAATATTAATCACATTTACCGTTATCATTGGTGCATTGAGTACTATTTATAGTTATAAGTATGTTTATCCGAAAAGATTAACTCCAAAATCGGAAATTGTAAAAGAATTTGAGCAATTAGGGAAAATAGGTATTATTTCAGAATATTGGAATTCTTACGGTACTTCATTTGTAAATCCAGATTTAATTAAAGCTACACCTCATGATAAAAGTGATATAAAGAATTATGCTTTAGTTGATAGTGTTTTTGCTCAACCTAAAATATATGTTATCAAAGATATGTGGCTTGAATCATTTCCAGAGACCTTAACACAGTTCGGTTACAATCTGATAAAAAAGGGAAAAATGTTTAATATAGGAGATTGTTGGGTTTGCGAATACGAAAAAGAAAAAATAAATATGGTTTATAAACTTGAACATTTGAAGTTTTTAAATGATTATATGAAGTACGACAGTATTGCAAAAAAATATATCCTCTCAATTGATAGTAACTGTCTAGATTGCACTCATAACCACATTGTATATGGTCCATATATTAATATTCCTAAAGGCAACTACGAGGTGCAGTTTCATCTAAAAAATTGATAAAACAGAAAGAAATAATGTATTTGCAATATTAGATGTATCAACAAATAATGGCCAGAAAGTTTTAGCAAAAAGACATATAAAACCTTCAGATTTTAATCAATTTGATGAATATGAATTAATTAATCTTGAATTTATGTCTAACAAAAAATTGTCGAATGTTGAATTTCGTATATATAATTTAGGGGATATAAGTTTGTATTTTGATTCTGTTAAATTAGAAGAGAAATAGTAATAAAAAAGAATGTACTGGCTATAATGGAGCAGATGACCAGTGAGCTAAAAGTTCACTGGTGTACCTCTCACACCACCCTACGTAAGGGTCTCGTATACGGCGGTTCGCTAAACAGTACAGAAGCTCTTTTCACTCCCGATAGCTATCGGGATACCTTGCCTTTATTCACAAAACCGTTGGCTTATCTAGGGAATCGATCACCCATAATGGATTATGCCATGAAAATTGCAATTGTCAGGCTGTTTAGCGTTCAGTCCTTCGGCGTGTTGCTTCTCCGTGGGAGATGCCCGGTTAACACGTTTCGCTTGTGCACCACAACACCTCAGTTAGCTTCACCTTCGATACTGCAACAGCAGTGGCATCCTCGCCTACTATGACCTCTGCTGATTTATCCTGTGAAATGCGAAGCATATTTAACAGGACTTCCTGGCTCATAGAAAACGAGTCTATTCCAAGACCTCCCCGGGTAAGTCCGCCTGCCCTGTGTTTATCCCAGTCGCATCTACATACCCATGATTGACAGTTTTCGGACTTCGATGTGATGTGTCATTTCATCCTCCAGAGTATGCCTCATATGCGTCTTACAAGAAATGCCATCCCTGTAATTCCTGTTCGCCTGCCCCGTAGCTTTCTTTGATCACAGAAACTTTTGCGAAGGTGATAGCATATTGTGGTCAGTACAAACACACTCCTCCGGCTTAGTTACTCCCTTCGGTCGTGAGAACGCTTCGCTAAGTTCAGACCTGACCTCACGGACAACGCCCTTGCCTTTGTATTAAGCCCCCTACTGTCTTAGGGCTTCGGGATTTCCAGGCATCCTGTGGACAAATATTGCCTTCAACAGGTTGTTCCCTTTGGCCTATTTGCATACCTTTGCGATATGTCTCGGTGGACATTCCGGGCACACACAGCACCTATAAGCCATGCTTGGAGGAAAACCAAACCGAAACATCAGGAAAATTCACTAATTTTGGTAAGCATAGAAAACGAAATAAAATAAATCCAGCACAGCTCATAGCTGCAAATCGTTAATTTCTCCCGGTAAATATTTTAGATTCATTTATAAAATCCGTCGGACCGCTATAAGCGGGCGGACGGCTTGCAAATTCCCTGTCAGAAGCTGCATAAATGAGCAAGAAAATCCGTCCGCCGCCTTCATGGCGTCCGACGGATTTCAAAGATAATTTAACCTTGGTATTAGGATTTTCTCTATTTTTTTCCGGACACTACTAATAGTTCATATCTAAACTACAATCTTCAGATTTAAAACGGAAACTTTCTAAAATTCAATAGCAACAACCCGGAAAACTGTTTTTCGGCCTTTATGGTATTCCATTTTGCTGTCTAATTCCCATTCCCATGTAGTTTTACGTTTCCCATCCGGCAATTTAATATGAACCAACGGATTTCTTTTCTCCATAATATTTTCCTTATATATCAACTCCTCATAATCAGTAATCAGGCACGTTTTACCTGCCGGCAGTGAATCAACATGGCATTTTTGAATTCGACGTCTCAACCCGTGTAGTTCCTGTTCTGAATATATATGGTATTTTTTCATGTAATCTATTATAAGTATATCCAACTGATTCAGCAAATTTACTGAAACATAATAATCAACTTCGTATTCCGGTTTAAATCCATGCGTCACAATTTCCCCAATTGATTTTTTCTTCCCAAACCGTTTGAAATCCCGCACCAGGGAATATACCTCTTCCACTAATCCTCCGGTAATATCCTGGGCTATTAGCTCAACATTTAAATAGGCTTTTGTTTTATGAACGATCTGGGGTGGATGAAAAATATCTACCAGCAGGACTCTTTCACATTGTTCAGTTAATTCTTCTAAAGGGATATCGAGCAACCAGCCACTACCAAGAATGGCAATGGTTTGAAACCTTTTGCCTTTAATAGAATCAAGAATAAACTCCCTGGTTTTAATTAAGTGAGGATCCCATGCGCCTTCTTCCCTGAGATACCTGTTAATAATACCCTCCTGATCCGATAAAAAGCCCATTTTACGGAGTGTTGTTTTCTTATAAGTAAATATCATATAAGTAAGGGGAGATTAAACAGCAGCCTTTCGTATCCTTGTTAGTTCATCTTCAATCAGGGCTTTCACCTTTTTCTTCAAATTTTCTGAAGTAGAATCCTTGAAATCACTAAAAGGTATTTCATCCAGAATCTTAATTTTAATTCTATGATACCCTTTCAGGATAAACCCTTTCTTGGGTAATGCGTTGCCACTACCTTCAATAACAATGGGCAGGATCGGGGTTTGAGTTTTTAGCGCAAGTTTAAAAGCTCCCTCCTTGAACGGAAGGAGGTTTCCATCAAGTGAGCGTGTGCCTTCAGGAAAAATAAATAATGAACTACCTTTTTTTAGTGCACTTTCGCTGTCTTTCATCATTTTAAGTACACCCTTTTTGGTCCCCCGTTTAAGCTGGACATATTTATTCATTCTCATAACCCAGCCCAAAATGGGAACTTTAAAAAGTTCCAATTTGGAAACCCACTTAAAATGTACTTTTAACCGGTAGAATACAAGAATATCAAGAAGCGATTGATGGTTTGAAACCAGAATATAGGTTTTGCCTCTTTTGATTTTTTCACGGTTTTCAATTATAATCCGCCATAACGGATTCAGCCAGGTATACAACGATCCCCACAACGATGCAAAATAATGAGTTACATATCTCTTCCGGTTGTCAACAGGAAAGGTCACCAGCCAAAGGACAAGGAAAATTGGGAATAAAACGATGAAACTAATAACAACAAACAGCCACATCAGGGACGAATGTACAATCTTTAACATTAATCGTAGTTTGGTTCGAAAAAATATTAAATATTTGTTCCATACAAAAGTAAAATTAAAAAATAATGTCGTTAATCTGCAACTATTTTGATAAAAAACCAAAATTCCAGTTCCAATCCGAATACTTCTTCTCAACCAGCTCCCGGATCTTTTCTTCATCTTGTTCTGTCAACTCATATAAAGAAGCACCAGGGAAATTACTTAAAATATAATCAAGAATTTTATCCCTGAATTCAATAATATTCAGGTCGGTCTTTAAATGATCAGAAATATTGGTAACCTGGCTGCGCACAGACTTGACTGCCCTGTCATCATATTTAGACGGATCAATTTTTAACGCTGAGGTTAAAGCTTCAATATTGGAAGAAAACAAAAGGGTTCCATGATGTAATACCCTGGTTTTACTGATGTGTTCAGCATTTCCTGAAATTTTCCTGCCATTGACGGTTAAACTGTTATGCCCTTCAAATTTGGCAACTACGGATAAACTTTTTAAAACTTCAATAATTGGTCTTGTATATTTTTTAAAATCAACCAATTCACCATATTTACCATTCATAATGAATGTAAAGTTCAGGTTTCCCAGATCATGGTAAACTGTTCCACCACCGGAAAGTCTTCGGACAACTTTTATGTTATTTTTCCTGACAAACTCATAATTTATCTCCGAAAAAGTATTTTGATGTTTACCGATTATAACACAGGGTGAATTCCTGTACAGGAGAAAACAATCGCTTGTAAAGTTTTTCAGGAAATACTCCTCCGCTGCAATGTTAAAATAAGGATCTGTATTATTATTAATGATGCAATGCATGGTATTACCCTGATCAGGTATTTCCTTATTTAGACAGAGCTTTTTTAAAAATTTCACATTAAACAACTGAAATCCTTTATAAACCAAATATCCCAATAATATTCCAAGCAATGCGCCTCCGATCACATCACCCGGATAATGTACTCCAAGATAAATCCTGCTGAAGGAAACCAGGGCTGCCCAAAAGAAAATAAACCAGGTAAAATACCGGTTTTTCAGCAATCCAAGCGAAAAGGTCGCTATGGCAAAACTATTGGCAGCATGAGAGGATACGAATCCATATTCTCCACCACATTTGTTATTTACAGTATGAACCAGATCAGCAATAAAAGGATCATGACAGGGCCGTAAACGTTTAAAAACATCCTTAAACAGATGAACGGAAATTTGATCACTCAGGGTTATAAGTACAATAATAAACAGGATTAAAATCAGGATCTTCCATTTATATTCTTTTATCATCCAGGCCAGGATAAATATATAAAGCGGTATCCAGATAAGCTTTCCGCTAATACTCCACATAACATTATCCCAAAATGGAGAATTTAAACCATTCAGAAACAAAAACAAACTGTTATCCAGGTCTTTCAGAAACTCAAGCATAAATTATTCCATCGGTATTAAGTGTTCATTTCCTTCCATATTTTATCTTTCATTTCATCCAATCCAAACCGGGTAATTGAGGAAATAAAAACGTACGGAACATTGGACAAATCTTTTCTGATTTCATCCATTAATTCCTCATCGAGCAGGTCTGACTTTGAAACGGCAAGTATTCTTTTTTTATCCAATAATTCAGGATTGTATAATTTTAATTCATTCAACAAAACCCTGTATTCCTCCTGAATGTCATCTGCATCGGCAGGAACCAGAAACAACAATATGGAATTCCTCTCAATATGCCGTAAAAATCTGAGCCCTAATCCCTTTCCATCATGTGCACCTTCGATAATTCCGGGTATATCTGCCATAACAAACGATCTGTCATCCCGGTATTGGACGATTCCCAGGGTTGGAACTAGGGTGGTAAAAGGATAGTTGGCAATTTTCGGTTTAGCTGCTGATATAACAGAAAGGAGCGTTGATTTACCGGAATTTGGAAAGCCAACCAATCCAACATCCGCCAGTATTTTTAATTCCAGAATAAACCATCCTTCCTCACCTGACTCGCCTGGCTGTGCATACCGGGGTGTCTGGTTTGTAGGCGATTTAAAATGAGCATTCCCAAAACCGCCAATGCCTCCCCGGGCAAGTATTTTTGATTCCTCATGTTTTGTAATTTCAAATAAAAATTCCTCTGTTTCAGCATTTTTTGCCACCGTTCCCAAAGGGACTTCCACTATTTTATCCTGTCCGTCAGCGCCGGTTTTAAGAGCAGATGCACCATTCCGTCCATTCTCGGCAAAAACATGTTTCCGGTATTTCAAATGCAAAAGGGTCCAAAGCTGCTTGTTCCCCTTCAAGAAAACATGTCCGCCCCTTCCGCCATCCCCACCGTCGGGTCCACCCTTGGTGGTAAATTTATCCCTGTGCAAATGAACAATGCCCGCACCGCCATTTCCTGAACAGCAGAAGATTTTTACATAATCGATGAAATTTGAGGAGGGCATTTTCTGGTGCTTGGTTTTGATTAAAGAAGCAAATTTTATCAGTTTTATATTGTCCGGTACATGTTGGTGAAAGTTATAAGTTATATGCTATTGCTGTAATAGTTAGAAAAGCAATTACAGAAGCTGAGATCAGCAGATTCAAAAAATCTTTATTTCTTAGAATAAAAAAATCTATTTTCATTTTCATAAGCATAAAACTATTATGCCCAACTATTAACTAACGTGAGTTCGATATATTAAATATTACGATGCTGTCGGATGTTTCCATCCGACAGTTAATGATATGGCAAGATTTTAATTACTCCGGTATTCAATGTCAGGTGGAAACACCTGACATCATGTAAATAAATCATAATGGGGTATCCGAACGTCTCCCGTAAAACTGGTAAAATGCTGTATGTCAACAAGTTTATATTTTTCAATAATTTTCATAATACATTGAATACCTTATATTTACTTAATTCTACGGGTGGTTTTTATCTTAAAAACTTATCTCCTTTATCTTTCACAAATACCGCGTAGCGGTTTTATTATTGTAGTATATGATTAACACTATGGACATATTCGTTGTAGACGATTGATAAATCAGTATTTTGATAATATTTCCTTTTTAATTCATAAGCTTTATTATTAATCCCCTACAGGGAATAGTTATTATTTCATATTTCTCTTCTACAATAATTAATGCCCTACGGGCAATTTTCATTAAAATAAATCATTAACTTTTACTTAGTGAAACTTTTGCCATAGGCATGCCCTTGGCAGAGCCTTAGTGTCTTAGTGGCAAAAAAAATAAATGCTACGATCCCGAACCCGATAGTTATCGGGTTTCGGGACAAAGACACAAAGAAAACCCCAAGAATTCGCAAATCTTATCTGGTAAACAACTTATATTCAAATATAAAAAACTATTGCTTATCCCGAACTTACGTTAACTAATAACATTTAACTATTAACATTGAGCCTACTCCAAAAAGTCGTTTTTTCGCCACTACCCCGAAAACTTTCGGGGCTAAAACACAAAATCCCACCAAAGTTATTGGCTGGTATTCTTTATTTTGTGAAATTTTGTGCTTTGGTGTTTTTGTGGCATTTTTTAATTTCTTACTTTTCGGAGTGGACTCAACATTTAACTATTAACGAATAACCCTTCCAACTTATCCCGCCTGAAGATTCAAATTATACCGGTCATACCGAAAATGGCGGCAACAATGCCTTTTCTACTATATCAACGATATTTTCAAAAATCTTTTCAATCGTGCCCAGCCCATTAACAGGAGCATATTTGTGCATTTTTTTATAAAAACCGATTACCGCTGAAGTTTGTCTTTCGTATACTTCAATACGGTTCCTGATGATTGAAAGCTCATCATCCGACCGGCCGGTCTCCTTCCCTCTTTTCAGAAGTCTTTTAATTAGCTCCTCTTCCTCAACTTGCAGGGCAATCATGATATCAATGCGGGTTTCTCTTTCTGTAAGCATATTTCTTAAAAACTTAGCCTGAGCACATGTTCTTGGAAAACCATCGAAAATAAAACCACTTGAACTTTTTTCCTTATCCAACCGATTGGCGACCATATTAACCACATCCTCATCAGGCACCAGTTCTCCTCTATTAATATATTCCTTCGCCTTTTTTCCTAAATGGGTCAGTTCTGCTATCTCTTCCCGAAGGATATCACCGGTGGATAAGTGAATTAAACCATATTTTCCGATCAACTTTTCCGATTGTGTGCCCTTCCCGGATCCGGGAAGGGCACACAATCGGAAAAGTTGATCGGAAAATATGGTTTAATTCACTTATCCACCGGTGATATCCTTCGGGAAGAGATAGCAGAACTGACCCATTTAGGAAAAAAGGCGAAGGAATATATTAATAGAGGAGAACTGGTGCCTGATGAGGATGTGGTTAATATGGTCGCCAATCGGTTGGATAAGGAAAAAAGTTCAAGTGGTTTTATTTTCGATGGTTTTCCAAGAACATGTGCTCAGGCTAAGTTTTTAAGAAATATGCTTACAGAAAGAGAAACCCGCATTGATATCATGATTGCCCTGCAAGTTGAGGAAGAGGAGCTAATTAAAAGACTTCTGAAAAGAGGGAAGGAGACCGGCCGGTCGGATGATGAGCTTTCAATCATCAGGAACCGTATTGAAGTATACGAAAGACAAACTTCAGCGGTAATCGGTTTTTATAAAAAAATGCACAAATATGCTCCTGTTAATGGGCTGGGCACGATTGAAAAGATTTTTGAAAATATCGTTGATATAGTAGAAAAGGCATTGTTGCCGCCATTTTCGGTATGACCGGTATAATTTGAATCTTCAGGCGGGATAAGTTGGAAGGGTTATTCGTTAATAGTTAAATGTTGAGTCCACTCCGAAAAGTAAGAAATTAAAAAATGCCACAAAAACACCAAAGCACAAAATTTCACAAAATAAAGAATACCAGCCAATAACTTTGGTGGGATTTTGTGTTTTAGCCCCGAAAGTTTTCGGGGTAGTGGCGAAAAAACGACTTTTTGGAGTAGGCTCAATGTTAATAGTTAAATGTTATTAGTTAACGTAAGTTCGGGATAAGCAATAGTTTTTTATATTTGAATATAAGTTGTTTACCAGATAAGATTTGCGAATTCTTGGGGTTTTCTTTGTGTCTTTGTCCCGAAACCCGATAACTATCGGGTTCGGGATCGTAGCATTTATTTTTTTTGCCACTAAGACACTAAGGCTCTGCCAAGGGCATGCCTATGGCAAAAGTTTCACTAAGTAAAAGTTAATGATTTATTTTAATGAAAATTGCCCGTAGGGCATTAATTATTGTAGAAGAGAAATATGAAATAATAACTATTCCCTGTAGGGGATTAATAATAAAGCTTATGAATTAAAAAGGAAATATTATCAAAATACTGATTTATCAATCGTCTACAACGAATATGTCCATAGTGTTAATCATATACTACAATAATAAAACCGCTACGCGGTATTTGTGAAAGATAAAGGAGATAAGTTTTTAAGATAAAAACCACCCGTAGAATTAAGTAAATATAAGGTATTCAATGTATTATGAAAATTATTGAAAAATATAAACTTGTTGACATACAGCATTTTACCAGTTTTACGGGAGACGTTCGGATACCCCATTATGATTTATTTACATGATGTCAGGTGTTTCCACCTGACATTGAATACCGGAGTAATTAAAATCTTGCCATATCATTAACTGTCGGATGGAAACATCCGACAGCATCGTAATATTTAATATATCGAACTCACGTTAGTTAATAGTTGGGCATAATAGTTTTATGCTTATGAAAATGAAAATAGATTTTTTTATTCTAAGAAATAAAGATTTTTTGAATCTGCTGATCTCAGCTTCTGTAATTGCTTTTCTAACTATTACAGCAATAGCATATAACTTATAACTTTCACCAACATGTACCGGACAATATAAAACTGATAAAATTTGCTTCTTTAATCAAAACCAAGCACCAGAAAATGCCCTCCTCAAATTTCATCGATTATGTAAAAATCTTCTGCTGTTCAGGAAATGGCGGTGCGGGCATTGTTCATTTGCACAGGGATAAATTTACCACCAAGGGTGGACCCGACGGTGGGGATGGCGGAAGGGGCGGACATGTTTTCTTGAAGGGGAACAAGCAGCTTTGGACCCTTTTGCATTTGAAATACCGGAAACATGTTTTTGCCGAGAATGGACGGAATGGTGCATCTGCTCTTAAAACCGGCGCTGACGGACAGGATAAAATAGTGGAAGTCCCTTTGGGAACGGTGGCAAAAAATGCTGAAACAGAGGAATTTTTATTTGAAATTACAAAACATGAGGAATCAAAAATACTTGCCCGGGGAGGCATTGGCGGTTTTGGGAATGCTCATTTTAAATCGCCTACAAACCAGACACCCCGGTATGCACAGCCAGGCGAGTCAGGTGAGGAAGGATGGTTTATTCTGGAATTAAAAATACTGGCGGATGTTGGATTGGTTGGCTTTCCAAATTCCGGTAAATCAACGCTCCTTTCTGTTATATCAGCAGCTAAACCGAAAATTGCCAACTATCCTTTTACCACCCTAGTTCCAACCCTGGGAATCGTCCAATACCGGGATGACAGATCGTTTGTTATGGCAGATATACCCGGAATTATCGAAGGTGCACATGATGGAAAGGGATTAGGGCTCAGATTTTTACGGCATATTGAGAGGAATTCCATATTGTTGTTTCTGGTTCCTGCCGATGCAGATGACATTCAGGAGGAATACAGGGTTTTGTTGAATGAATTAAAATTATACAATCCTGAATTATTGGATAAAAAAAGAATACTTGCCGTTTCAAAGTCAGACCTGCTCGATGAGGAATTAATGGATGAAATCAGAAAAGATTTGTCCAATGTTCCGTACGTTTTTATTTCCTCAATTACCCGGTTTGGATTGGATGAAATGAAAGATAAAATATGGAAGGAAATGAACACTTAATACCGATGGAATAATTTATGCTTGAGTTTCTGAAAGACCTGGATAACAGTTTGTTTTTGTTTCTGAATGGTTTAAATTCTCCATTTTGGGATAATGTTATGTGGAGTATTAGCGGAAAGCTTATCTGGATACCGCTTTATATATTTATCCTGGCCTGGATGATAAAAGAATATAAATGGAAGATCCTGATTTTAATCCTGTTTATTATTGTACTTATAACCCTGAGTGATCAAATTTCCGTTCATCTGTTTAAGGATGTTTTTAAACGTTTACGGCCCTGTCATGATCCTTTTATTGCTGATCTGGTTCATACTGTAAATAACAAATGTGGTGGAGAATATGGATTCGTATCCTCTCATGCTGCCAATAGTTTTGCCATAGCGACCTTTTCGCTTGGATTGCTGAAAAACCGGTATTTTACCTGGTTTATTTTCTTTTGGGCAGCCCTGGTTTCCTTCAGCAGGATTTATCTTGGAGTACATTATCCGGGTGATGTGATCGGAGGCGCATTGCTTGGAATATTATTGGGATATTTGGTTTATAAAGGATTTCAGTTGTTTAATGTGAAATTTTTAAAAAAGCTCTGTCTAAATAAGGAAATACCTGATCAGGGTAATACCATGCATTGCATCATTAATAATAATACAGATCCTTATTTTAACATTGCAGCGGAGGAGTATTTCCTGAAAAACTTTACAAGCGATTGTTTTCTCCTGTACAGGAATTCACCCTGTGTTATAATCGGTAAACATCAAAATACTTTTTCGGAGATAAATTATGAGTTTGTCAGGAAAAATAACATAAAAGTTGTCCGAAGACTTTCCGGTGGTGGAACAGTTTACCATGATCTGGGAAACCTGAACTTTACATTCATTATGAATGGTAAATATGGTGAATTGGTTGATTTTAAAAAATATACAAGACCAATTATTGAAGTTTTAAAAAGTTTATCCGTAGTTGCCAAATTTGAAGGGCATAACAGTTTAACCGTCAATGGCAGGAAAATTTCAGGAAATGCTGAACACATCAGTAAAACCAGGGTATTACATCATGGAACCCTTTTGTTTTCTTCCAATATTGAAGCTTTAACCTCAGCGTTAAAAATTGATCCGTCTAAATATGATGACAGGGCAGTCAAGTCTGTGCGCAGCCAGGTTACCAATATTTCTGATCATTTAAAGACCGACCTGAATATTATTGAATTCAGGGATAAAATTCTTGATTATATTTTAAGTAATTTCCCTGGTGCTTCTTTATATGAGTTGACAGAACAAGATGAAGAAAAGATCCGGGAGCTGGTTGAGAAGAAGTATTCGGATTGGAACTGGAATTTTGGTTTTTTATCAAAATAGTTGCAGATTAACGACATTATTTTTTAATTTTACTTTTGTATGGAACAAATATTTAATATTTTTTCGAACCAAACTACGATTAATGTTAAAGATTGTACATTCGTCCCTGATGTGGCTGTTTGTTGTTATTAGTTTCATCGTTTTATTCCCAATTTTCCTTGTCCTTTGGCTGGTGACCTTTCCTGTTGACAACCGGAAGAGATATGTAACTCATTATTTTGCATCGTTGTGGGGATCGTTGTATACCTGGCTGAATCCGTTATGGCGGATTATAATTGAAAACCGTGAAAAAATCAAAAGAGGCAAAACCTATATTCTGGTTTCAAACCATCAATCGCTTCTTGATATTCTTGTATTCTACCGGTTAAAAGTACATTTTAAGTGGGTTTCCAAATTGGAACTTTTTAAAGTTCCCATTTTGGGCTGGGTTATGAGAATGAATAAATATGTCCAGCTTAAACGGGGGACCAAAAAGGGTGTACTTAAAATGATGAAAGACAGCGAAAGTGCACTAAAAAAAGGTAGTTCATTATTTATTTTTCCTGAAGGCACACGCTCACTTGATGGAAACCTCCTTCCGTTCAAGGAGGGAGCTTTTAAACTTGCGCTAAAAACTCAAACCCCGATCCTGCCCATTGTTATTGAAGGTAGTGGCAACGCATTACCCAAGAAAGGGTTTATCCTGAAAGGGTATCATAGAATTAAAATTAAGATTCTGGATGAAATACCTTTTAGTGATTTCAAGGATTCTACTTCAGAAAATTTGAAGAAAAAGGTGAAAGCCCTGATTGAAGATGAACTAACAAGGATACGAAAGGCTGCTGTTTAATCTCCCCTTACTTATATGATATTTACTTATAAGAAAACAACACTCCGTAAAATGGGCTTTTTATCGGATCAGGAGGGTATTATTAACAGGTATCTCAGGGAAGAAGGCGCATGGGATCCTCACTTAATTAAAACCAGGGAGTTTATTCTTGATTCTATTAAAGGCAAAAGGTTTCAAACCATTGCCATTCTTGGTAGTGGCTGGTTGCTCGATATCCCTTTAGAAGAATTAACTGAACAATGTGAAAGAGTCCTGCTGGTAGATATTTTTCATCCACCCCAGATCGTTCATAAAACAAAAGCCTATTTAAATGTTGAGCTAATAGCCCAGGATATTACCGGAGGATTAGTGGAAGAGGTATATTCCCTGGTGCGGGATTTCAAACGGTTTGGGAAGAAAAAATCAATTGGGGAAATTGTGACGCATGGATTTAAACCGGAATACGAAGTTGATTATTATGTTTCAGTAAATTTGCTGAATCAGTTGGATATACTTATAATAGATTACATGAAAAAATACCATATATATTCAGAACAGGAACTACACGGGTTGAGACGTCGAATTCAAAAATGCCATGTTGATTCACTGCCGGCAGGTAAAACGTGCCTGATTACTGATTATGAGGAGTTGATATATAAGGAAAATATTATGGAGAAAAGAAATCCGTTGGTTCATATTAAATTGCCGGATGGGAAACGTAAAACTACATGGGAATGGGAATTAGACAGCAAAATGGAATACCATAAAGGCCGAAAAACAGTTTTCCGGGTTGTTGCTATTGAATTTTAGAAAGTTTCCGTTTTAAATCTGAAGATTGTAGTTTAGATATGAACTATTAGTAGTGTCCGGAAAAAAATAGAGAAAATCCTAATACCAAGGTTAAATTATCTTTGAAATCCGTCGGACGCCATGAAGGCGGCGGACGGATTTTCTTGCTCATTTATGCAGCTTCTGACAGGGAATTTGCAAGCCGTCCGCCCGCTTATAGCGGTCCGACGGATTTTATAAATGAATCTAAAATATTTACCGGGAGAAATTAACGATTTGCAGCTATGAGCTGTGCTGGATTTATTTTATTTCGTTTTCTATGCTTACCAAAATTAGTGAATTTTCCTGATGTTTCGGTTTGGTTTTCCTCCAAGCATGGCTTATAGGTGCTGTGTGTGCCCGGAATGTCCACCGAGACATATCGCAAAGGTATGCAAATAGGCCAAAGGGAACAACCTGTTGAAGGCAATATTTGTCCACAGGATGCCTGGAAATCCCGAAGCCCTAAGACAGTAGGGGGCTTAATACAAAGGCAAGGGCGTTGTCCGTGAGGTCAGGTCTGAACTTAGCGAAGCGTTCTCACGACCGAAGGGAGTAACTAAGCCGGAGGAGTGTGTTTGTACTGACCACAATATGCTATCACCTTCGCAAAAGTTTCTGTGATCAAAGAAAGCTACGGGGCAGGCGAACAGGAATTACAGGGATGGCATTTCTTGTAAGACGCATATGAGGCATACTCTGGAGGATGAAATGACACATCACATCGAAGTCCGAAAACTGTCAATCATGGGTATGTAGATGCGACTGGGATAAACACAGGGCAGGCGGACTTACCCGGGGAGGTCTTGGAATAGACTCGTTTTCTATGAGCCAGGAAGTCCTGTTAAATATGCTTCGCATTTCACAGGATAAATCAGCAGAGGTCATAGTAGGCGAGGATGCCACTGCTGTTGCAGTATCGAAGGTGAAGCTAACTGAGGTGTTGTGGTGCACAAGCGAAACGTGTTAACCGGGCATCTCCCACGGAGAAGCAACACGCCGAAGGACTGAACGCTAAACAGCCTGACAATTGCAATTTTCATGGCATAATCCATTATGGGTGATCGATTCCCTAGATAAGCCAACGGTTTTGTGAATAAAGGCAAGGTATCCCGATAGCTATCGGGAGTGAAAAGAGCTTCTGTACTGTTTAGCGAACCGCCGTATACGAGACCCTTACGTAGGGTGGTGTGAGAGGTACACCAGTGAACTTTTAGCTCACTGGTCATCTGCTCCATTATAGCCAGTACATTCTTTTTTATTACTATTTCTCTTCTAATTTAACAGAATCAAAATACAAACTTATATCCCCTAAATTATATATACGAAATTCAACATTCGACAATTTTTTGTTAGACATAAATTCAAGATTAATTAATTCATATTCATCAAATTGATTAAAATCTGAAGGTTTTATATGTCTTTTTGCTAAAACTTTCTGGCCATTATTTGTTGATACATCTAATATTGCAAATACATTATTTCTTTCTGTTTTATCAATTTTTTAGATGAAACTGCACCTCGTAGTTGCCTTTAGGAATATTAATATATGGACCATATACAATGTGGTTATGAGTGCAATCTAGACAGTTACTATCAATTGAGAGGATATATTTTTTTGCAATACTGTCGTACTTCATATAATCATTTAAAAACTTCAAATGTTCAAGTTTATAAACCATATTTATTTTTTCTTTTTCGTATTCGCAAACCCAACAATCTCCTATATTAAACATTTTTCCCTTTTTTATCAGATTGTAACCGAACTGTGTTAAGGTCTCTGGAAATGATTCAAGCCACATATCTTTGATAACATATATTTTAGGTTGAGCAAAAACACTATCAACTAAAGCATAATTCTTTATATCACTTTTATCATGAGGTGTAGCTTTAATTAAATCTGGATTTACAAATGAAGTACCGTAAGAATTCCAATATTCTGAAATAATACCTATTTTCCCTAATTGCTCAAATTCTTTTACAATTTCCGATTTTGGAGTTAATCTTTTCGGATAAACATACTTATAACTATAAATAGTACTCAATGCACCAATGATAACGGTAAATGTGATTAATATTTGTAATATCATTTTCTTGGATGATTTTGTAGCATAATCTATATAAATCAAATAAGCAAGCCAATATGTGATATAAACACCCGTAAAATATCGCCTTGCAACTCCATTTAAAAATGCCCAATGTGATATTAGCACTATAAAAAGTAAAAATGTTCCATCTGTAGCAAATACCCAAAACCACTTTTTACTATTTTCAGATATATCCCTATACCTAACTTTCATAAAAATTAATGATACAACTAGAATGAGAACAAAATATGCATAAATACTTATTGGTTTATCAGGAATGTTAAAACTAAAAATGTCAAATAGAATATTTTTTATAATTGAGATAGATTCAAAAAACTCTTCTAAAGAGTTAAAAATTTGTTTGTTGTAATTGTAATTGGCATCAACCTTAGCAATACTTTTTAAATAGTAAATTATTAAGACTCCTGTAATGCTACCAACAATAGTAAACAGTGTTTCAAAACGTAAAAAGAGTGTTTTGATGTTTTTTCTAGTTTTATATAAAAAGTACCCTAAAAAGAGAATAATTATAAAAAATGTAACAATTGCTGATTCAGTAACCCAGACAGATGAAACAAATACAATAAATACCGTTGTTAAAACCAACAGTTTTTTTTTAAGTGTTGTTTCTTGAATACCCGAATATTTATTTATTAAATAAATGCCTATTCCAATTAAGCTATATTGTAAGCCAAACGGATATCTAACTA
>CAZEWS010000024.1:510-1277 GCA_964515985.1 uncultured Rikenellaceae bacterium | reverse complement strand
AAATAGTGAAGCATTAATACGTTAACACCATCATCTGAATTAAAAAGAGGATAATATACTGATGAAAAAAGTAAAAAGGACAATATTATTATTGTCCCTATAATCAAATATATTAATAATTGCTTTATCATTTCTTACTGAATAAGTTGTAGCCAATATGAAGATAAAATATTTATTCAGTTAAAATCATTTTTTTTGTGTCAATTTCTTTTCCATCTACAATTAGGGTATATAAATACATATCTGGTTTAAGTTCACTTCCTGTAATAGTTACTTGATTTTTGCCACTTTCAAGTAAAGAATAACTAATAATAAGGGTTCCTTGTAAGTTAAAGATTAAAATTGGGGCATTGCTGAAATTATTTTGTAATTCATATTCAATAACGGTATTATTTTTAAATGGATTTGGAATGTTCTGAAAAAGTTTATTGCCTAATTCTAAACCATCAGTAGTTTCTATATTCGAAGTATTAATTTTTTGCTTAAGAATTGCTATTTCTTCATTTAACTCTGTCACCACATTTTTTTGTTGCTTTATTTCTTCAATTAATAAAGTAATGAAAAAAACATAGTCAATTCCTAAATAACCTTCGTCATCTTCATAAACTAATTCCGGGAAGATTTCTCTTACTTCTTGAGCGATGAATCCGAAATGTTGTCGATTATCTTCCTTTATTGGTTCCCCAATCTTTTTATCAGGATTCATTGTTTCTGTTTCTGGTATGTTATTTTTTGATTCATCCTTTTTAAGATTATATGTTAATTAC
>CAZEWS010000024.1:0-334 GCA_964515985.1 uncultured Rikenellaceae bacterium | reverse complement strand
AAATACAAAATTATTTAGTTGAGAATTATTTAAAATATTGGCATCCAGTCCACAGAAATCTTCATTTAGTTCATAATATCTAAAATATTTAACTTTCATATATTGTGGAAAAGATATCGAAGAGTTAAAATCATAAACATTGTCATCAATTTGTAAATCAATAACTACTTGTTGTGCATCCATTATTAAACTTGGATGGTTATATGTTGTATAAAAAGGTTCGTCATCAAAATAAAAAATAATTCTATCAGATAACCACTCTACTGCATATTTATGATAACGTCTGAATAAAGGCGCTGCCTTATTATTTTCTTTTTCATTTTAATAATTTTAT
>CAZEWS010000023.1:2415-20431 GCA_964515985.1 uncultured Rikenellaceae bacterium | reverse complement strand
ATAAATCGAAGATTTATTGCGAAGCAATATTTCACAGGGTAAATTTGTGAAACTAAGTCCTTAAAAATAACTAATTTTTCTATCTGATGACTCAAAATGCCTTCTTTTTATAAAAGAAATGCCCAGATATCATTATTTAGATATACAAAACTTCAGTAATTTATATTAACTTTATAAGTGAGAAATTCAGGTAAAAAGACAATTCAGGGAGGTACAATTTGCCATATCAATAAAAACGATGAAACGGTAAAGCCTAATTATGGTACAACTTACAGGGATATAGTGATTTAAGCTAAAAAATTAACTCAGAATATAGTAATATATAATTTTAAATGATGTTATAACACACACTAATTAAGGGAGGTAAAAAATGACACTTACAAAAAACATGAACCGTCGTAAATTCTTGGGTTCTGCAGCCGCAGCGGTTACATTTACTGTTGTTCCAAGACATGTGCTTGGCGGGCTTAAATATGTAGCTCCAAGCGATAAAATAACCCTGGGTTACATCGGTTGCGGCACCCAGGGATTAAGGGAAATGACCAGGTTGATCACTAATCCGGAAATACAAATTATTGCTGTCTGTGATCCCAATAAAAGCACCACAGATTATGTGGACTGGTCTTTAAATGGAATTAGAAACGGCATACGAAGGGTTTTAGAAGAGCCTACCTGGGGAGAAGGCCTTGACGGTATTCCGGGAGGCCGACAAATAGGACAGGAAGTTATAGAAAAGTACTATGCAAAAAACAGGGCTTCAGAAAATTACAAAGGATGCTCTTCCTATGCTGATTTTCGGGAGCTTTTGGAAAAGGAAAAAGACTTGGATGCAGTCAAAGTAATGACACCGGACCATCTCCATGCGACCATCTCCATTGCAGCAATGAAAAAAGGTAAGCATGTTGTTATCCATAAGCCTATAGCTAACAGATTATATGAAGCAAGATTAACTATCGAAACTGCTCGTAAGATGGGAGTTAGTACACACTTGTTAGCCTGGAGTAAACGAAGTGGGTATGGTTTAATACGAGATTGGATAAAGGATGGAGCAATCGGTACTCTCAGGGAAATCCATAACTGGTCAAACAGACCGGTATGGCCTCAATGGACAGCTAATCCATCTGATACTCCGCCAATCCCGGAAGGTTTTGATTGGGATCTATGGCTCGGTCCTGTACCCGATCGTCCCTATCATCCGAATTATACACATGCCGTATTTCGCGGTTGGTATGACTTTGGAGCTGGTAGTATAGCAGATATGGGTACTTATAGTCTTTGGCCTCTGTTTATGACATTTGGTTTGAATACTCCGCCGATCAGTGTTGAAGCAAACGCGACTACTACCTGTGTAATAACAAATCATGTGAGCAGAAGTCATAAAAAATGATGTAGCTTTTCCATATTCATGTACAATTCGTTTTAAATTTCCGGCACAGGAGGAATTGCCATCAATTGATATATTTTGGCACGACGGAGGAATGAAACCTCAAACACCTGAAGAGTTGGAAGTTGATAACAAAGAGTTGCCCAGGGAGGGAATGATGTTTGTCGGCGATAGTGGAAAGATTCTTGCAGATTTTCGAGGTGATAAACCACAAATAATTCCAGAGAAAAAGATGCGTGAATATATGGGGGATCGAAAGACTACAGAAGACACAGTTCAACGAGGAGATAGTGATTGGATTGATGCTTTCAAGAGCGGGACGCAGTCTCCGGGAAGTTTTTTAACTGCAGGAGCCGTTACGGAAACCATTCTCCTGGGTGCCGTTGCGTTACAGCGACAAATTAAAATTTCATCAAAAATAAAAGGGTTGATGACATAGAAAAAAAATTATAAATGATTCATTTAAAAGGACTACATTATGAATAACATCACTCGTCGGGATTTTCTGGGAAAATCCTTAGCAATAGGGGCAGCAGGTTTAGTAGCCCCTGTTTTAATGAAAACGTCAAAAGTCCAGGCTGCACCTCGTATAGTCAAGGACGATATATCCATTGCTCAGTGGGCATTAGTTGAAGAAGTTCGGGCAGGTAAATGGAAAACATTGGATTTCCCGAAGATTGCACGGGAAGATTTTGATATTAACGGAATTGAGTTTGTAAATACATTGTTTGAAGTTCCACATTTTAACTATCTTAAAAGATTAAAACAGAATGCTAATGATCATGGTGTGACTATGGTTTTAATCATGGTTGATAATGAAGGGGAAACATGCACACAATCAAAAGAAGAGAGAAAGCAAACAGTTATTAACCACCAAAAATGGATCGATATTGCTCATTTTCTTGGATGCCATGCCATTCGAACGAATTGCCGTGGTCCACAGAATGTTTCAAAAGAAGAAGCTTTAAAATGGGCATCAGAGACTTACAATATGATGCTTGAGTATGCGATCCAAGCCAATATTAGTGTCTTAATCGAAAATCATGGTGGCTTCTCGAATGATCCGGATTGGATGGTTGCTTTGATGAAAGAAGTCGACAATTTATATTTCGGCACTTATCCTGATTGGCGACGTCCCAGTGACAATTTTGACAATTATGAGTATTTACAAAAGACGCTTCCATATGCTGGTGGCATGTCATACCGAAATCAGCCAACTGAAGAAATCACAGCAAAAATGATCAAATTATGCAAGGAAACCGGTTATCGAGGTTGGTATGGCATTGAATCCAGTGGACGCGAGGAGATAAAGAAGGGTAAGGAATTATTGAAAAAGTACCTCTTTACAACAGAATGAGTAAGGAACAGAAATTAGGATTCAATGGTATAATATGCAGCTTGATCGTTCATTACAAAAAATACAAAACGAAGTACTATGAAAAAATATATGCTTTATAGCTTTTTATTATTTGGAATAATTTTTTGTATCTCGTGTGCACCTCGAACAGGTGCTTACGAAAAAACATTTCTGAAAGATAACTGGGCAATCCAATCTTCTGAGAAGATTGAAGACGAAGGTAACAGTATTTCTACCCTGGAATATAATCCTGAAGGATGGTATTTTACTTCTATTCCTTCAACAGTTTTGGGAGCACTTGTTGAAAATGAGGTATATCCTGATCCATACTACGGAACGAATGTTGAGTCACTCCCTGGATACATTTCAGGAAGAAGGAGGGAGATACCGGAAGATAGTCCTTTTAAAGTTCCGTGGTGGTATCGCACAGAGTTTAAGTTACCAGCTGATTACAAAGGAAAGAACATTTGGCTGCACTTTCACAGTATAAACTATAAAGCAAATGTGTGGCTTAATGGAAACTTAATAGCTGACACGACTACAGTTGAGGGTGCTTACAGACTATTTGACTTTGATATTACTGATTATGCAGTACCCGGTGAAACCAATTGTTTGGCCTTAGAGATATTCCCGCCGGAAGGTATGGATCTTACCATTACCTGGGTAGATTGGAATCCAACTCCCCCGGATAGAGCCATGGGAATTTGGTATGATGTTTTCATCAATTCAACCGGACCGGTTGCCATTGAAAATCCTCACGTAATTACAGACCTGGATTTACCCTCATTAGATGTTGCCGATCTTACAATCTCTGCAAAACTTATAAATGCAGAAGAAAACCAGATAACAGGTATTCTAAGTGGAGAAATTGAAAATATTGAATTTTCTCAGGAAGTAACACTTGCTCCCGGAGAGACTAAAATAATAACTTTTTCTCCTGACAAATTTCCACAATTGGAGATTCCCAATCCACGTTTATGGTGGCCTCATACAGTAGGTTCTCAAAATTTATATGATCTAAAATTAACATTCGAAATTGAAGGTAAAGTCTCGGATTCCAAGAAGGAGCGTTTTGGTATTCGCGAGATTACATCTTACATGAATATGTTTGATGGAAAACGCACACGGGTTTTTCAAATCAATGGCAAAAATATAGTTATACGAGGAGGAGGATATGTGGAAGATATGATGTTACGCCCTTCCAAAAAGAGAGTTGAAGCAGACATTCGATATGCTAAACATATGAATCTAAATACATTGCGTATGGAAGCCCCACGCGGCCCGGATTATTTATACGATTTATGTGATGAACAGGGGATAATGCTCATGGTTGGATGGTGTTGCTGTAGTTCCTGGGAGAGATGGCGAAATTGGACACCTCATATTGCTGATATTGCTGAAGATAGCTGGAAAGATCAAATAGTTCGTTTGAGAAATCACCCATCCGTTTTTAACTGGCTTTACGGGAGCGATAGGTATCCCCCTGCTGATATTGAAAAAAGATACATAAGTGTTCTTGGCGAATATGATGGTACAAGACCTTATCAGTCATCTGCAACACAGGAAGCAAGTGACATTGCTGGATATACAGGACTTTGGATGGGACCTTTCCCCATAGTGTATTCTTATCGTCCCCCTGCTTATTGGTATGGGAAATTAGAATTTAATACTGAAGCAGCTCCGGCTGGTGAACAAATATCACCTATAGAGAGTTTGCGGAAAATGATGCCTGAAGAAGATTTATGGCCCATCAGTGATTCCTGGAATATACGTCTGCACAGAAGATTTTACCCTGATGCGAGAGAGGCTTTGTTTTCACGTTACGGGGAACCGACTGGGGTAGAAGGATATTGTGTAAAATCACAGGTATTTCAGAAAGAGGCTGTTCGGGCAATGTTTGAAGCCTTTGCCAGAAACAAATATCGTGCAAGCGGAATTATTTATTGGATGTACAATTCTGCCTGGCCTTCTCTTTACTGGCAGTTGTATGATTACTACCTGACACCTAATGGTGCTTTTTATGGAGCTAAAAAAGCCTGTGAACCGTTGCATATTCAATATTCTTATGATGACAGTACTATTTATGTAGTCAATGGATACTATCAAGACTTTAAAAATTTGAAAGCTTCCGCAAAGGTTTATAACTTTAATATGAAAGAAAAATATTCCAATGAAGTTACATTAAACATTTCATCCGACGAAAGTAAAAAAGTCATAGATATTGATTGGCCAAATGATTTAAGTAATGTTTATTTCCTGAAACTCGAATTAAAAGACGCCTCAGATAATATGATTTCCTCCAATTTTTACTGGCTATCGACAAAAGGCGATGAAGAAGCAGATTTTACCGACTTAAACAAGCTTCCCGAAGTGAATTTAAATGTTTCTGTTTCTCCTTTACTGAAGGAAGGGAGTACGTATAATCTTGCAGTGGATATAGAGAATCCATCTTCATCCCTTGCATTTGCGGTCAATCCAACAATCAAAAAGAGCAGTTCTAAAGATTTAGTTCTACCAATTTTCTGGGAAGACAATTACTTTTCTCTTCTTCCAAAAGAAAAACGAACAGTAAAAGTTGAATTCAATGCTGAAAATCTGGATGGAGAAAAACCAGTGTTGCATGTCGAGGGATGGAATATAAAACATATAGAGAATGATTTTGGAGAAGGAGATGATTCCTGGCGGGAGTCAGAGTAATTTGATAACTTATTGCTAAATAATTTAATAAACTTAAAATATTTTTTAACTAATGGTTATCTTTAGTAAATATATTTCTTAAAAAACTTCCGTAAATTAATATTGGGAGAAAATTATGGTTAAAAAAATATGCAGGAAAATTTAATTAAAATAAGGTATGGAAATAAATAGAAGACAATTTATGGTCACATCACTGGCTGCAACAGCAGGCTTGGTAGCAAACATCAATGGCTTTTCTCAGAATGATCAAAAGAAAAAGTCGAATATGAAGGTTGGTTTATACAGCATCACATTTCTCGGGGTTTGGTATCGCGGAGAAGCCCTTTCTTTGGAAGAGATGATTAAACGAGCCAAAAATTATGGTTATGAAGGGATTGAGATCGATGGGAAACGTCCTCATGGTAATCCACTCGACTGGCCGACAAAACGTTGTAAAGAACTTCACTCTGTCTCTGACGGAGAAGGTATTGAAATATTTGGAGTCGCGGCCAATAACGATTTCAGCAGTCCGGTTCCTGAATATCGGGAGTGTCAGGTTGCTTATGTTAAGGAGCTAATTCGAATGACGTCAGATTTGGGCGCAAAGACATTGCGTATGTTTCTGGGTTGGTCGGGTGTAACGAAACATCCGCAATTAGCCCAATATGCCACTGCAAGGGATATTTGGAATTATACTCATGAAGAATTTGCTGAGGAGGAAATATGGGCGTGGTGTCGCGAAGGCATGGCAGAATCTGCACGATATGCAGAAGATGCTGGTGTTATTTTGGCATTGCAGAATCATGCTCCTGTTATTCGGGATTATAAAGATGTGTTGCGGATGGTGGAAGAAGTCAATTCTCCCAACCTGAAAGTCTCATTGGATGTCCCGATTATGGTAGATAAAAGTCCTGAAAATATCCAAAGGGCAGCGAAAGCTGTTGGTAATTTGCAGGTGTTGTCCCATTTTGGTGGTGAATATGAAAGGGATACAGATGGCAAAGTAAAAGGTGCAGAATTCTACACCCTTTTCGTTCGGGCAATGCATGAGATTGGATATTCGGGTTATTTAAGTTACGAATTGTGCCATCCGCTGCCAGTTGTGAATGGTCAAACAGTAGGTATCGAATATGCAGAAAAAAATGCACAATTGGCTGGTGAATTTATGCGAGGGCTTATTACTGAAATCACAAAGGGATAAAAATTGAAACACAAAAATGTGGCCGGTAAATGGTGTTTTTTAAATTATTAAAGAGATGTGACTAACCGGTCAGACCTGTGGTATATTATTCCAACATTCTAATCCGTTTGCACAGTTTATGAATGAAGTGAACGCATTGCCTGATGGAACTTATAAAGGAGTACTTTACCTGGATATTAATGATTATGATTGCCAGATTCAGTATGTAAATGGAAAATATATCCCAAAGGAAGATAAAGAGAATTATCCGGTAATTGAAGTACCATGGTTTGGTGCTAAAGCATTCTGCAAATTTTACGGAGGGAGACTACCCACTGAAGCAGAATGGGAATTTACATCTATAGGAGGAAATCAAAGTAAAGGATATATTTATAGTGGTAGTGATACACTTGATACAGTCGGGTGGTACTGGAACAACTCATTTAGTTTTGAAAGCATAATTCTTGAAGTATCTACTCATTAAGTTGGTACAAAGAAACCAAATGAACTGGGTATATGCGACATGAGTGGAAATGTATGGGAATGGTGTAATGATTGGTACAACTCAACATATTATGAAGAAAGTCCCCTGATCAATCCTACCGGTCCACTAAAAAGGTACATATCGTGTAGGCCGTGGTGGCAGCTGGAGTTATTATGCCGAATACTGCCGAGTTACATGTCAGCTTAAGAATGGTTATCCGACAGGAAGTGTATCCGGAATGGGATTCCGTTTTTGTAAAGATATTTAATTGTTAAATTTTAGTTTGAAATTAAACTGACAATGATGAATGAGCAAATTAATAAAGACAATTGTTCTTTTTGTTACAAATACATTTATTTTATTGTACTTGCACTATCCTGATAGTAAAAAGAAATTAATGTTCTGTTTTTATGGTTTTATTTTGTTCCAATCTGGAGGATTGAAACCTAAAAGGTATTTAACAAAAAAGTCTCTTCGTTTACGTTCACCATATTTTCCGCCGATTGTATGTCTCATTCCTGGTAATACTACTAATTCAAACTCTTTGTTGGACTTAATCAAGGTATCGACAACCTGCATGGTGGACGCCGGATCAACATTATCATCCATTTCTCCGACTATCAGGAGGAGTTTGCCCTGTAATTTATATGCATTAACCACATTTGAATTTTCAGCATAATGGGGACCAATAGGATACCCCATCCATTGCTCATTCCACCAGATTTTATCCATCCGGTTGTCGTGGCAGCCGCAGGATGAAACAGACACTTTATAGAATTCAGGATGAAAAAGTAATGCAGCTAATGCATTCTGTCCGCCTGCAGAAGTACCAAAAATTCCGACTCGGGTCGTGTCAAGATACGGATATTTTTCCCCGGCAGCCTTAATCCAGAGGATCCGGTCAGGGAAGCCGGCATCCTTGATATTTTTCCAACAGATATCATGAAATGCTTTGGAACGATTTGAAGTACCCATTCCGTCAATCTGAACAATTATAAATCCTAGTTCAGCCAGTCCTGTAAAACTTCTGTAATAGGATAGGAAAGATTTCATGACATGGGAACTGTGAGGGCCCGCGTAAATGTATTCAATAACCGGATAGGTTTTTGTTGAATCGAAGTCGGTGGGTTTGTAAATAATTCCCCAGATATCCGTTTTGCCGTCCCGTCCTTTTGCTGCAAATACTTCCGGAAAGTTCCAGCCTTTTTCAAGAAGTTTAGTAATATCTGCTTTTTCAAGTTGCATTAAAACTTTCCCGTCTGATGAACTGCGTAATACCGTAACAGGCGGGAGGTCCACACGGGAATAATTATCTATAAAATATTTGTAGTCTTCTGAAAATGTAGCTCTGTGATTAGCCATCTCAGTTGTAAGTCTGGTAAGTTCAGTGCCGTCGAAATTAATCCGGTAATAATAGATTAAATAAGGATCTTCGCCGGGATACATTCCGCTTGCCCGGAATACAATCTGCCTGTTATCTTCATCCACATGAACCACATCCCTGACGACCCATTCCCCCTTTGTAATCTGATTTTTCATTTTTCCTGTCTGACTATTAAACAGATATAAATGATTCCAGCCATCACGTTCCGAAGCCCAGATGATTTCTTGCCCGTCTTTTACATCACGTCTGATTTTTTTACCGCTGTAATCAATAAAAGTATTGCTTCTCTCATCGATCAGTATTTTTGTATTCCCTGTCTGAGCATCCACTTCAACCACCTGGTACACCTGGTGACCTCTCTGGTTGAATTCAAACGTAAATGCCCTGCTGTCGTTCCACCATTTAAGATCACTTACACTGTACTGATGCTCAAAAGGCTGTGTATCAACAGGTATTTGTTTTCGTTCTTCAACGTTAAAAAGGCAAGGCTTTCTTATGGGTAATGCATCACCTGGTTTAAGGTATTCTCGTTTATGAAGCTTTGGTTGCAACTGATCTTCCGGAGAAGATTCCACAAAATAGATATATTTTTTCGTGTGCAATCTTACCTGATACGTTGCCAGTTTTTTCGAATCGGGTGCCCATTTTATAAAGGAGGAATACAGTTCACCTTCTGAACCGTTAAAACTTAACTGATATTCTTCTTTAGCATTGCGTTTTTTGATGAAAACATTGAAATTTTTAATGAATGCCACCCAGTTACTGTCAGGAGAAATGACCGGTTCATTGCTCAGTTCATCCCGGCTTCTACCCCAATACCCTCTTCTCCTACTTGGGATTTTGACATCTTCAACTTTTGTTATGGCATAATTTCTCAGGTTACAATTCCATTTAGTGCTGTCGATAATGAATTCAATCTCTTTCAGATTTTTACCGAATGTTAATTCTTTAAAGGGAATCGAATAGGATTTAAAATCTCTCCCGGTAATAGTATTCAGGTTTTTACATAATTTGTTCTGATCAAATGCCGGTAATTTTTTCAACTTTAGCACATCAACCAGGAAATACTCATCTCCCTTCGGTGTATTTACCCTGTACCAGAAAGAAGAGGTTTCATCGATCCAATGTGAAGACACATTAGTATAATAAGTAATATCCCTGAATTTTACCGTCGAATCTGCCCTTTGATAATCAGATAATGTTACCTGCGACCAGCAGGTCATTTTGAATAACAGGACATGAATAAAAAGAACACAAATTTTTTTCATTTTTTTTGATAAGGTTTTGTTAACAAAATATAATGAACTGTTTAATAACCGGTTAATAAAAGAAGCTAAGATTAACTCCTGTGTGAAAATATTTCCGGATATACTGTAATATTTTCAGAACAAGATTTTTATCACATTTTTCATCTTAAAATTGAGCCGGAAAAATCTCCCAGGCTGGAAGCAATTTTTACTTTGAGAATTATTCTTAGTTCCGTTTAATCCAGACACGGGAAGTAGCAGTTTTATTCTCCTCTTTAACGGGCAGATCTCTGTTATTGCGGGCATAGTATGGTATTGCCAGCAGAGGTGACTCATCAGCCCAGGTGCCTTTGATTGTCATAATTCCTTCGAGCAGGTCTTCTCTCCATTCTGCTGTTAGTGGCTCAGATCCGATTGGCTTTTCAATATCGGGCTGGTCAATATTCTCAACATTGAATACGAGTGGACCATACCGCAGGGCAATAAGTCCTTTATTTGCTGACACCCTGTCATCCGAAGTAATCACCTGTACTTCCATGGGTACTTCAAAATTAATTTTATCACCCTTTTCCCACTGGCGGTTTATAATGGCATAACCATGCTCAATTTCAGGACTTATCTCTTCTTCGTTTACAGATAATGAAACCAGTCCGTTTACTTCTGGAACTGCTTTGTATAGAACACTTGTATGCCTGTCGGGGACACGTATATAAACGGTAAATTCCTTTGATTCTTCAGGATTAACTGTAACTGACACTCTCCCATCCCATGGATAGTCAGTTTCCTGTACCATCTCAACATCTGTACCGGCAACATTTTCAACATTAATTGTGCTTCCTATATACAGGTTAACATAAATTCCATCATTTCCGGTTACATAAGTCCATGTAGGAACCATGAGTAGAGTACGGGGAATATTTCCTACACAACAGGGGCATACATGCCATGAGTTGCGTTCATGTGCTGAGGTTAGCGGATTCTGGTAATAGAAATTCCTGCCTTCCATATCCAGTGAACCGAGTAATGCGTTATACATTGTTTCTTCATAGAGGTCGGCGTATTTGGCATCGTGATATGCCAGGTTCATTTTGTACTGGAAAAAGATCAAACCGCAGCTTGAGCAAGATTCGCAGTATGCGTTATGACGCAGTGAGTAGTCCGGGCCAAATCCTTCTGAAGTCTCACCACTTCCGACGCCTCCTGTGACATAATATTTCTTGTTAACAATATTATCCCAGAGTGACATCACCGAACTCTGATAATCTACATCACCTGTTTCAGCAGCCACATCTGCCATGCCTGAATAACTGTAAACGGCTCTTACAGCATGACCCACAGCTTCATATTGTTCCTGTACAGGTACATGGGTCTGGTCATATTCGCTTCCACCTCCACGGTTATCAAGAAGAAACCTGGCAAGGTCAATATATGTATCTCCTTTGCCATTGCCTTCCATATCATTCACGAAGCGGCCGAAGCGTACGAGTGCCTGTTCCATTTCCTGGTGTCCATCAAACCATTCATTTTTTCCAGGACCAATATTATCCACCCAGCAGTCAGCCAGTTTCTTTGCTGCATCATACAAACGGGTATCAGTTCCTTCTGTCAGTGTATAATGGTTAATGGCAGATTCAATAAAATAACCGGCAACATAACCTTCGTGTGTACCCCTGTTACGCGGCGACCATCTTTCTTTCCATCGACTGGTGTCGCGGAGAGTGTAAGCAGTCTGTAGATATCCGTCCGGTTCCTGGGCTGCCAGTATCTTTGGTATCCAGTCTTCAATCGTTTCTTTCATTTTTTCCTGGGCTGCGATGATCCCGGAATCTCCCATGGGATCAACCATCAGCGCTATGCTCATTGATTCAATAGTCTGATGTACCCATGCGTTCGAGAAAACATAACCCTTATGATTGCTGTGTGGTTCTCCCCTGAGCGCTTTTGCTGCCTCAATAAAATTGTCAATTCCTCCTTCTCCTCTTTCAAGGTCAGTGCGATTTATCTGATCAATGCACCAGGGTATCCAATTTACAATTATTGCTTTTGCCCTTGCATTCCAGAGGGGATTATTGATTTTATATCTTTTTGTATATACTACGTTAAGCCTTTCTCCGGGTGGAGGAATATGTGCCTTGACCATAAGCTCAGAGGATGATCTCAGCTTACCTGATTTTGCTTCAAACATGATCATATATTCTCCAGGCTTGGAAAATTGCGCAGTAGTTTCAGCTGATTTAGCATCCTCAAAACTGATTTTTCCCGGCCCTGAAACCTTTTTCCATTTAAGTTTATCAACGGGTGTTATTGACTTATACTTTCCCCGGAGATAAGTACTTCCCCCAACCATAACACTTCGGTCTGGCCCGGCAATAACTACCGGATGATATTTTTTAGTGTTGTCAGATGACAGAACCTCCCACTCAAGGATACCGGAAGCCTGGCGTTCACCATTTTCAATTTCAAGTCTTAACTTTGTTGTTTCTATCTCATCGATGGTTATCTTATTCATCTGATTTGCTGCCATCCCGGATCCTGAAATAATATTTACGGGGACATAATTATTTCCATCCCAATAATTTAGATTGAACGATTTAGGAAGGAATATTCTTTCTCCGTCAGCGAGCCAGTGGATGCCAATTTCTTTGGTACTTACAGGTTTTACCCATTCATACTGAACCCAAGCAGAGGATGCTCTGCGGCGAGACCAGGATATATAAGCTCCTTCACGAAAATCTTCTATGTTTTCAGGGATAATACCATCGTTAAGAACCATCATGCTTCCTGCTGACCTGTAGCCGGATGAGCTGGACGGACTGGCAATTATAGCCAGGTTAGCATATCCGTCAGATGTGTCCTGGTTGTCTGATGATGTGCATGAAATTGCGGTAAGTGTAATAATAACACTTATAAATAAATTATAATAATTTTTCATAATGTGATTTTTGTGGATTTTACATATTTTCTGCCAAATTACGAGTTTTCTGTATGACTTCAAAGTAAGTTTGACAAATTAAATGTATGAATTAAGTGTGGAAGATCCGGTGAAAGTGAGTACTTAATATCGGACCAAAGTGAACACCTCAAACCAGAACATATCTATCATAATTTCAATGCAAAGCTGTTAATACAATTAGATAAAAACCAACTGCTCACATTTAACCGGAATTGCCTGCTCAGAAGCACCGGAATTTGCACAAGCTACTAATTTCTACCTATAATGACCGGTCCAAGAATAGTTGCGGCAGCACCTATCATAACATTATTCCCAACAGTAGGATGTCGCTTGCCTTTATGTTTCCCTGTACCGCCAAGTGTTACATTATGATATAATGTACAATTACGACCGATCTCTGTGGTTTCCCCAACTACCAAACCCATACCATGATCAATAAATAATCCTCTTCCAATTTATTGAATTTATTACATTCAGATATAAAACATATTCATTGATTCACTTTTATTCAATTCTTTTTGTTTCTGAGCGAGATCTTCCAGAGTTACTGATTTCAAATACTCCTCAACATGCTTATTAAGATTTGACCAGAAATCTCTTGCGGCACAAAAACGATCACGGTCGCAAATTCCCTTATTTGCAAGGCATTCAATAATTAATAATTCCGGTTCAAATGTTTTATAAATATCATATTATAGTAAAATCCTGAAATGTTCGTTTGTTTTAATCTACCTTCTGCTAATCTTGATCCCAAAAATCACAATTCCCACAACTAACGCGATAAGTGACAAAATCAGGATGATTGTCCAAAAAACAGGTGTTTTTGCGTCTATCTGAATACGTACTGTTTTATCTTCTGTTTGTACTCTTCGATTATCAGCTAATGCTTCTGTTTTAATTTTAACTTCCTGTGCACCTACACCAACATCCTTTGGCGGAATTATGTCGACATGAACTACTATTTCTTCTTCAGGATCAAGTACTCTGATTAATTTAGGTTCAATAATGGATGTCCAGTTAATAGGATTATCTGTAGAGATCCTGATGTTGTCCAGTCTTCTGGTACCATCATTTCTTACTGTAACCTTCATACTTACACTATCTCCAACTGTAATCTCGTGATAAAGGCTTAGTGTCTGCACCTCAATGTGACCTACTCCCCGGGGGATTAATTCAAGCTTGACTTTTCCTCCCTGAATTTTATCCAACTCTTTTGATGTAAGAATTTTATTTCTTTTCTCTGCAATTTTTTCAAATTCGCTTCGTGTTAACACAACAGCATAAAACTCAATGGGTTTATCAATAACTATATTTTCGTCATCCCGGTCGGGCAGATACGTTTTTAAAGAAAGCTTTCTGATATTAACACCCTGGCTGAATCTTAACTGAGATAATCTGGCACTCGTTTCCGTGTCAAGAAAATCTGTACTTATTTGCCTGGGAAGATTTAAGACTATAAGTTGATATACATCATCAGAAGTTGAAAAACGTTCTATTGTTAAATCATAAGTAGCAGAAGAGCCTAAATCTGTTTCTTGCGAAAACTGGGTTGAAATGATATCTACAACATTGTCGCTGGCATCTTTTTCAAGAAAAACATTCATGTAATCTTTACCCCCATCATACATCAAACTGACTTGTACACTTTCAACGTCTTTTAAAAGCTTAAAATCTGCGACTTCAGTTTTTCCAAGTTCAATAAATGGAACTCTGATTTTATAAGGCGAACCTATGATGATTTTGTCTTCCATGTTTTCCAGGGAAACAAATACATTATAGACCCTGCTTGTCTTCATTTCAGGTGTAATAATATCAAAGTATTGCTCAAATTGCTGAAGATACTCCTGGTTTCCTTCCATCGTGCTTCGCAAAACAACTTTTACACGTCGTTCGCCTGATCTATTTTGATATTTAATAGCTTTTTCAACTATTATATACGATTGTTCTGATAATAATTTCAAAATAAGCTTTTGATAATCTACCTCTTTACTTAAAAACTCGTTTTTTGACTGGTTAAATTCAGATTCTGAAATAGCCTTATTTTCAAGCAGTTTCTCGTCATTTTCATATTTTTCCCTGGCAATTTCATAAGCTGCCTTTGTTTTTTTCAAATCAAGAAGCAGGGAAGCCTGACCTTCCTGACCGGAAATGGTTGCTGTTAATAATGAGAGTACCGTAAATAAAAGTATTTTTTTCATTGTTACTTTTTTTGGTATTTTGTAAACAGCTTTATTGGGGCACTGCTTAGCTTTTACTGGCCACTGTCTACATCAAATAAATAACTCCTTCCTTCCGCGAAATCCCACATTGTCTTCCGTTTAAGATCTGCTACGGCAAGTTGATAGGTTATGAATGCATTCAGGTAGGCAAGTTGTACTTCAGACAATCTTTCCTGTTCCTGACCTAACTGCTGACTGGTGATATCTCCATTCTCAAAGCGCAATTGACTAACCTTATAACTGCGTGTGGCCAGCTCCTGATTTTTTTCATTTATTTTAAGCCGTTCTCTTGTCTCTTTGACAGTCCGGACGATATCCCTTACTTCCCTTATGATTGTAACCTTTATGTTTCCCTTCTCCAATTCAGTGTTTCTTAAATTTGCTTTAGCCTGTTGAACTTTTGAGGAACCCCGTCCCCAATCAAAAATCGGGTAGGACAATGTAAAAGTTATCCCCCTGTTTGGGGGGCGTTCCTTTAGGTTATTGAATGATCTGTCGATCAACTCTACTGTTTTGCCCCCTCCTATTGTTCCTAAACCGGTAATATCATAATATGCGGAGATTTTTCCTTTCAGCTCACGTTCCCTTTTTGCCCTGTCAACCGCGATTTCCTGAAGTTTTATGCTTAAATTGGCATCGTCAAGTTCGAGTCTGTTTTTTAAGGATTGTTCAATCGCAATATCTTCATCAATCGTAAATGTATCAAATTTAATACTCGTAAGCAGTTCAATGTTTTGGTCCAGCTTCAATCCGATCAATTGCTTAAAAATGTCTTTTTCTCTTTCCATATTACTTATGCTTTCCGATAACCTGGCTTTATCTTGCTCTACCTCAACTTCTGCAATAAGAACTTCTGCTTCCGCTATTCTTTTTGCTCCAAATTTAAGGCTGGCAATACGATAGGCTTCCTGTGAATTTTCCAGCTTTTCTTTATTAATTTCCACCTCACGTATAGCACGGTATAATGAATAAAAGCCTTCCGTGACATAATAAATAATGTCCATTTGACCTCTGGTGTAATAGTTTGATGAACGCTGATAATGGTATTCGGCTTCTCTTAAATTTTCCCGTAGAGTGTTTTTAGTAAATATGGGCTGCTCAAAACTAATTCCGGCTTTAGTATATACCTGATTAGTGGATAGAGTATTGTATCCCTGCGAAGCAAGGACAGTCTTAAGTTCTTCCTGGTACATGATGGAATGCAATGCAAGATTTCCACCCGAAGGCAGAATATAAGTGAAACTCAAGTCTCCACCCAACTTAAACGAGCCTGTTGAATTAAATACCGGCAAACTGTCCGCTCTGTCAATTTGAGCTACGGATTCACTCCAGTCAGGAGTAAAAATATTCAGATCAAAACGAGGTTTAAACTGTGCCTTATGATACATAAAATAGCTTTGCATTGCATTTTTATTCTCCGAATGAGATTTGATAGTATAACTTTCTTTTAACGCTATATTGATTGCCTCTTCACAAGTAAGTATCATTGAATTCTGACTAAAACAAATAACGACATGAAACAATAATGCTGAAACCAGTTCTGTTATCTTCATTAGTAATTTCAATTTATACAATACTGTCAAATTGAGTGCCATGCTGATCCCTTGAATGTATATCATTAATTATCAATGAGATAGTAATTAGATAGGCATGGGTGGTGAGTAAATGAATAAATAATGGTGTAACTTATTACACAAATATTTGATAGATAACTGAAATTTATTTTAACTTTAATAAATAAATCAGGGCAGGAAATTGATGCGTGCAGCCTATATCATTATAAAAAGTTATTTAATCTAAGACTCTTATTTTGGTACTTCAGTTTCCGGTATTAACACTATTAATGAAACTACATAAGATATTAGGATTTAACGTTAGAAAGGAAAAGCATGAAAATTATAAACATGCCCTTTCAGAATTTAATAAATCCCTATCTCTGATCGTGGATTACGAGCAGCTAAGGGCAAATATTGTTTCAAAAATACAGGACGTAACTAAAGTAGAAAAAGTATTCCTTTTCTTATATAATGAAGATTATCATCGTTATACCCTTACGAATGTAATTGGTGTGAATAAAAGTTCATATTCGAAGTTTTATTTTACGCAAAAAGATAAACTTATTTACTGGTTATCGGTTAATGAAAAATATGTTTCACTGAACCGGCATGCAGGAGTTTATTCTTTCTTTTCACCCCATGAGCAAAATATGTTAAAGGATATGGAGGTTAACTATATTCATTCACTTAAAGTAACGAATCGATTGACCGGATTTGTTTTTCTTGGAAATAGGCTGAACGGAAAGGATTATGGTAAAGATGAAATCGAATTATTGACAATTCTTTTGGATCAGGCTGCATTGGCATTTGAAAATGCTTATTTGTTTCAATCTCAGAAAGAAAGGATAAAAAAAATGTACCGTGCTGACCGGCTTGCCATATTGGGACAACTGGCAGCCGGTGCTGCACATGAAATACGGAATCCGTTAACTTCCATAAGAGGCACTATTCAATATGTTCAAAAAGACATCAAAGACCCGGTTAAAGTAAAGATGACTTCTGAATTATTAAATGAAGTTGACAGGATTAACGGCATCATTCAAGGCTTATTATCTTTTTCCAATCCTGATGAACTTAATTCTGAAATGATTGATTTGGAACAATTAATGAATCAAACCGTTCTTTTAACCTTGAATTCTGCTAAAGAGAAAAATTGTGAAATATTTGTAGAATATAATACTGAAAAAAAAGATTTAATGGCAGATCCTTCACAACTGAAGCAGGTTTTCTTAAATATTATCATGAACGCCATATACTCGATTCAGGATACAGGAAAAGTGAACATTATCGTTGATTGGAATGACAGTTCTGTCATTGACTCGTATAGACAGGGGCAAGAATATATTATCACTTTTATTGATAACGGCACTGGAATTTCTCCCGATAATATGGAAAAAATATTTGATCCGTTTTTTACCACAAAGGAAGATGGCACCGGACTTGGGCTTTCAATCTCGTATGGTATTATTGTTCAGCACGGGGGAGATATAAAAGTGGAAAGCGAGTTGGGAAAAGGGACTAAAGTAATGGTGAAGTTACCTGTGGACAGTTTTAACACATGAAAACCAATGAAATG